>NZ_JACSKD010000003.1:0-306658 GCF_018617455.1 Exiguobacterium sp. s22
GATATAGCTCTTAAATTGACGAAGCTTGCGCTTCATTCAAAAATGGTAAAACTTATTTTTGCCTCATCGTTCAGTTTTCAAAGTTCGTCAGTTTAAATGGTGGGCCTAAGTGGACTCGAACCACCGACCTCACGCTTATCAGGCGTGCGCTCTAACCGGCTGAGCTATAGGCCCATAAAAAGAATGGTGCACCCTGAGAGATTCGAACTCCCGGCCTTTAGATTCGTAGTCTAACGCTCTATCCAGCTGAGCTAAGGGTGCATATGGTGCGGTCGAGAGGACTTGAACCTCCACGGTGTTAACCACCACTAGGCCCTCAACCTAGCGCGTCTACCGATTCCGCCACGACCGCAGCGTATAAAGTTAAAAAGGAAAATGGTGAGTCATGCAGGGCTCGAACCTGCGACCCTCTGATTAAAAGTCAGATGCTCTACCAACTGAGCTAATGACTCAAATAAAAAGCTGGGCTGGAAGGGATCGAACCTTCGCATGTCGGAATCAAAATCCGATGCCTTACCACTTGGCTACAGCCCAACGTAAATGGCGGTCTTGACGGGATTCGAACCCGCGATCTCCTGCGTGACAGGCAGGCATGTTAACCCCTACACCACAAGACCAGATTACGTTTTTATTTGAAATGGTGGAGGATGACGGGATCGAACCGCCGACCCCCTGCTTGTAAGGCAGGTGCTCTCCCAGCTGAGCTAATCCTCCATATATGGTGACCCGTACGGGATTCGAACCCGTGTTACCGCCGTGAAAGGGCGGTGTCTTAACCGCTTGACCAACGGGCCAATCTATGTGTCTTCTAAGTAATGTTAAGTGGCGGAGACGGAGGGATTCGAACCCTCGCACCGGTTTCCCAGCCTACTCCCTTAGCAGGGGAGCCCCTTATAGCCTCTTGGGTACGTCTCCAAAATAAAATGGCTCCGCAAGTAGGATTTGAACCTACGACCTACCGGTTAACAGCCGGTTGCTCTACCACTGAGCTATTGCGGAACGTTGCTTGAAATTATCGAAGTAACGATTTATATTGTAACCGCAAACCAGAAACCTGTCAATCACTTTCTTAGAAAAACGTTTATTTCGCATGCCGTCTCTCGGCGACTTCTATAAGATATCACGGTACAAAAAGACCGTCAACACTTTTTCTAAAAAAAATCAGGTAAAATGAAAAACATTTTACCTGATTCGAGTTTCTTCTTATTTAACGCTCGGCGCAAGCATTGTTAAACTAATTCGTCCCCGATTCACATCGACCTGTTCGATCCACACGGTCACGATATCACCAACGGCCACGACATCTAGCGGATGTTTCACGTAGCGATTCGATAATTTCGAAATGTGGACCAAGCCATCCTGTTTCACCCCAATGTCAACGAACGCGCCAAAATCAATGACGTTTCGGACGGTCCCTTGGAATTCCATGCCGACTTGAAGGTCTTCGAGACTCATGACGTCTGTGCGTAGTAACGGTTTCTGGATATCTTCCCGCGGGTCACGCCCTGGTTTAGCTAATGACTTCAAAATGTCTTCAACTGTTGGAAGCCCCGCCTCTAGTTCTTCACTCAAGGCTTTAGCGTCGACTTGTTGCAATCGTTCTCGAAGCGCGACCGTTCCGACCTCCGACTTTGAAGAACCGATCTCTTTTAAAATCGATAACGCGAGCGGATAACTTTCTGGGTGAATCTCTGTCTGATCGAGAACGTCCTTCCCGTTCATGATCCGCAAGAATCCAGCCGCTTGTTCAAACGCCTTCGCTCCGAGACGAGGAACTTTCTTAATTTCCTTTCTCGTTTCAAAGCGTCCATTCTCTTCACGGTATGCCACAATATTTTTTGCTGTCGTTTTATTGAGTCCCGAGACGTATGTCAATAAAGACTCAGAGGCACGGTTCACATCGATTCCAACCATGTTGACCACGCTCTCGACGACGAACTCTAAAGAGGCCTTCAGTTTATTCTGGCTGACGTCATGCTGATATTGTCCGACACCGACAGATTGCGGGTCGACTTTGACGAGTTCCGCCATCGCGTCCTGAATTCGACGTGCAATCGAGACGGCTGACCGTTCCTCTACTTTCAAATCCGGGAATTCACTTCGTGCGACTTCCGATGCCGAGTAGACACTTGCTCCCGCTTCGTTCACAATCGCGTAAGCAATGTCACGTTCCGCTTTCTTCAACCAGTCGGCGACGAATTGTTCCGTCTCCCGTGAGGCGGTTCCGTTTCCGACGACGATGACCGAGATTGGATATTTCTTCGCGAGTCTCGTCAGTACTTTTTCAGCACCGACGATATCGTGTTTCGGTGCAGTCGGATAGAAGACGCCGACCTCTTCGACTTTTCCGATTTCATTGACGACTGCCCATTTACAACCAGTTCGATAAGCCGGGTCGATTCCTAATACGACGACTTCGCGTAGGGGCGGCTGCATATAAAGTTGTTTCAAGTTTTTTGAGAAGACATCGATTGCCTGCTCTTCTGCCCTTTCTGTCAACTCACCACGAATCTCTCGTTCGATGGCGGGGAAGACCGACTTCTTGTACGCCTCCGTCACAGCTGCCTCGACAACTTCACGCTTTTCTTTCGGAAGTCGTTCGTATGTACGGAGGGCTTGATCCATGAAGCGCGACTCGTCAAACACCACCTTCACTTGGAGCACGTCCGTGCGTTCCCCACGGTTCAAGGCGAGTACACGGTGCGGGACAATGCCAGCAATCTTCTCTTCATATTCATAATACTGCGCAAAAATCTCTTTTTCGTCTTCCGCTTGTTTTTTCTTCTTCGAGCGCAAGAGTCCTTCTTTTCGTACACGATCGCGAAGCATCTGGCGCAGTTTCGCTTCTTCGCCCCATTCTTCGCCGATGATCGCATGAACGAGCGGCAACGCCTCTTCTACCTTGACGTCTTGAGAAAGTTCTTTTACCTTGTCCGAAGAATAAGGTGACTTGTCCCGGAACCAGTCCGCTAGCGGCTGTAATCCTTTTTCGCGTCCCTGTTCCGCTTTCGTCCGTCGTTTTGGACGATATGGCAAGTAGATGTCTTCCACTTGTTGAAGCGTAGTTGCTGCCTCTAACGCTTTCGTTAGTTCAGGTGTGTTCTTTTCCAGCTCTTCTAACTTAGCAAGGACATCCGCTTTACGTTTTTGTAGACTCTCTTCATATTGAAGAGCATCCAAAATTCCTTTGATTTCGACTTCGTCTAGATTTCCCGTCATTTCCTTCCGATAACGGGCCATGAACGGAATCGTCGCCCCTTCAGATGCGAGCTGCCGAACCGTCTCGACTTGGTTCACTTTCAAGTTTAACGCGTTAGCCACTTTCGTAATCACTTGAATCACTTCCTTTTTTGATCTCTTCCAAAGTGTAGCAAACATTTAAACAAAAAAGCGATGACTCGATTAGTCATCGCTTGAGAATACTTCATTGAGTGGGACCTTGATGGCTTCACGCAGCTTTTCGAGTGCTCGTCGTTGCAAACGGGACACATGCATCTGCGAGATTCCAAGAAGTTCACCTGTCTCTTTTTGACTCATATTCTTATAGTAGGCGCATTCTAAGATGGCGCGTTCACGCTCATTTAAGACATTGAATGCCTTCTCTAGAATAAGACGTTGGTCGACCGATTCATATCCACGCTCTTGGCTACCGACCAAGTCGAGTAACGTGACGGTGCTACCTTCGTTATCCGCTTCGATTGAACTATCAACCGATAAGGCTTGATAACTCTTACCCATCTCGAGCGTTTCGAGAATTTCTTCATCGGATACACCGAGGTGATCGGCAATCTCATCGATCCGTGGTGAACGTTGTAATTCGGTCGTCAACTCTTCGACCGTCTTTTTAATCTTTGGACCGAGCTCTTTAATCCGACGCGGCACGTGGACACTCCACGTCTTGTCACGGATGAATCGTTTGATTTCTCCGATGATTGTCGGGACGGCAAACGATTCGAAACTACGACCAAATTCTGGGTCGAATCGACGAAGTGCCGCTAATAATCCAATCATCCCAACTTGCACAAGGTCGTCGTGAATCGCACGCCCACGCGAGAATTTGCGGGCGAGTGCTTCAACGAGGTCTGAATAGCGGTTGATGAGGAGCATTTGCACTTCTTCGTTTTGATCGTCTTGTTGATAGCGTTCAATCCACTCTAGTACCTCGTCATCACTGTGATGGCGTTGTTGAGATTTTGCTGGCACTCTGATCCACCTCGTCCCTGTTGAGGAGTTTTGTCATCGTCACTTTGACACCGTTGTCTTTATTGATCGAGACATCGTCCATTAATGCTTCGATCAAGAAGAGACCAAGTCCTCCTTCATGGAGCGATTCAATCTCGGTCGTCTCTTCGACCGGAGCGGCCTGACGCTTCACATCGTCTGCGAACGTCTTACCTGAATCTTCAATCGTGATTTCAAGACGATCGGCATAGACGCCACAAGCGAGTTTGACTTCTCCATCTTGATGATCGTCATAAGCATGTTGGACGGCGTTGCCACATGCTTCCGAGACCGCGATTTTAATATCCTCGATCTCGTCGTACGTATATCCCATACGGTTAGCGATTCCTGAAACGACTAATCGAACCACACCGACATATTCGGGTTTGGCCGGGAACGTCATGACCGTCTGTTCAACATTGTTCATTGCGTGCCACCTCTTACGTTCGAATTAATAGAAAGAAGTTTGTGAAGACCCGTCAATTCGAATAGACGATTGACTCGGTCTGTAACTCCGACAAGTGACAATTCTTTCTCGTTACGTGTGGCAATTTTCAATGCCCCTACGAACACGCCAAGACCTGTCGAATCCATGTACTCCACTTCATCTAAATGAACGACCACGTCTTGTTCACCGATGGCCGGATGCAATACTTCTTTCAATTTTGGTGCAGTATATGTATCCACTTCTCCGGATACGTAAAGGTGTAATTGTTCTCCAATGACTTGCTCGCGAATCGCTAAATCCATCGTCTATTCCCTCCTAAATGTCCGTACAGAAAAATTGAGTACGATTAATTTAAATTCCCCTTCAACAAAATCTTAAACCACTTTTTTAAAAAAAGTTTAAAAAAAGACCGATACCTATGTACCAGTCTTATCTATGTAAGGCTAGAGAGGGATCAATCCCATACTGATCTCTAGCGCTCTGTCCACTTTATGCATCGTCTCATCATCTAGATGAGTGACTTTATCCGTCAGACGACGCTTATCAATCGTTCGAATCTGTTCAAGCAAAATCACAGAGTCTCGTTCGAGCCCGTGCTTCTCTTGATATACTTCCACATGAGTCGGCAGTTTTGCTTTTTGAATCTGAGCTGTAATCGCAGCGACAATGACGGTCGGGCTAAAGCGATTGCCGATGTCGTTCTGTACGATGAGAACGGGTCGAACGCCACCTTGCTCTGAGCCGACTACGGGCGACAGATTCGCATAAAATACGTCACCACGCTTTACGATCACGCTGCTCACACCCCACTTACTTGACGTAAGAGAGCGTGTTCGGCTTCGGTTTCAATCGTGAGCATCTCTTCTGCCATATTCAAGTTAAACGCGGCCATCTCTTGATAGCCTTTCGCCAATTCTTCACGCAGTGCTTGTTGTCGATCAGCAATTTCTTTAGACAAGTATGTCACTACATCGTTCAAGGACAGTGTTTCACGGTCTTTCATCGAAATCGGACCCCCTTGTTGCGAGAACCGATCTGGGACGGACGCTAGCGCACCCGCAGTTCGCTGCTTCAACATCTTACACCTCCAGAATCGTTTCATGGACTGGCGGAAATTCTCCCGCGTTCTTTATCAATATAACACGCGGGAATGGGAAAATATAGAGAAATCGAGAAAGAATTCAGATAATTTCACACGATTTATGATTCACACAAAAAGACGTGGCAATCGGCTCGTAAATTGGCAGACGATCTCATAGTTGATGGTCCCGAGATAAGACGCCAGTTCATCAATGGTGACGTTTCCACCAACAAGGGTCACATCCGTCCCGACAGGAAACTCTTCTGGAAGTCGGATCATGAAACGATCCATACAGACGCGTCCCACGATTGGGCAACGAACCCCGTTGACCTCCACTTCAAATCCACTCGCCTTGCGTAACCATCCATCCGCATAACCGACCGGGACCGTACCAATCCATTCATCGGCTGACGTCGTATACGTTGCACCGTAACTGATTGTCTGACCTGCCTCTAGCCGTTTCACCTGCATGAGCTGACTTTTTAGCGTGAAAGCCGGGCGCAGGAACGAATAGAACGTCTCCATCTCATGTGATGGATATAACCCATAGAGCGCGATGCCGACACGAACCAGATTATAAGGAACGTCTTGTCCCGCCATCCGGATGGCCCCGGCCGAGTTCGACGTATGGATATAGCGGAACTGCTCATGCAGCCCATCCATTAAGCGTTCGAACCGCTCTTGTTGTGTGAAGTATAAGTCGCTATCAAGTTCATCCGCCGTCGCAAAATGGGTGTAGATGCCTTCAATGACAAATAAGTCGTTCGCTTCTTCAAGTAAGGCATCTAATTGTTCACGGGTGCGTAGGCCGAGACGTCCCATTCCGGTATCCACTTTGATATGAACTGTCAACGGTTTTTCTTCTAGATAAGGAGCAGCCTCTTGTAACCACTCAGCAGAAAATACGGATAACGTGATGCCCCGTTCTGCCGCCACTCCGGCATATTCCGGGAATTGTGCTTCCATGACAAGAATGGGTGCCTCAATTCCTGCATCCCGAAGTTCGATTGCTTCCTCGAGTAATGCGACCCCTAGCATCGTCGCCCCGTTCTCGAGGGCGATTTTCGCCACTTCGACGGCCCCGTGTCCGTAGGCATTCGCTTTGACGACCGCCATGAGGTCCTGCGGAATCCGTCTTGTTAATTCTTTTATATTATGGGCGATGGCCGCCCGATCAATCTCGATTCGACTAGGACGAAACATGTTGTCCCTCCTCTTCTAAGATGACTTGTGCGATGGCATAAGTTTGACTGTGGCTGATGCTGACATGAATCTTCCCCGCAAACGGCGCGGTCATGACAGGTCGGCCTGTCTCATCCGGTAAAATTTCTATATTACGCCACGATAAACCGCGTGCGATGCCAGTCCCGATCGCCTTGGCGTAAGCCTCTTTTGCTGCAAAGCGACCTGAGACAAATTCGATTCGACGTGGAAGTGGATACTGTTGAGACAACTCATATTCTGCATCGGTGAGCAGACGTTTTAAAAAGCGTGGTTGTTTCATCGAGCGAGCCATCCGATCAAGCTCGACGATATCGACTCCGATTCCTACAATCACAGGACACTCGCTCCTTTCCTTTTTTCCCCGTTTCCTTATACAATTGAGGAAAGAGGTGATGTTATGTTTAGTCGTACGGAAAATGTACAAACGTTTGTACGGGCATATCCACTCGTAACGCTGTTCATTGTAATCCAACTCCTTGTGTTTGTCATCGATTCTTTCGCTCCTGGCTTACGAATCGTGGCGACGGGAGGGTCGTTCCATTTGGCACTGGCGGACGGGCAATGGTACCGCTTGGTCACGGCCAACTTCATTCATTTGAGTCTCGGCCACTTGCTGTTCAACTCGTTCGCGCTGATCATCTTCGGACCGGCGATGGAACGAATGGTCGGACACGTGAAATTTGCCTTGTTTTATGTATTTGCCGGAGCACTTGCTAACTTGTTTACGTATTTTACCGTCAGCAACTTATTTTATTTACAAGCCGGTGCGTCGGGTGCCATCTTGGCCGTCCTCGGATTTTACGTATTTATTGGACGCTTCCGCCGCACATTGATGTATAGCCAAGATGCCCGCTTGGTCTATATCTTTGTCGCCATCAGCGCCGTCTTCACATTAATTGGATCGAATGTGTCGCTTTGGGGACACGTGTACGGTTTCTTGGCAGGATTCTTACTCGCCATCCCGCTCTCACGATTCACTGTTCCGTACACAAGACCGACTCGCTACGGACCTTATAAACAACGTTCGTACGCACCTCCTGTCATTCATTCCGGTGACGGGAAATGGTTCTTCTACATCATCATCGGACTAGCGATCTTTGGTTTATTGGCGCGATTCCTATAAGTAAGGAAATAAAAACGGCCAAGCGGATTCGCTTGGTCGTTTGATTAGATTTGGTTTTTATGACGAGCCTCTTGAAGCGCATCGACTAGGTCTTTGACGTCTTCGACGAGGTTTTGAATCGTATCTTGGTTTTCTTCGTAAAGCGATTTCCATTCCATGACACGGTCTTTTAAGTTGCCTTTTGATGACGCTTGAAGACCGACTGCATGTGCCTCAGTCGACGTGTTGGATGACTTCAACTTCGACTTGATGCCTTTCAATTGTCTCACTTGTTGATCGCGCGTTTCGCTATGGAGAAGTGATGCCGCTGCACCAATGGCTGCACCTGCTGCCATCCCCAACCAAAAATAATTCTTGTTCATAAAAATCCTCCCCTAACATGACGTTATCTTTTATTATAGATTATCTGACTTACTGACGACATAGTGTTTTATGACAGGACCGGATCCGCGCTGTTCCACGGCCCGTTTCAATCGGTCTTCGAGGATTGCATAATCCGTTGTATCTCGGAATCGTGTCCCCTCGGATGCGAACTGAATGAAGACGACGGCATGATGATCGTCAGGGTCAACGCCTAACCGGTAAGCCGAGAAGCCTGCATGACCAACGCCAAGCGGCGCTTTTTCGGTCAACAGTTGATGAAACAAAAGAGAACGCGCGTTTTCATCCGCAGGCACATTCGCATACAAAATGTTCCCGTTGTTTTCAAACTGCCCAGACGCCTCTTCAATCTCAAATGTTTTCCCGCTACTAAAAGGAGATTTGTCTCCTTCTGCAAGAAAAATCATTTCAGGTCCGTTCGCCGCAATCACCCCCGGCTTTTGAGCCAACTGATCCGCCACACTACCTGACGCAAAGGTCATAAAGAGTTTAGACAAGTTCCTCACACCCTTTCGCAAGCGTGATGTCTTTCTCTGTAATACCACCTTCATCATGAGTCGATACGGTCAATGTCACATCGCGATACTCAATCAAAATAGTTGGATGATGATCAAGTGACTCTGCTAAATCTGCCACGAGATGGACAAATTGAATGGCTTCCGGGAACGTTTCTAGCCGATATGTCTTTTGAATCTCCCCATTTACTTCTTCCCAACCGTTTAAACGAGACAGTTCATCTGTCAATTCATTTTGCGAGTATACCATCATCACAATCCCCTTTCCCTATACGTTCTACTCTCTTTTACTACCCACACTAGAGAAAAATAATCTTCCTCGTATGATGTATAATGATTTAGAATGAGGTGGATAACCACCATTTTGAATACGAGAGAGGAGCATCTCCCATGCGTGCATTGATTGTCATTGATTATACATTTGATTTTATCGCAGACAGTGGTCGTTTGACTTGTGGGAAACCCGGGCAAGAGATTGAAGAACGAATCGTCGAATTGATGGGGACGTTCGCAGCGGAGGACTATGTTGTCATCGCGAACGATGTCCATGATGCAGGTGACACATTCCACCCCGAAACAACGTTATTCCCTCCGCACAATATCCGTGGGACAGAGGGTCGTGAATTGTACGGTGCCGTGAAAGAAGCGTCGAAACAAGCAGATCATTGGATTGATAAGACACGTTACAGCGCCTTCGCCGGAACTGATCTTGACCTGCGTCTTCGGGAACGCGGAATCACTGAAGTTCATCTCGTCGGTGTCTGTACAGATATTTGTGTGCTTCACACGGCCGTAGATGCCTACAACCTCGGTTATCAAATCGTCGTCCATGCTGATGCCGTCCAGAGTTTCAATCCGGTCGGACATGAATGGGCGCTCGAACATTTCGTCACGACACTCGGTGCGACCGTAGTCGGAAAGTGACGTAAAACAGAAAGGAAACCATATGTTACATCGTAATTTAGCACTTCACACGGATCTCTATCTTCCACGCTGGATGTATATCTATTGGAAGCAAGGTCGCCATAATGAACAGGTCGTCTTTGACCTTTACTATCGTTCAAATCCGTTTAGCGGCGGTTATGTCGTCTTTGCCGGACTCGAGAACATCGTTCACTATTTAGAGAACGTCTCGTTCACAGAAGAAGATATCGCCTACTTGAAACAACAACTCGGATTCGAAGATGAATTCGAAGACGTCTTACGAAACTTTAAGTTCACTGGTTCACTATATAGTGTCCGTGAAGGAGAAGTCATCTTCCCACACGAACAAGTCGTTCGAATCGAATCGACCATCTTTGAAGCAAAATTGTTCCAAACAGCGCTGCTCAATATCGCGAACCACGAATCCCTCATCGCCACGAAGTATGCTCGAATTCGTCAAGCCGCACCGAACGAGACATTGCTCGAGGGCGGTGCACGCCGTGCGCAAGGTGTCGATGCCGCTTATTACGGGACACGCGCCGCGTATATCGCCGGTTTCGACGTGACGAGTCTCGTCTCTGCCGGACGTGATTTCGATGTTCCGACAGGGGGAACGATGGAACATGCGGATATTCAATTCCATGACGATGAATTGAGCGCATTCCGTTCGTTCGCCGAGATGTATCCGGATAACACAAGTCTCCTCATCGACACGTATGACACACTCAAGTCCGGTCTTCCGAACGCGATTACGGTCGCGAAAGAATTAGAGGCGAAAGGCCATCGTCTCAAGTCAGTACGCCTCGACTCCGGAGACCTCGCCTACCTATCGAAACGTGCCCGGAAAGCGTTGAATGAAGCAGGACTCGACTACGTTAAAATCGTCGTCTCTGGTGATTTGGATGAGTATGTTATCCAAGACTTACGGATGCAAGGCGCTGAAGCCGATACGTTCCTTGTTGGGACGCGCGGCATCACAGCCTACGAACAACCTGCTCTCGGGATGGTATATAAATTGGTCGCACGCGAGGATGAGTCCGGAGAACTGAAACCGGTCATCAAAGTGTCTTCTTCCAAAGTGAAGACGACGACACCTCACAAGAAAGAGTTGTATCGCATCATCGACAACGAAACGAAAAAGTTCAAAGGCGACTATATCGCCCTCGCTGATGAACCGGTCGAATCGTACACCGAGATTGACTTGATCGATGTCCGTGACCCGGCCTTCAAGATCAAGACACGCAACTTCAACGTGAAACGCTTGTTGCAACCGATCTTCCTTGACGGAAAACGGGTATACGACCTTCCTAGCACGAGTGAAATTCGTACGTATCATCACGAACAGATGAACGGACTGTGGGAAGAATATAAGCGTCTCCGTTTGCCAGAAGTGTATTCAGTGACGTTCAGTAAGCCTCTATGGGATTTAAAGCTCGATATGATTCGCAAGACGCGAGTACCGAAATAAAAAAAGTTGTGGGTGCGTACCCACAACTTTTTTTATACCATTGTCATCTCGCCTGCTTGGCTTTGATCTTCTTTTCTCCGAAAGTAAAGCGCCATCGATAAAGAGAGCAATATCAAGACAAAATAGACAGTCCGTTGCCAAAACGTCGCTTCGGTGTCTCCTTGGAACAGTGCAATAATATAATCGCTCCCACTGATAAAAAATAATCCGGCAAGCAAGAGAAAGATTCGATAGCCGGCCCGACTCCGCTCCCGTTTCACTTTGAAGAAAAGGACACCATAATAGACGATTGCGAGAATCGTCATATACCCGATTACGCCAACAACCCAACTCATCTTGATGCCTCCCTCACTCTCAATTTTCTGTTTCTTCCTCGTTATCTTAACACATTCTATTCAGCAGACTATGTTAAGATGGTCTAAAGAAAACGCGGAAAGGAACGATCCTATGAAAACGTTTCGCCTCGTCCAAGTCCGTCTCGTTCAAGACGAGTACGGCAATGAATTGAATTTACCAATCGATTTGCTAGACGGCTTGATCATCTCGAAAGAGCACGATTCGGAATGGCTACTCGAAATGCTTGTCCCAACCGAATCCGCCGTTACGCTCCACCACTACTTAAACAAACGAATTCTCATCCTTGCTGAAGCGGTCATTACATCCCCAACGAATGCACCGGCCGCACTCGCGCTGACGTTCACAAGCGAGCGTGCTTTAAACGATCATCACACGTTCGTCGCCGAAGGACTCATGTTGATGCCGAAACAGGATGCGACGAAACAAGTGCTCGACTCCTTGATTCAAGAAGGGGTCGCCACCTCAAGCTTGAAGCCGGCCTTCTTCGAAAAGAAAGTCGAGATGCAACAAACGTTCAGTCGCTCCGCCTTCAATCAATTGGTGAAAACCGGGTCATTCGAATAATCGAGTGACCCTCTTTTTTCTTTCCCCAAAATGGTTCACTCCTCAAACAACAAAGACGGAGAGCAATACTCCGCCTCAAATGTAAATAAAGAACAAGATGACCATCATCGTCATTCCAATCACTTTTAAAAGCGTGCTACCGAGAAACGCGAGCACTGTTCCGACACCGATACTCCATGCCTCACGCGTCGTCTTCCCTAGCGTCAATTCTGCAAGAAAGGCGAAAATAAACGGGAAGATAAGCACTCCGACGAGCGGAAAAATAAACGGTCCAGCAATCAAGCCAATCGTCGCTCCCCATTTCGCTCGTTCTG
Organism: Exiguobacterium sp. s22; assembly: GCF_018617455.1. Taxonomy (GTDB): domain Bacteria; phylum Bacillota; class Bacilli; order Exiguobacteriales; family Exiguobacteriaceae; genus Exiguobacterium. Next base: position 12,621 of record NZ_JACSKD010000003.1, read on the forward strand.
AACCCCCTCGTTTATCCACTGTGGCTCGAGTGACAACGTAGTCCACTACAAACAAGAAAATGAGGAAAACAATTTGCCATACCCAAAATGTCCACGTTAACGGTTCAAATGAAAAACCGAACCCGTAAATCATATATCCGATGAACAAGAATAGCACACTTGGGATGACCGGATAAATGAGTCCGGCAAATGCAACAATAAATGACGCGATAATGAGTATCCACAATAAGGTCGTCATGACATTCTCCTTACTTCATCATGGTCGGATCGGTGATGTGATCAGCCACGTTGATGGCCTTTACCTCAAATTGACCATGTCGATAGTTAATATAATTCGAGCAAGCGTTTCGCATCGCTTGACGGAACGTGTAGGTGTCGTCGACAGCAGAGAGCGCCGCTTTGATCGCATGGGAATGGCAGACGACAATGATGCGCTTACCTGGATACGTATCCACCAAATCCTTCATCCCATCTAATACACGGGCTCGCATCTCGTCTTCTGTTTCAAGTCCGGGAATACGTTCCTGGTCGTCTGCTTGAACCGCTTCGTAGATTCCTTTTACCGGCTTTCCGGATGCCGCTCCAAATTCACGTTCGATGAAGCGTTCGTCTAGCTGAATCGCTTCATGATCGATTTCACATGCTGTCGCAATCGCTTTTGCGGTATCGACCGCACGCGATAACGGACTCGAAACGATGAGGTCCCACTGTTCCTGACTCAAAAAAGCCGCGCTCTCTTCTGCCTGTCGACGCCCGAGTGCATTTAACGGATTGTCTTCACGTCCTTGAATAATTTCTAAACGATTCCAATCGGTCTGACCGTGTCTGACTAAACATAACTCTGTCACTGCTTCCACTCCTTACGATTTCAATCATCCCCCATCGTACCATCTTCCCTAAAAATCGCAACGTCATACGAGGCATTCATCAATAAAACGATTGATTCTGGCCATGAGTTGTTCTTCTTTAATTGGATTGTCCGATTGAAGGAAACTCGCAAGCGAATGGGTTCCGTTTGGAAACGAGATGAGTTGAACGTTCGCGCCGACGTCACTCGCATGTTCGACGAAGTGAAGCGCTTGACCGAACGGGACAATCGGATCTTTCTTCCCATGTAACAGTAGAATCGGCGGGGCATCAGCGTAAAGATGGGAAACCGGAGAACATTTCACCATCAATTCACGCCACTCCTCACGACTCCCCTCGTAGAATTTCAAATGCGCCAGCCAAGTCTGGATAAATTTGAACAATAAAAAGTTCGTCGGTGGATACAGCGCAATGACTCCTTTAATGGTCGGGAGGTCATCACCTAACTCACCCACAAATTGTTTGTGGCGATCTAGTGCGGTCGCGAGCATTAACGCCGCTCCTGCCGAATCACCCCATACGAGCAACTGACTCGTATCGAGCGACAAAATCGATTCATGTTGTTTTAAATAACTGAGAGCATCCGACACATCAAAAATGTTGTCCGGGAAATACACCCCGTCCTCAAACAAACGGTAATCGATACTGACAACGGCGATCCCTTTCCCCAAAAAGTGATCGAGTAACGGATGGAACAATGTCACCATGCTCCGATCCCCTCTTACGAACGCCCCCCCATGTGCATATACAGCTACCGGGAAGGGGCCTTCACCTGGTGGGAGGTACAAATCAAATTGGAGCGGACGATCATGAACAATTTTATACGTATACGTGTGGCGCCGACGTGTGGCCGGTCGAATCGGCAACTCAGGTTCTTGCCATCGGACAAGTGATCCGTACTGACTCCACACGCTAGCCCCGGCTGCCGTTGCTGCGGCAAGCGCCGCACCCCCGACAAACCAGGCAGTCTCCTTTCTCATACAATCCACTCCTCGTTCCTTTTTTTAATCATATTCCCGCTTTTTTCAAAAATCCATCCATCAGAAGTCGGACTTGACGTGCTTTGAACGTCACACTATAATAATATTCGCAGTCATAAAACGTAACAGTTACGATTTAATATTCAGATAATTTGAAAGGTGGACGATGCAAGATGAAGAAGACTTGGTTAGGCGCTGTTGCGGCTGGCACACTTTTGCTTGGTGCGTGTGGGAATACCGAAGGAGACAACGCATCAGAATCAACAGACGAGCAATTGACCGTCTACGCTTCCACATTCGCTTTAAAATCAATGGCCGAAGAAATCGGAGGGGATCGTGTCAATGTGGAGATGGTCATTCCACCCGGAGCAGACCCACACACATATGAACCGACTTCGAAACAAATGACTCAAATCGCAGAAGCGGATCTCTTTTTGACAATCGGTCATGACCTTGAACCGTATGTCGAGTCTATGGAGAAGAGTTTAGAGGGACAGAACGTCGCCTTTGTCAAAACAGCAGAGGACGTGACACTACTCGATGCAACCGATACGGTCCATGTTCATGAAGAAGACGGTCATGAAGAGGATGGTCATTCTGAAGATGAGCACGCTGAAGAAGGACACGACCACGGTCAATATGATCCTCATGTTTGGCTCGATCCAATGAATGCTGTATCGATGGCAGAAGCTGTCGAAGCAGCATTTAGTGAGGAAGCACCCGACTATAAGGATGAATTCGCAGAACGATTGAGCACATTCAAAGACGAAGCGAACGCCCTCGATGCGGAGTTAAAAGCAGCCGTCGAGAACGGTTCGAAGTCCGAGTTACTCGTGACACACGCGGCATACGGTTATTTGGCTGAACGGTATGGTTTCGATCAGTTGCCGATCGCCGGCCTCACACCTTCTGAAGAACCGTCACAGCAAGCCCTCAAACGAATCATCGAAGAGGCCCGTCTTCATGACTTGAACTATATCGCTTTTGAAGATACGGTCACACCGAAAGTGGCCGAGGTCGTGAAACAAGAAATCGGCGCAGAAAGCGTGACGATTTACAACTTGGAATCTGTCACAAAAGAACAGATGGACAAGAGCTATTTTGACTTGATGCGTGAAAACGTCAAGGCACTCGAAACCGCTTTGAAATAATTAAAATCCCGAAACGAATTGATTCGTTTCGGGATTTTTTATGCTTCTACTCGACGGTCTAACGTCTTCATCGTAACGAGAAGCAGGAGCAGGAGCGATAAGATAACGCTCATCATCCAGAAATCCCCGTCCATGAAAAGGGATGGCGTCCACTCTCCCGTACTCAATCCTACCCACGCTTGACTGACGCCAACGCTAATCACTGCGATTATACCGAAACGAAACCATGTCATCTTTGGAACGAATCGCTTACTGACCAAGTAGCTGTTCAAAATCAATAGACCTACATAAGCGATCAACAGCAAACTCCACGCTGTGTCAAATAGGGCTGGTACCGTCCCACCCACCACCGCGTATCCCCATGTCATCAAAAATGTGACAAAGGAGATGAGTGTGATGTGATAAAGCGACTTGATTTTCGTTTGATACGCAAGGAACGGGTTGATGAGAATGCCAAGCCAGATGAGTATGCCGAACACGTCCATGATTGAATCCCCTTTTATCCATTTTTTAACATCATATCATAGGGAACTCACTTTTATTCATAATAAATGAGGACGAGCTCTTCTTGGGACGCGGCCGTCTCACAAAATTGTTGCAACCGGGTCCATTCTTCCCAAATCGTCTCGAATTCATCTTTTGGTACAAGCGCCATATCTTTCACGTCATCTCGCCCGAACGCATGCAACGTATCTTTGACGATATGAAGTAACTGCGGGGTCAAGATACCGACCACGACCGCCTGCGCTTCATTGACAATCAACTCTTCGCCGACGAGCGCCATTTCCATGTTATATGTGTCAGCCCCATCGATATACACCTCGATTTGACTGAGCACACGTTGAAACGGCTCCACATTCGGGAGCGTCAGTGTCTCGTCGCGGTCCCGATATTGCTCATGCATATGAATTAACCAATCTAAAATCATCTCTGGATCTTGATTAAACGACACCCAAACTTCTGGGGAAACACGTACATAATGCGTCGTCTCCATACATGAACGCCCCCTTTTTATGACATTACCCGTCTTGTATACGTAAAAAAACCGCCTACTTCAATTCGTAGACGGTTCCTTAGATCAAGAACGACTTGTTCCCGTTTGTTGTTCTTCTGTTTCGCTTTCCCAAGCTTCCACATACTCACGACCTGGAAGATTCTCAACTGAATCGACATAGAAGACCGGGTCTTCTCCTTTGCGTCGTTGTGACAAGTAGTCATCGAGAACGGCGCGGGCCACTTTCGCTAAGCGGAAGATGGCATATAAGTTCACGAGTGCCATGAGACCCATGAACACGTCAGCAATCGACCAGACGAGTCCAGCAGAACGGACGGCACCAAACAAGACCATTCCGACGACACCGATGCGATAGAGTGTGACGTAGATTTTTTTATCCGAGATGAACTGAATGTTCGTCTCGCCGTAGTAATAGTTTCCAAGAATCGAGCTGAAGGCGAACAAGAAGATCGCCATCGTCAAGAACGATGTCGCGACTGAACCAACTTCTGCCGTCAAAGCAGCTTGTGTCAATTCAACACCTGCGAACGACTCTGAACCAGCAACACCTGAAATCAAGATAATCATCGCTGTCGATGTACATACGAGCAATGTATCCACGAATACGCTAAACGATTGAATCAATCCTTGTTTGACAGGGTGCGATACTTCCGCTGTCGCAGCAGCGTTCGGTGCAGAACCCATACCCGCTTCGTTCGAGAAGAGACCGCGGCGAATCCCTTGGAGTACCATTGCACCGATTGCCCCTCCGAAGAGTTGCTCGATTCCAAGAACTCCTTCTGAGAAGATGAGACTAAAGACGTCTGGTAAAAGGGATACGTTCGTCACCATGATCCAAATCGCGAGCAAGATGTAGCCACCCGCCATGACTGGAACGATGATACTCGACAAGAGTGCGATTGATTGAATCCCACCAAAGACGACAATCGCTGTGACAACCGCTAGGACAACCCCGACGACCGTCGTGCTGATACCAAATTGGTTACTCACAGAAAGTGAAATCGTATTCGACTGGACCGAGTTGAACGCAAACCCGAATGAGAACGTGATTAAAATCGCGAACAAGACACCGAGCCAACGTTGACCGAGCGCACGCTCCATATAGTAAGCCGGACCTCCGCGCCATGTGCGTCCGTCACGGATTTTATACACTTGCGCCAATGTACTTTCGACAAATGCAGATGCCGCTCCAATCAAAGCGATGAGCCACATCCAAAAGACTGCCCCTGGGCCACCGAGCGCAATCGCTGTCGCCACACCGGCAATGTTCCCTGTCCCGACACGTGCTGCCGTCCCGATTGCGAACGCTTGGAACGAAGACACCTGGCCTTTTTCACGCTCTGTGCCTTCTTTGAACAAGAGGCGGAACATTTCAGGAATCATGCGGAACTGAACGAAGCCCATACGAACCGTAAAATAAAGACCTAATGCGACAAGGACGACGATAAGCACTTGCGACCACAACAAATCGTTCGCTTGCGAAACGAGTTTCTCTACCAATTTCTCCATACTAATCCTCCATCATTCTAAAAATCTCAACAGAAAAAGTCATGTCAACTTTTTTAACATGACTTGAATTATAGGTAAATTATACGAAAATTGCAATAATAATTCGTTTTTCAACGTCATTTCGGTTCTTTTGAAAAGCAAAAAAACGAGTCGGAAAGCTTATCGCAATCCGACTCGTTCTATATCTCATTTAGATAAAGAGGTTTAAGTTACCGCCCTCTGCTGCGCCGAGATACGCCGCAACACCACCAAGGTCGACCCCATCAATCAACTCTTCTTCTTTAATGCCCATGACGTCCATCGACATTGTGCAAGCTACCATCTTCACGCCTGCTTCTTGTGCCGACTTGATCATTTCTTCAACAGAAGGAACATTTTTGTCGCTCATGACTTTCTTCATCATTTTTTGACCGACACCACCGAAGTTCATGTTCGAGAGCGGGAGTTCGCCCGCATGCCCTGGCATCATCATGCCGAACATTTTTTCAAGACCTTGTTTCTTCACTTCCGGTGCGTCCGGTTTACGGATGACATTAAGCCCCCAGAATGTGAAGAACATTGTCACTTCTTTCCCCATTGCTGCAGCACCTTGCGCAATAATGAGGGATGCGAGTGCACGGTCGAGATCCCCACTGAAGACGACCATTGACGCACCGTCGCCTACAGGAGCGCCCGCTTGTGGTGCAGCCGGACCTTGTCCTTTTTGGAGAATTGCTTCAACTCGTCCGTTGACGAATTGTTTTGAGACAAGCTTGTTGCCCGTCTTTTTCGCCCATGCTTCGATATCGGCAAAGAATCCTGGATCACTTGCGAGGACGCGAAGCGTTTCGCCTTCCCCGAGTTCTGCAACTTTTTTATTTACTTCTAAAATTGGTCCCGGGCATTGTAGACCACATGTGTCTAACACGACCGCCTCGCCGATTGGAGCATTCGTCATTTGCGTTGGTTCCTCCTCTACAACGGTAGCCGCTGTTTCATTTGATGCGTTCGCTTCTTCAAGCGCCTCGAAATCACGATTGATCTGTGACCACGTTTTGTAGCCACCGCTCAAGTTTTTCACCTTGAAGCCGTTTTGGCGCAAAATGCGTGATGCGAGATAACCACGAAGACCCACTTGGCATGTCACATAAATCGTTTCATTCCGGTCATAGTTGTCCAAGTTTTCACGTAATGAGTTCAACGGTACGTTAATTGATCCTGGAATTTTTCCAAGCTCGTGCTCAGATTCATCACGAACGTCTAGTAACGTCGCTCCATTTTCAACGAGTTCATCAATCTCATCCCAATGTACGACTTCGTTATCACCGAGGACGACGTTCGACGCGACATATCCAATCATGTTCACCGGATCTTTCGCCGAGCTGAACGGTGGTGCGTAACTGAGTTCGAGGTCAGGCAGGTCAAGGACAGTCAAACCACCTTTCATCGCTGTCGCAATGACGTCGATGCGTTTGTCGACTCCGTTGATCCCCACACCTTGTGCACCGTAAATTTCACCCGTTGTCGGGTGGAACAAGAGTTTGAGTGACACAGGCGTCGATCCCGGATAATATCCTGCATGCGAACCTGGGTGCACGTGGACAGCTTCATACGTCTTACCAGCCGCTTTCAAACGTTTTTCATTCCATCCTGTCGATGCGACAGTCATATCAAATACTTTGGCGATTCCCGTTCCCATCGTTCCGTTATACTTCACGTCACGACCGTTAATGATATCGGCAACGAGACGACCTTGACGGTTCGCTGGCCATGCGAGTGGCACGACAGTTGGCTCTTTAAAGACGTAGTCGAGTACTTCGACCGCATCTCCGATTGCGTAAATATTCGGGTCTGATGTGAGCATTTTTTCATTCACGCGAATCGCGCCGCGCGTACCTGTTTCAAGACCTGCTTCACGCGCAATCGTCGACTCTGGTGTGACACCGATTGACATGATGACCATGTCTGTATCGATGACGCGACCGCTCGTCAAATGTACTTTCTTCCCTTTTTCAGAGAATGAAGAAACACCGTCTGACAGTTGAAGTTCGACGCCGTGCAGACGTAAATGTTCATGAATCGGTGCGACCATTTCACGGTCGAGTGGCGTCATGACTTGGTCTGCCATCTCGACGAGTGTCACGTCAACGCCGCGTTCTCGTAAGTTTTCCGCCATTTCGATTCCGATGAAGCCTCCGCCGATTACCGTTGCATGTTTTGGTGCTCTTTCATCGACGTAACCACGGATTTTGTCTGTGTCCGGAATGTTGCGAAGTGTGAAAATATCTTCTGCCTCGTCGATTCCAGGGATATTCGGACGAATCGGTTTTGCTCCCGGTGAAAGAATGAGGACATCGTACGACTCATCGTATGTTTCGCCTGTTTGGACGTGCTTCACCGTTACCGATTTCTCGTCACGATTGATTTTTACGACTTCCGTCAAGTTGCGGATATCGAGTTGGAAACGTTTGTTCATTCCTTCAACCGTCTGAACGAGCAACTTTTGACGATCTTGGATGACGTCCCCGATATAGTATGGAAGACCACAGTTCGCAAATGAAATATATTCTCCACGGTCAAACATGACAATTTCATTTTCTTCATTTAAACGACGAAGACGTGCCGCTGCAGATGCACCACCAGCTACTCCACCAACGATTACGATTTTCTTGCTCATTGTCCATTTCCTCCTCTGACAACTTCTCCTGGCCAACTCATTAAACCATCTTCTATATTGACCACTTTATAGCCTTTCGCCTCCATTTGCCAAGTCGCTTGCGTGCTTCGTGCACCAGAGCGGCAAAGAACGACATATTCTTCAGTTGGATCGAGTGTGTCAATCCACGTTGTGATTTCTGATAACGGATAGTTTTTGGCACCTTCGATATGCGCTTCTTGAAACTCGTCACGTTCTCGAACGTCGACAATGTTTACAGGCACTTCAAAGTCCATTTGACGTTTTAAAGCAGATGCTTTCATCGTTAATCTACCTTCCTTTTTCGATTCAATCTATACCATTCGGCTTGGTAGCTGGCGTTCAACAAGTTTGTGATTTGTTGAACATTTCGCTTCCACGTCATTAATATACCCCCTTAGGTATGCAATTGCAAGAAATAAGTTTGACGAAATATAGAATATTTTATTCTAGTCTTCTCAAGTAGTTGATGCTCGACACATACTCCCCCATGTATTAAGATGAGCCTACATATTAAATAGTTGGGTAACTGAACAATTTTTACTATAGAGGTGAAGGACATGGAACAATATCAATACGATCCGAAAGTATTGAATCGCATGAAACGGGTAGAAGGACAAATTCGAGCCATCATCCGCATGATGGAGGAAGGAAAGGAATGTCGTGATGTCGTGACGCAACTGAGCGCCGCACGCTCCGCACTCGATCGCGCGTCTACGATCATCGTGGCCAAGAACTTAGAGCAATGTATCATCACAGCACAAGCAGATGGCGAAGATACATCCGAAACGGTAGAAGAAGCTATTAAAATGCTGATGAAACGCTAGTTCCCCTTGCTTTCCCTGCCCAAATGGGGGAAAGTTAGAGTAACGACTTACTAAGGGGGATTTCCTTGTGAACTTCGAAGAAAAAGTAGAATCATTTAGAGCGCTTGCCGCTGAACGCAACATGACGTTCAAAGAAAGCGACACTGAAACGCACGTCACGTTTTTGACGCGTGAAACAACAAAATCCGGGGCTCAGCCCGTTATGATTATCGCTTTTAACAAAAAGACGACAGACGCTGAGTTATACGCTGCTACCGTCACGCACGTCCCAGACTATGTAGAAGACTTACCGATTCTCAATGCCTTGAACGAGTTCAACCAGGAGTTCAAGTACTTCCGTTGTGTACTCGACAGCGATCGCGATGTCACACTCGCATCGACACTCGACCTCGATCTTGGTTTCTCACCAGAGATCATCTTGCAACATTCATTCATGATGTTCCAAGCGGCAGATGAAGTGAACGAGTACATGCAAAAATTGTATACACAAGTACAATAATGAAAAGCCGTCCGGAATTTTTCCGAGACGGCTTTTTTTGAAACATCTTTTCATCCCAGTTCGTATAGCTAACCGAGGAGGCGATTCGATATGACACAATATGAACGCTATGTAGAGGCACTAGACGCCATCAAGGCAGCAACGAAATGGGAACTGACGGATGACTTCCGGCGCTTGATGGCCATTCATTATGCGATTCACGACACCCCGTTCGAAGCATCTCGATTTTCGAACGCACGCGATGTATTAAAGCGAAAAACGAAGATGTTCTCGAAATTTCGAGGCAGTCAAAATCTCGTCTGGCTCTCGTTTCTCGATGCCAAATATGAGGACATCGAGACCGCAATCGACGAGGCGCTCCGACTCGATACGTTACTCGACCGGAAACATTTCCGTTTCAGTTCACTGCGTCCCTTTTTAGCGAATCAACTGATCAATGTCGAGGAACCGGAGCGACGACTCGATGAGGCGACCGAACTATATCAAACGTTTAAACAACATCATCCTTGGTTGACGAGCGAGGAAGACTTGTTGTCGGCGCTCGTGCTCGTTCAAGCGTTTGACGACGTCATTAATTTAAATGAACGGATTGAGCAACATTATACGTTATTAAAAGATCGGCTACCGAAGTCAAACGAACTGCAACTCGTCTCGCACCTCTTGACGTTTAGCGAGTCCTCACCCGAAGAAGCAGTTTCTCGACTGCTGGCATGGAAATCGCAATTAGATGAAGTGAATATCTCGATTCGTCGTGAGCACTTACCCGCACTCGCACTACTTAGCATCGTTACGGAACCGAATACGAGTACCTTGCACGCCGTTCAAGAAATCGTGAATGCCGAAAAAGAAAAGCAACGTTGGTTCAACACACATAGCGTGCTCGTCGCGCTTCAACTCGTAGCGGCCGAACGCATAACGAGCGAAGCGAGCGATTTATTGCTACACGGTACGTTCGCCCACTTATTGGCGATGCAACAAGCGGCGACCGCTGCTACGACTGCTGCCGTCCTCGCGAGTACTTCGTCATCTGCAAACTAAATCAGGAGATATGTCGCGAGCCACGTTAATACAAAAATCGAGTTAGCGATTTCCACAATCCCAATCTTCATGATTGGGATCTTTTTGCCGTAGAACCAAACAGCGCGTACCAGACTTGGTGCATAAGCCAATGCGAGTAGAGGATAACCTAGTGTAATGAAAACGATGATTAGTAACATATGATACCCCCACGAAAGGTTTCGATACGTGAGGCTCTGCTTTTCACGGATCATCGTCTTGACGAAAAAGATGCTTCCGAGGAAATAGAGGTATGGTAAAACGAATACCCATATAATCGTTTCATCAAAGACGTGTGTTCCGTGGTAATAACTCGCCATTCCTCCGATACAGAATGACGTGACGGCACTGACGTCGTTCCACACGTTTCGCTCATCTTTGATTTTGGCAAAGTAGGCGTTCACGAGACCGAATGGAATCATCGCAAAAGCGAACCAGATGAGACTCCATTGCATCCATAGGACTGGAATGATGGATAATGTAGCAATCATCAGATAGATCATCACTGTGCGTAAAAGCTCACGCGATTTCTTACGTTGTTTGATGTATTGGAACAAGAAGAATGTTCCCATATAAACAAATAGCCATGCAATGGCAAAAGGCATATGTGTCCACGTCCATCCTCCGACCGTTCCTCCAAGAACGAACGGCAAAATGAGCATCGACCATGCCCCATGTTGTGTTGGAATCATCCATTTCATCACCTATCACTCCTTCATCCACTAGTGTAATGGATGGTGATAGCATGCGCTGTGAGGTTTAGCACAAATAACGAAAAAGAAAAATAGGTAGCCTCAGCCACCTATCTCATCACATTGCCTGTTTCTTATTTTTAGCATAGTTTGTCACGTATACAACTCCGATGACAGATAACGTCAAGATTGCAAGACCGTTCACCAACGTCTTGAGCGTGTGTAGCCCATCAACGTTGTTCACGACCATCACTGCCATGAGTAATACGAGGATACTAAAGTTGACAATATTTCGATTTTTCATAAGATGCACCTCTCATTTCTAGTCATCCTCCATGATATCATCATCAGTGAATAAAAAGTTATTTTTTGTATGTTTTAACCAAATACCTCATTTATACTAAATGAAAATGTATAAATTGTTCAGTGAGGTGAAATTCGATCATGTTTTTACTGCCACAAGATCGAAAGGGCCGTTTTATCTTCAAGTGTATTCTCGGCATGAGTCTTTTTCTACTTTTTATCGGACGAAGCGAAGTCCCTCTACCCATTCACGCAACGACTTCTTTCGTCCCATTCGAGATTCAAAGCCCCACGCAGCTTCCTTTTGTCACCGATAGTGAATATGCTCATCTCGTCAGCTTAAGTCGGGTCGAACTCGTTTATCAAAATGATGAGCAGTCTATTACCGTATGGGCAACTACTGAACTAGGATGGCACCATACTGAAACGTGGGAAGCATATGCTCAAACCATTCAAGGTTCTCCTGTATACCTCAATGAGACCGATGAACTCACCGTGCTCAGTTGGCAACAAGATGGCGTCGAATATGCAATCGACTACAAAGGAGATCAACTTTCGAAACAAGACTTGTTTGACATCGCAGTTTCGATGAACTAAAAAAAACGATCTCACGCGAGATCGTTTTTTGGTGTCCAATTTGGTACGACAGGTGTCACTTTCGGCTCATCGACGACGAGCATTTTTGTGACGACTCGTCCGGCGATTGACACCGCAAGAAGTGTATAGAGCGCATTCGATAATGGTAGATAAATGAGTGAGATCCCAAGGACGATCACATCAAAAACAATCAAAATCGTACCGACCGACACACCTGTCCACTTCGATAGACCTAGGGCGAATAAATCGTCGCCTCCCGTTGCCGCACCTGACTTTAAGACGAGACCGAGACCATATCCGGTCACAATCCCACTGGCAATCGCAGCGAACAACGTCGCTGGCCACACTTGAATCTCAAACGTGAGCAAGTCGAGACGGTCCCACATCGCATAACTGAGCGACAAGGACGAAGCGGCTAGTACCGCTTGCCCGACAAAACGCCATCCTTTCCACCACAAAGCGACGATAAAGAATGGGATGTCGAGCACGATCATCGAAATCGCCGGGTCGATATCAAATAAATAACGACCGAGTAGCGATAATCCGACGAACCCGCCTTCCGCCAAACCAAACTGTTCATTCAAATAATAATAACCGAACGCCATGATCAGCGTTCCGAGCACTATGGTAGCAACTCGTTTCATTCCGATTGTCCTCCCCGTTCTTGACGGAGAGGAGAATCCTCAGTCGTAGCCGCGGTTCCATCTGTTCCATCTCCGATCTTCCGTTTGTTGATTGATACACGTGGTTGTGATCAGTCAACGCTAGAAGTCCGGAAGTTGGAACAGAGGCCATGTCCTCTCGGTATCCATAAAGACCTTCCTTTCTCAAATTGCGCGTAATCTTGTAGGTAGTTTACCACACCTTTTGATTCAGTTCATGAATTTTACCTTTAGTGCATGTTACGTTTCGGTAAATTTTTCTTCCCAAACCACCACCAGTTCCAATCCCCGAACAGTTTCATAAGGGACGGAACGAGCAAGATCCGGATGATGGTCGCATCAATAAAGATGGCGAGCGCAATCCCCACACCAAGCTGTTTGATTGGACTGACACCCGTGAAGGCAAAGGCACCCGTCACGACGATCATAATGATGGCGGCCGAGGTAATGATCTTACTCGTTTTCGCCAGTCCCATCTCTGTCGCAAAATCATTGTCGTCTGTCTCGCGGTAATATTCCTCGATTCGTGAAACGAGAAATACCTCATAGTCCATCGATAAGCCGAAGACGAGCGAGAAGATGAAGACCGGTGTCAATATACCGATGGTTTCGGCATCATAGATGTACCCTGATTCAAAGATGATGACGAGTAAGCCGAACGTCGCCCCAAGACCAAGCACGTTCATGAGAATGGCCTTGATCGGAATCAAGATAGAGCGGAACGCCCACATGAGGATGAAAAAGGTCGCCAAGATAACCGTGATCACCGCGTAGGGAATGCTATCATAAATTTCGTCATAAATTTCTTCATTGAAAGCTGCCGGTCCACCGACTTCAAACCCCTTGTCTCGCCAATCCCGTACGAACGCTTGCGCTTTTTTATCGCTCGGAGGTACATCGAAGCTAACATTCACGAGTGCCAAATCTGTATTCCCGTCAAGTGTCACGAGGCGCTCAAGCGGGGCGAGTTGTTCCGGCGCTGTCTCGGCGAGTTGTATAAAGGTCTCAGGTGCCAGACCAGACGTCGTCAAAAAGGTCGAAACGTTAGAGACGATATCGACTTCATTCAACTCATCTGTAAGACTCGTCAATTCTTCTAAAATCATCGGGTCGGTCAAATCATTCGCTTCGAACAGAATGACCGCGTCAGTCGAGTTGTCTCCAAACACATCATCCCATCGTTCGAGCGCCGCCCGCGATTCATAGGAAGTCGGGAGCGCATCCGCATCTGGAATGTTCAACTCCAAGTCACGCACGAACCAAAGACTCGGAAGAAGAATCAATAACGCAACAAGCGTCATCGTCACCGGACGTTTCATCACGAAGCGCGCCAGCTTTTGCCAACGCTTTTCAGAACGTGTTTCGTCCGACTTGATGATTCGCCCTTTATTCAATGCATCGCCGACCAAGTAAAGAGATGCCGGCAATAGCGTTAGTGCGGACAATACAGCCCCCGCAACGGCAATGAGGGCACCGAGCGCGACCGCCTGGAAGACGTCCACTTGAATGAACAATAGGCCAGCCAATCCCACAAAGACGCATAGTCCGGAGAAAAGAATGGAGCGCCCCGCTGTCGCGACAGTCCGAACGATCGCCTCTTCTCTCGATTGACCACGCGTCAACTCTTCTCGATACCGATTGACGAATAAGAGTGAAAAATCAATACCGAGCGCAATGGCAATCATCGCCACGGCGTTCAAGACGAATATGGATAATTCCATGTTTTGCGCAAAAAAGAATAGCGATCCCGCTGCTACAATAAAGGTAATCAGTCCGACAAGTAACGGCATGAGCGCAGCGAGTGGCGTGCCGAAAACGAGTAATAAGACGACAAGTGCAACCGGAATCCCAATCAACTCCGCTCGAATCAAGTCATTTTTCGACGCCTCGTTCAAGTCGTCCGCAAAGACCGGTTCCCCTGTCAAACGAACTTCGGTATCCGTATCTACGATGAGCGCGTCCCGCACGGCATCGATTGACGATTCCGCCGCATCATAATCTTCGAATTCCAGCACGAAATAGGACACATCCCCTGAACGAGCATCGGGATTCTCCGCCGGGGTAATCACGCCGTCAATTGAAGAAATTGCTTCAAAGCGGTCTTGTTGTTCTTCCATGACCGCATCCAAATCTCCATCTTCGAATAAGACGATCATCGAAGCACCCGCTCGATCAAATCGTTCATTTAACGTATCCTCTACTTGTTGGAAACGTCCATCTTGAATGGCAAACCCATTTCCTCTCAACTCGCCCGGGAGCTGTAGCCCGAAATAGACTGAACCCGCGAGTAAAATCGCCCATATGAGTAATACGCCGTACCGAAAGCGAACCAACTGCCTACCTAACCATTCCATTGATGTCACTCCTCCCTGTCTATCCATCTACTTCCCGTTTCTCTCCTCTTTCATCGTGGCTTCATAAAAAATTCCCGAACCGTTCACCGGTTCAGGAACCTTGGCGTTCAAAGACTTGAAGCCAGCTATGACAAAATCGTGGTGGTGCGGACAAAACAGCGAGTCGATCGCCTCGCTTGTCTAATAACATCACTTTCAATAATTGATTGTCTGCACACACGCTTGAAGAAAACAGTTCTCGATCCCGATGAAACAGTTGAAACGATTCCGTTGAAGTGATGGCTGTCGTATCTCCGACTTGGTCAAGAATGACCGTTTCCCGATTCCCTTCATACGGAATACGCCAACTCTCATTCGTCTTCACATTGTTGATTAAAAAGTGATGCGTTCGTTCATCGAACAAGGTCACACATGTTTCTGGTGTAAATCGCTCAAAATCATACGTACCTTGATACGCCATTTCGATGATTCTTCCAAACACCGGAACTTCTTCATAGCGACTATATCGAAACGTATAATCGTGGAGATTCAGAGCCACGACATCTGATTCAGCTGAATATAAATAGATGTCATCGTCCTGCCAATAGTGCAAATTGCTAAACCAATCCCCAATAAAACGTTGCGGAATGGCATGTGTTTCCATCTGTCCTTTTTGTAAATCAATCACTCCGTAAAGTCCTCTGTCCCGGAACCATGCTACGGCACGTGCCGCACTCGGCTCCACATATAAGGCGCACGGGGTCCATTTCCAGTCAATCTCCCAGCGAATTTGAGACGACTCGTCAAAGAACATAAATCCGGTTTGCGCCAAGTACAACATCCAACCTTCACCGATACGTTCTAACCATTCGATCGTTTGATGAAATTGAAAGTCTGCTGTTTGTTTGTACATTTGATCACTTCCTAATTTCAGCTTAGCAACGACCGAAACGAAATTCGATTTTGAATGTGTTCATTCAACACATTTTCAATTTTCCTGTATACTGACGGTATAGACATACGCGAAAGGAGAACACCAATGCGTCCATTACAATTATCGCCAGAGACCGCGGTTGAACTCGCAAAAAAATTAAACGTCCCGCTCGAGGAACTGATGCATATGCCAAAACACATCCTCGTTCAAAAAATGATGCAACTCGAGGCATCTCAATCAGAGGAAGACACACCAAAGGAGACGGATTAACGTCTCCTTTTTTGGTTACTGCTCTTTGCGCTTGCGCTTCTTCGATACATACCAGAGACCACCGATTACGGCGAGTGCGGCTCCACCAGCCACAGCGTACTTGCTGTAATCCGGACGACGTTCGGTCACGACAAGAGTCGAAAGTGGCGCGACTGTCATATGACGCTCCTCGATTTGACGTGGTGCCGTCAAGTTGACAGTATGGTCTTCTACATTTACCTCGAACTTACCAGACGGAAGTTTGACCTCGACCGCCTCCTCGAGTGCGTTATGGTATACGATATGTCGTTCCACATATCCTTCCACGTGACGGCTCAATTCAAATGCAATCACACCTTCTGCTTCATCAAAGAAACGTAAGTGTTTACGAATCTGTTCCGTGTTCTCGAGTCGGAAGAGTGGATATTGCTTCCGCAAACGCAAGAGACCTTTCACATATTCCACACTCGGCGCTTCTTGTTCAGCTCGGGTCCAGTCCACACGGTTGACGACTTCGCCTGAGTTGAAACTGTTCTCATCCCCGTCTTTTGTCCGGAAGAACTCCTGTCCACTGTGGAGGAACGGAATTCCTTGGCTTAGAAGCACAATCGAGGTCGCCAAACGGTGGCGACGGCGACGTGTCGTCTCATCATCTTCCGGATTCGTCACGGATAATTTGTCCCAAAGTGTCAAATTGTCATGACATTCCACATAGTTGACGACCTGGTTCGGCTCATCAGCGAAACTTTGGCTCGTGATCCCACCAGCAATCCCGCGTTTCACGTCGGCCGTCATATCCGTGTTTCCACTTACCCAGCCAGGTAAGTCTTCGATGAAGACATCTCCATGGACACCGTCTCGAATCCCATCATTGAATTGAGCGATGCGTGGCATCTTATGCGCATTATGTTGGTTCGCTTTTTTACGGACCGGGAGTGGCGTATCCAAATCCCATCCTTCCCCGATGACAAGAATCGATGGGTCGACACGGTCGAGCGCTTTCCGAATCTGGTTCATCGTTTTGACGTCATGGAGTCCCATCAAATCGAAACGGAACCCGTCAATCATGAATTCTTTCGCCCAGTACGTGACACATTCAATCATGAGCTTCCGCATCATCGCGCGCTCAGATGCCGTATCATTCCCGCATGCTGAGCCGTCCGCAAGCGTTCCGTCTTCATTTAATCGATAGTAATAGTCCGGGACAAATTGACCGAGCGGTGTCGTCAACGCATCATGCGTATGGTTGAATACGACGTCCATGATGACACGGATGCCTCGGTCATGAAGTGCCTGGATCATTGCTTTGAGTTCAATGATCCGTGTCGCCGGGTCATCCGCCGACGAAGCATAAGAACCTTCGACCGCAAAGTAATGAACCGGATCGTAGCCCCAGTTATAGTTGTCTTCCCCTTCACGTGACTCATTCACCGAGCCGTAGTCAAAGAACGGCATCAATTGAAGATGTGTGATTCCGAGTGACGTAATGTAATCGAGTCCGGTCGGGTAACCGCTCGTGGTCGTCGTACCCGTCTCGGTCATCCCTAAGAACTTCCCACGGTGTGTCGCCCCGCTCTCCGGATGACTCGTCAAATCACGTACGTGCGCCTCATAGATGACCGCCTCTTGTGAAGAATTGAATAACGGACGTTCTTTGATCCAATGGTCCGGGTTCAAGGATGCCGGATCGAGCAGACATCCTCGTTTCCCGTTCACTCCGACGACTTTTGCATACGGATCGAGCGACTCTACTTTTTTCCCATCAATCAGCGCTTCAAATACATAAAATTGACCTTCGAATAAGGCACGGTCGAGTTCAATCACCCACGTCCCCTTCTCGGCCGGCTCGAGCTCAAGTCGTTCAAACTTACGGGCACGAGCTGTGCGATATAGCTTCACCGACATCTGTTCCGCTACCGGAGACCAGACGCGTAGTCGAATCTGTTCCCCTTTGAACGTCACCCCTAGGTCTTTTCCGTGATAGGCAACGTGATCTAAGTCTGCATGTGTGTGTTGATCCATTGTACGTTCCATCTCTTCACTCCTTCACTGCTTCAAATCTGCTATCATTATAACAAAACCAGACAAAGGATGGATGAAACATGGCAAAAGACAATTCTTTCGATATCGTGTCAGAAATGAATCTTGAAGAAGTGAAGAACGCGATTCAAATCGCGGAGAAGGAAATTTTGAACCGTTACGACTTCAAAGGATCCAAGAGTGAGATGTCGCTCGACAACGGGGACCTCGTCCTCATCTCGGATGACGACTACAAACTCGAACAATTAAAAGACGTCTTGATCACGAAGTTGATCAAGCGCGGCGTCCCGACAAAAAACCTCGACTATCAAAAAGTAGAGGGCGCACTCGGTGGCACTGTTCGTCAACGTGTGAAACTGAAGAGCGGCATCGACAAAGATGACGCGAAAAAAATCAACAACGCCATCAAAGAATCAAAACTTAAAGTCAAATCGCAAATTCAAGACGATCAAATCCGAGTGACGGGGAAATCTCGTGACGATCTTCAAGCCGTTATGCAGCTCGTTCGTGAACTCGAGTTGTCTGTCGACGCCCAATTCACGAACTTCCGATGAAACTCGCGATCATCAGTGACCCGCACGGTTCGTTTGATGATTTAAAGGCCGTTCTCGATGACGTTCGGCGCGAAACCGAGCATATTCTCTGTCTCGGTGACCTGTATGAATGCCATATCGGAAAAAAACGACGTCACGAGCGCTTTCATCATGTGGAAGACGTCGTGACATACGATCCGAACTATGAAGCATTACTCACGTTCCCGAGTCTACGGGGCAATCAGGAAGAGCGAATTGACGAGGTGCTCGTCATCGACCACCCTGTGAAAACACGGATTTCCTTATTGCCGGAACAGACGACTCTTGGCGAAGCACGCTTTTTACATGGGCATCAAGTGAAATGGAACGAAAACTGGGAACCCGTTGTCGAGAAAGCGAAATATCCGCTCGTCTTCATCGGACATAGTCACATTCCCGGGATTTACCGGAAAGGAAAATCCTTGCCGTGGGAAATCGGGACACCGTTCCATTTGAAGAAAAAACGATATGTCATCAACGTCGGTGCCGTCATCTTCGATCGGGAATGGTGTCTCTATGATACGGAAGCCCGAACGGTGACGCGGATGAAAGTGTGAATACAAAAAAGGACCTCATTTTTTGAGGTCCTTTCGTCTGTCTTACATTTCTTCCGGCGCTTCGACACCGAGTAAACGGAGCCCTTCTGTCAATACGAGCGTCACTGCCTTGACGAGAGCGAGACGCGATTGTTTGCTCGCATCTTCCTCTAGGACGCGGACGTGACCGTAGTACTTGTTGAACGCTTGCGCGAGGTCGAGTACATAGCGGCTGATGATGGATGGTTCGCGACGTTCATGCGCACGTGTGATGACGTGCGGGAACGCGTTGAGCATCGTGACGACACCCCATGAGTAATCATCGTCTGCACCAGTGAACGATGAACCATCGTAGTTCCCTTTACGGAGGAGTGAGTTTGCACGAGCATTCGTGTATTGGACGTAAGGTCCTGTCTCCCCTTCGAACTTGAGCATGCTGTCGAGATCGAACTCGATGTTGTTGATGCGTTCGTTTTTCAAATCGTGGAAGACGACCGCGCCGACACCGACCATGCGTGCGACGTCTTCTGCGTTCGCAAGATCCGGGTTCTTCTGTTCGATGTTCGCCTGTGCTTTTTCGATTGCTTCTTTCAACACTTCCTCAAGAAGAACGATGCGTCCTTTACGTGTCGACATCTTTTTCCCTTCTTGCAAGATCAAGCCGAACGGCACGTGATGCATGCCATCAACAAAGTCATATCCGAGCTTACGAAGAACCGAGAAGAGTTGTTTGAAGTGAAGCGCCTGTTCACCACCGACGACATAGTTCGCTTGGACGAAGTTATACGTCTCGTAGCGATAGATCGCCGCTGCCAAATCACGTGTCGCGTACAACGTCGCGCCATCTTTTTTCTTGATCAAGCATGGTGGCAAGTTCTCCTCTTCGAGCGAGACGACCATCGCCCCTTCACTTTCCACTAAGAGGTTTTTCGCTTCGAGCATCTCGACGACGCGTCCCATTTTATCGTTATAGAAGGCTTCCCCGTTGAAGCTTTCGAATTTCACTCCAAGGAGGTCATATACTTTCTGGAACTCTTTGAGCGACTCGTCACGGAACCACTGCCAAAGCTCTGTCGCTTCCGCGTCACCATCTTCAAGCTTTTTGAACCAAGCACGACCTTCGTCTTCGAGTTCTGGTTGTGTCTTCGCCTCTTCGTGGAAATGGACGTATAATTTTAAAAGTTCTGCGATCGGATTGGCGCGTACCGCTTCCTCATCGCCCCACTTCTTGTAGGCGACCATCAATTTCCCAAACTGAGTGCCCCAGTCTCCAAGGTGGTTGACGCCGACGACGTCATATCCGTTTTTACGTGCGATTTGGTTGATTGCATTCCCAATCACCGTCGAACGCAAGTGACCCATCGAGAAAGGCTTCGCAATGTTTGGTGACGAGAAGTCCGTCACAATCGTTTCGTTGCGTGCCTCATGTGTCGCATACTCTGATTTCTCATCGAGCACGGTGTTGATGATTTCTTTTGATACGACATCACGGCTCAAGAAGACGTTGACGTAAGGTCCCGCCGCCTCCACTTTCGTGAACAATGCATCGTTCAATTCATTTGCGATATCTGTCGCAATCATGACAGGTGCTTTTCGGTAAGCTTTCGCCAATTGGAAACACGGGAACGCGAGATCACCGTGCGCCTCGTGTTTTGGCTTCTCAATCAATGCTTCAATTTGGTCAATCGTGAGTTCTTCACCGATGACACGGGATAGTGCTTCTGCATATTTGCGTTCATAACTCATCTGTATGTCCTCCTTCTTCAATAACAACTCATAAAAAAAACGCCCTTTGCATAGATGCAAAGAGACGGGAATTCCCGCGGTACCACTCTTCTTGCCTGCATGATGCAGACCGCTTTATGGTGATAACGGTTCCCTCCGGCTATGCCTACTCTCGTTTCGGATAGCATCTCAAAAGTGCGTTTCGCGACGTTTGTCAGCCCAGGCTCTCACCAATCCCCAGGTCGCTTTGTTGACTAAACCATCGTTACTCTCTTTTTCATCGACTTTCGTCTATGCGGTTGAAAAGCAATTTCATTATAGAGGATATTCCCTATATACTCAATGCTAGAATTCAAGCATCATAGAAGAGAAGCAGGACTCACACGAAATCGTGACGAATCTTTATATTATATTCTTGAAATTTCCCATGCTAGGAGGGAACGCATGAACCACTTCCGCAAGATGTCCGTGCTCGGTTGGAGTATATGGAGTGTTTTATTCATCTTCACCATCGGATTATTTGCATTAGATGTCTTACACGCCCCGACCATCGATCCGTTGTCCTTTATTCTGATTTCGTTACTCGTCATCATTTTTCAACTTGACTCGATTGAGGTCAAAGGTGTGTATTTTACATTCTCTGAAAGTATCGTCTTAATCTTATTTTTATTCTTCGGATTTGAAACGGCGCTTATCGTGAACCAAATTGGACTATTCGTCTTCCAATTCGCTAACTTGAGACCAAAAGTCGCCATACGCCGCTTTCGGTTCACCTATCCGTGGAACGCCATTACGGCATACCTGGAAATCGTCATTCCCGTTGCTGTCTATCTTGCACTCGGCGGCGAGACCGGTCTCGACTTTTATTCGCAAGAGTCATTCGTCCCACTCGCCGGACTGTTTCTTGCTATCTTTTTAAATACCATCTTTCAAAAGTATCAGGTGAGATGGTGGTTCCGTGTCGACATCGCTTTGAGCGACTTTTTGAAGATTGCCTTTTACACGTACGTCGTCAGTTTGATTTTCATCTTAGCGGCAGCGTTTTTCCGAGAGACGAATTTACTTGTCGTCAGCAGCATCGCCGCTGCGTTGACGTTCTTTATCAAGCGACTTCTCATTCAAAAGGAGCGACAAGATGCGTTTAAATCGTTAATTGAGCAATACGATGAGGCGAAAGAGGCTGTATCGTTATCACAAAGCGAGGCACAAGCCATCGAAGTCTTTTTAAGTCAATGCGAACAATTGAACCATTACGATGAAGGATATGTTGAGTTCAAACTGTTCGATCGTACACTCTACTTCGACTTAAAGACGCGACAACCGATTGATCGACCCGTCGCATTCGCGTTGCTCGACATCAGTCAACCGGTGGAACCTGTCCTCGACTACGAGATGCGATTCGAATGGGATGCCTCACTCTCTGACGCATTCCACGACGATTATCACAGTTTCGTCTCAATTCGTTCAGAAGAGATTGAAGGAATCCGTACGTGGATTGTGATGACCGGAGAACCTGTCTATGGATATCCAAAGATCATCCAACATGAAATCATCAAGTTGTTAAAATCGTTCAACCGGACCATCAGCCGCTGTCATGAACGTGACCGTCTGTATACCGAGAGCCGGACGGATAGTTTGACACTTCTCGCCAATGCACGCGCCTTCTATGAGTACGGGATTCAGCAAATTTCTGATGTCTCAATGTATCCGATTTCCGTTGCCATGCTCGACATTGATTTTTTCAAAAAAATCAATGATACGTACGGTCATCAAGTCGGTGACCAAGTGTTGCAGGAATTTGGTCGACGCATTAAACAAGTGCTTCGCGTCGATGATTTTGCTGCCCGTTACGGCGGTGAGGAATTCATCTTACTTCTCAATCATTGCGATGTGACGCAAGCAATCGAAGTCGCCGAACGAATCCGTCATCAAATTGAAGCGACACCATTCATCGTTGATCACCATAATATCTCTGTGACTGCTTCGATTGGTGTCGATACAATTGAGTCGTTTGGGAACAAACGTCTAGACGATACCATTCGAAACGCGGACCGAGCACTTTACGTTGGCGGGAAATATGCCGGACGTAACCGTGTGGCACACTTTAATCATTTAACGACTTGAACTCCTCTTTCTCACATCGAATTGGGGAGTTTTTAGGTTGACAAGCCAATTCGAAACAGGTACGTTAGGGAACGTGTTTACTAATTGGATAGATTCACTTTTTATCGAGAGAGACGGAGGGACTGGCCCTGTGAAGTCTCGGCAGCGGGGAACCTGTGCCAAATCCAGCGAGCGAATGCTCGAAAGATGAAAAGGGTATTTCAGACGAAGGACCTTTTTCTTAAGAAAAGGTCCTTTTATTTTTTAGTGAGGTGAATATAGTGGAACAACCAACAGCAAACAAATGGGCACTCTTGCCGTTACTGATCTTCTTGCTCTTTTTCATTGGGGCGGGTGTCTATTATGGGGACTTTTATAAGTTTCCCGTACTCGTTGCGGCTATCATCGCCTTGATGGTTGCAGCATTCATGACCAAAGGTAGTGCCACCCAAACCGTGGAGCGAATCGCGCAAGGAGCCGGTAACCCGGGTATCATCATCATGATTTTCATTTTCTTACTGGCTGGCGCATTTTCAACGGTAGCGGAATCCATCGGAGCGATCGACGCGACAGTCAATGCCGCCTTGACGCTATTACCACCATCGCTTCTCTTGAGCGGGATCTTCGTGATCGCTGCCTTCATTTCAATGGCAATGGGCACATCGACAGGAACAATTGCGGCACTCGCACCAATCGCTCTCGGCATTCACGAAGAGAGCGGCGTGAATGTCGCCATCGCTGCCGCTGCAGTTGTTGGCGGAGCCATGTTCGGGGACAACCTTTCATTTATCTCGGACACGACCATCGCCGCCGTAAGGACGCAACGGACGAACATGCGGGATAAATTCCGAACGAACTTCTGGATCGTGTTACCGGCCGCGATCATTACGACGATTTTACTCGCGGTCTTGTCGAACGGTGAATCGACAGTCGATGTCGCCGCATTCGAATGGTATAAACTCATTCCGTATCTCGCGGTTATCGGCCTGGCGTTAACGGGACTGAACGTCATTCTCGTCCTGTTGGGCGGAATCACGCTAACAGGAATCATCGGCCTCCTCGACGGAAGCTTGTCGGTCACGGCGTTCGTGACAGCCATTGCGGACGGGATGATTGGCATGGCCGAAATTTCATTCCTAACGTTACTCATGGGTGGTCTCGTGGGACTCATTTCCCATAACGGCGGACTTACGTATTTACGTGATGCATTGACATCACGGATCCAAAAACGTGCCGGTGCCGAATGGAGTATTGCCGGTCTCGTCAGTGCAACGAACGTGGCGACCGCGAACAACACGATTTCCATTCTCGTAGCCGGACCGCTCGCCGCAAACATCGCAGACGAATATGACATCGAACGGAAAAAGTCAGCGAGCGTACTCGATATCTTCTCATGTGGGGTACAAGGAATTCTCCCATACGGGGCACAACTTCTCATCGCTGCAGAACTAACGAAGACCGCTTCGCCTGACCTCGTCCCGTTCATGTTCTATCCGTTCCTCCTCTTTATTTGCGGAGGAATCGCCATCGCATTCAATTTCCCACGTTTCAAAAAACAGTCATAATCAAAAACACCCCTTTCATAGGGGTGTTTGTCGTTTAGTGACCATATCTTGTTTCAACTGCTCGTTTCGTTTTTTGAACGCGCGTCGTTTGAGCACTTCTTCAAGTCCTCGACTGATGCCCCATAGTGCGACCAAAAGTAGACCGAGCATCAGTAAACGAAATGGGCTTTGAATAAATTCTTCCCATTGATCCCCGATGACTGAGAAAATCAAGACGACGAGTAATTTACCAAATCCCGCTGCCAAAACGAATGTACGAAGTGGCATTTGAATAATCGCTAACAAGTAAGTGATCAGACTGACCGGAATGAACGGGAGTGAGTATAGGAACCCAAGTGAAATCGGACTCATGTGATTGATTCGTTCTAGCCAATACACGGCTGCCTTATGTCTCTCAAGCCAGCGTGTCATCGGTTTTCGGAAGACATATCGGACAGCTGCGAAGACTACGAGCGTCCCGAGGAGATTCCCGATCCATGACAAGAGAACGCCTAACAGAAATCCATATGTCGCTGCATTGGCCGATATGATTAAAACGAGTGGTAAAAACGGAAAAATCGCTTCTAAAAACGGCGCACCAAGTCCGGCCCAAGGACCCCCAGGCAAACTTTGAAGCCATTCAATCAATTGGATGATGTATTGTTGGAGAGAATTCAGCATAGTCGTTCCACCTTCAACTTTCATTACTACTCTATTCCCCGAATTCGATTCACAAGACGCATCTCCCTGCATTCGTCAAAAAAAATTAAAAACCATTTGCGAAAATTCGTCGTGATATTTATCATATAATAATGGACTTGTGGTTGCAGGCAAGTTCATTCGTCGAACGACACAACCCAACGTTCGTTTTCCTGCAAAAAACTGAACACAGGGGAGCAACACAATATGGAAACAAAACCAATGCGGGTCTTGCTGTACTATAAGTACGTCAACATCGAAGACCCAGAAACACTCACGCAAGAACATTTGAAGTATTGCAAGGACCTCGGCATCAAAGGACGCATCTTGATTTCCTCCGAAGGAATCAACGGGACGTGCTCTGGTACGTGGGAACAAACTGAGCAATACATGAATGACTTGAAAGCAAACCCACTCTTCAGCGACATCGAGTTCAAAATCGATGAAGTCGAAGAACATGCCTTCAAGAAAATTTTTGTCCGTCACAAGAAAGAACTCGTGACGTGGCGCTTTGATGGTGAGTTTGATGTACCGAAACAACACGGTGCATATCTCGAACCAGCAGAATGGAAAGAGATGATGAATCGTGATGATGTCGTCATCCTCGACGTTCGTAACAACTACGAGTACGAACTTGGTCACTTTAAAAACGCGATCAAAATCGATGTAGAGGCTTCACGTTACATGCCAGAATGGCTCGAAGAGAACAAGGACCTCTATGAAGGGAAAACACTTCTCACGTACTGTACTGGTGGCGTCCGTTGCGAGAAATTTACAGCATATATGCGTGACCAAGGTCACGACAACATCTTCCACCTTAAAGGTGGCGTCGCGATGTACGGAAAAGACGAAGCGACAAAAGGCGAAAACTGGGATGGCGAGCTATACGTCTTTGACGAGCGCATCAACGTCCCGGTTAACTCCGTGAACCCGACTGTCGTCTCGCATTGCATGCATTGCGGAACCGAGACGGTTCGTTATGTTAATTGTGCTAACCCGGAGTGCAATGTACAACACTTCTGTTGTGAAGAGTGTGAACCAAAACAAATGCGTTCATGCTCGAAAGAGTGTCAAGAACACCCACGCAACCGTTATATCATTGACAACATTGCTGAGAAACTTCAGGAAACTGAAGGAGTAGTCGGGTAACAAAAATCGACCAGAAGGTGTCATGGATGACTTGTCCATGACACCTTTTTTTGACGAAATCTTAACGTCTAGTCTGCGCTTCTTTCGGGTATAGTCAAGATACCATGTCAGACAGGAAGTGAATGCATGTTTAACGAACCTTTACTCGCCGCAATGCTCGCTTGGTTCATCGCGCAAGCTGCTAAACTCGTAACAGAACTCATTAAAACACGGGATTTTGAAATTGAAATCATGTTCGCTTCAGGTGGCATGCCTAGTTCACACTCGTCTACGGTTGTCGCACTCGCAACTGCCATCGGACGTATGGAAGGCATCGACTCGGGCCTATTCGCACTCGCCGTCGTCTTTGCCACGATTGTTATGTATGATGCGACCGGAGTTCGTCAAGCGGTCGGTTTCCAAGCCCGACTCTTGAACGATTATTTTAAAGGGATCAAACATGAGACCCCGCTCTTGAACGAGCTCGTCGGTCACACACCTTTTCAAGTCATTGTCGGAGCCTTGCTCGGTCTGGCCGTCGGATTATTTTTCCCTATGTGATGAATAGAAGGTATGTCATTTCTCACACTCTCGATTCTTTTTGTGAAGTTTCACAAAGAAGACGGTATACTCAGAGTGAGGAGGAATCGACATGCCTTTTTTGCAGAAATCATACGAATCACTCGATACACTCGCCGAAGCGATTGGACAGGCCATTCGAGCACCGATCACCATCGAAAACCGCCATCATCAATTACTTGCGTACAGTACACATCCCGATTCAACTGATCCGGCCCGAATTGCGACCATCATCGGTCGTCGTGTCCCGGAAGCCGTCATTGAAGATTTATGGGAGAGTGGCATTTTGCGAGAAGTGATTGATCAGGACGAACCCGTTGTCATCCCCGCCCGACTCGCTGTCGGTTTAGGGGAACGTGCTGCAGTCGTCATTAAACAACATGATGAAGTACTCGGCTATATTTGGAGTTTGGCCCGAACAAATCCGTTCACCGACCAAGAGTTGGCGATCCTTCAAGAAGGTGCGAACATTGCGAAGAAATTACTCATGACCATCGCAATGCATGAGCGACGGATTAATGCCGAACTTGAACGCTTTTTGCTAGATGTTCTCGCTTCACCCACACTTTCCGACCCGAATCGTGAACGATTAAACGAACTCGCTCCTATCGCGGTCGCCAGTCGTTTGACGATTATTGATTGTAGCCAACCGATCACCCCTCAACTGGCTGAACGTTTGCATTACGTCCTTGCGACCCAAGAGGCAATCGAAGTCGTTCTACACGCCATCGATGGTCAGCAGTTACTGGTCTGGCACTATATGAAATCTGAGCTCTCTGATGAGGAGACAGAATTACTGGCTTGGGCTGAACGATTCGAACAGTTGCTCCAAGACAAATTCGCCGAGTCTGAACCTCGACTGGGAATTAGTCGACGCTTTTTCGAAAGTGATACGTTATATGCGGCAGCCGAAGAAGCGAAACGTGTTACGACCTTACGTCGTAAGTTCCCTCTTGAACTCTCAAACGCTCGTTCTTTCGAACAAATCGGCATCTATCAGCTTGTTCCCGAGCTCGCACGTCGCATCGGATTACGTCTTGAGACACATCCGACGATTGAACGTCTGCAACAATATGATTCATCCCATCAGACCGAACTCGTCACGACACTCGAATGGTATTTTTACTTCGAAGGAAACGTAAAACGAGTCGCATCTCACCTACACATCCATCCGAATACCG
This sequence comes from Exiguobacterium sp. s22, assembly GCF_018617455.1. Taxonomy (GTDB): domain Bacteria; phylum Bacillota; class Bacilli; order Exiguobacteriales; family Exiguobacteriaceae; genus Exiguobacterium. The sequence goes on from NZ_JACSKD010000003.1 coordinate 41,076, forward strand.
TCCTGTACCGGATTCGACGAATCGAAGAACTGACGAATATCACGCAAGTATCGTTACCAGAACGCGCCATGATTTACTTAGCGATTAAAGCCGGTCAATATCGCTTAGAAGACTAGACGCTCACTTTGTGTTTTTTCACAAGGTGAGCGTCTTCATTTTTAGAATCCATGATAAAGACAGCGCTTTCGGATGGGTCTATACTAGGGGTGTGAACAATTTGTGTCAACGGAATGAAAGGGGAATGTTCCATGAAAATCGGGGTATTAAAAGAGATTAAAAACAATGAAAACCGGGTGGCTTTGACACCGATGGGTGCATTTATGTTAACGGAGCTAGGTCATGATGTATTCGTCGAAACGAATGCCGGTCTCGGTAGCGGCTTCACGAATATGGAATATATTGATGCCGGTGCGACGATTCTTGAAACGGCGAAAGAGGTTTGGGAAGGCGTTGAGCTAGCCCTCAAAGTAAAAGAACCACAGGCATCAGAGTATCAATACTTCCGTCCTGATTTGACGCTCTTCACGTATCTCCACCTCGCGGCTGAACCGGAATTAACAAAAGCACTCGTCGATTCTGGGATTACAGCGATTGCGTATGAGACAGTAGAAGTTGATCGGACGTTACCGCTTCTCACGCCGATGAGTGAAGTCGCAGGTCGTATGGCTGCACAAATCGGAGCACAAATTCTCGAAAAACCACACGGCGGCAAAGGAATCCTCATGTCTGGTTTACCTGGCGTACCTCGTGCGAACGTCACCGTCATCGGTGGTGGGGTCGTCGGTACAAACGCGGCTCGTATCGCGATTGGTCTTGGTGCGAGCGTGACGTTGATGGATATCAGCCCGGCTCGCCTACGCCAAATCGATGACTTGTTTGGAAACACAATCAATACGTTAATCTCAAACAAGTACAACATCGCGAAACAAGTGGCCGAGAGTGACCTTGTAATTGGGGCAGTTCTCATTCCAGGAGCGAAAGCGCCGAAGCTTGTTACAGAAGAGATGGTTCAGCGTATGTCACCAGGCTCTGTCATCGTCGATGTCGCAATCGACCAAGGTGGAATTTGTGAGACGATCGATCATATCACAACACATGACGCACCGACGTATGAGCGCTATGGTGTCCAGCACTATGCAGTTGCCAACATGCCAGGTGCCGTACCACGCACATCAACGATGGGTCTCACGAACGCAACGATGCCATACATCATCGAATGCGCTCAAAAAGGTGTATTCCCGGCACTCCTTGAAAACGCCGCACTTCTCAAAGGCTTGAACGTGATTAACGGTACGGTCACATACGAAGCGGTTGCTCGTGATTTGGAGTATCCGTTTGTCCCTGCCTATGAGGCAGTTGCTAAACAGAAACAAGCGTAAACAAAAGGCGACGAGATGCCCGTTCTCGTCGCCTTTTTACATTAAAGAAGGAATCGAACGACAGCTTCGTCCGATTCCTTCTTTCTTTACTATTTATGCGTTCTCTACCGCGATGTCTTCCCCGATGATTTTCACTTCCGGTTCTAACTCCACTTCGAACTTCTCTTTGACAGTCGCTTGCACATGACGAATGAGCGAAATGTATTCTGTCGCTGTCGCTTCATCAATGTTGACGATGAATCCTGCGTGTTTAAGCGATACTTCAGCCCCACCGATCCGCTTCCCTTGTAGACCTGAGTCTTGAATTAACTTTCCGGCAAAATAGCCAGGAGGACGTTTAAATACGCTTCCACATGAAGGATATTCAAGCGGTTGCTTCGATTCACGTTTATACGTCAAATCATCCATGACCTCTTTGATCAACTCATAGTTCTTTGGCTCAAGTTCGAACGTCGCTTCAAGTACAATCAACCCCTCTTTCGAGACACGGCTCGTTCGGTAGTCGAGGTGTAGCTCATCTTTAGATAAGTGGAGGACTTGTCCTTCCTGCGTCAATACCGTCGCTGACGCAATGACGTCTTTCGTCTCCCCACCGTAAGCACCGGCATTCATATAGACGGCGCCACCGACTGTTCCAGGGATGCCACAAGCGAATTCAAGACCGGACAACCCTTCAGCGAGTGCCTGACGCGATACATCGATAATCGCTGCTCCGGCCTGTGCGATGATCTGGTTACCATCCCGACGAATCGTATTCAATTCATTCAAATTTAAAACGACTCCGCGGATTCCACCGTCTCGAACAATTAAGTTCGACCCGAACCCAAGAATCATAAATGGCATCGATTCCTGATGCGCCAGTTCTAAGACCGCTTGGACCTCTTCATATGTGTGTGGTGCTACGAAGTAATCTGCTTTACCGCCTAATTTTGTATACGTGTGTGCCGACAACGGCTCGTCTTGAAGGACGCGCTCGGCCGGAATGATATTTTGGAGTTGCTGTAAAAAGCTCATGCGTTCACTCAATCCTTTACGTTCTATTTAATCAGTGTCTCGGTCACATTTCATTCATCCCGAGCACGTCACTGAATCGTTTCAGTACGAATCACAGTATACAAATGATTAATGAACGTGACAAGCAACGTTTTTCTTACAACTTAGCGATTAGTTTATAACAATAGCGATGTCGCCACAGCAACAATGATGGGAATTGTAAAGTTATCCCAATCACGATATGAAATCGCTTCAGTTAGCGTAGCGATAATGGAAATGATAAACCCATAAGTTACCACTTGCCACATCACGACATCATTCCACAAAAACAATAAAAATAAGACCGCGTACGAACTAAGGAACATAGCGAGGCTCCCTTGGAATGAGCGCTTTTGGCCATAAAGATCATAAGTAACCGTTCCGTATTTTCGTCCAATCAGTGCAGCCATTCCGTCTCCCCACGCGAGAACGAGCGAACCGGCCAAGAAAGCGATAGGCTCTGACTCAAAAAAGAAGTACAGAATGATGAGTAGCGCAATCGGATAATAGACAGTTCCAAGTGATTTGCGTTCCGTTTGATGCACAGGCGACGGACTTTTATATAATAAGACCGCATTCGCAAAGGTGAAAAAGATGAGCGGCACTGCCGCGACGTACCAAGTATCCATCAACCAGACCGCTAACAGCGACCAATGTCCGACTGCGATATGTACACTTTTCCGAATCGTTTCGTCTGTCCATCCGAGCCGCTTCCCGACTTGTTCAAGACCTACGAGAAAGACAAGGACGAACACGATCGAGATAATCGAACTAATCCATTCATTCATTGCTTGACCACCTCTATGTACAGAATGTATATGATATCGTCATTATACCTTAATCAGTGCCCATCCTAGCTTACTTTTCAAACATTTGGTAGAATGAGGTCAAATGACTGTATAGCCAACGTACGATGTTGGCGATAGAAAGGGTGGCCGTATGCGCGACGCAACTTCAATTCAAACTTTGGCAGATTGCCTTCATTTTATGCAGGTCGGAGAAATCGATCGAGCCCTCGCCCTCTTCCCTGAAGACGTGCGTGAACATTTTCCAAAAGAGCTTCGAAAAATCCACTTGTTTCATATTGAAAAGCATGGCCTATCCATCAATCAAATCGTCGCTCTCGCAAATGCACTAACAGGTGAACACCTCTCGGCGACGACGATTCAAAACTGGACGAAACGCGAAGTCCGTAAGATTATCGGGGTCCCACGAATCGGTAAGAAGTATTCTTTGCATCAAGCCGCCATCATTTACCTTCTCGATGACTTGAAACACCTTTTTTCATTAGAAGAAACAAGTTCCTTATTGGCTTTAATCTTCAATAACCCTGACCGAGACGAAGACGACTTTATCTCTCCGATTGATTTTTACCGACTGTATGCGGAGTATGCAAAATCGACAAGTCCAATCGACCTTCTCGATACTCGAGCGAAGCGTTCGCTTGAAAAAACGAAATACACACATCCGAATATCATTCATGTCTTGAAGCTCTGTCTTTACGCACATCGCGTCACAACGCTTGAACTCGAGGCAAAACATTACCTGAACCGTTTCATTTGATGAAGCGGTTTTTGTACATGAAAAAGCACCGGTCTCCTGACCGGTGCTCGTCATCGTTATGAGACAGATGCTGCGAGCGGCATCCGCGATTTAACCGTTAACGTCTTTAAGACTGAAAGAAGTTCGAACATCGATAGCTGATCGGCTTCTTTCGTTAAACAGAACGTATCGTCCTCTTCTTTCCGAAGCTCCGCGACCAATTTGCCTGCTTTGTCGCGAACGCTGAACTTATGACGTTCCACATCGTATTGAATCGTGAAGAGTCCGCGTTCATAGACGTTGTACTCACACTTTTTCCCGAATAACGAGAATTTGTCTTTCAATTGACCAATCGCCTGTCCATCATGGTTCATCACGACCCATTTTTGGCAGTTCGGGATATATTTCCCGTGAGCGATTTGTCGTCCAGACAAATTGTGCACTTGAACACTGCCTTCCGCGTCGCGGTGAACAGATCCGATTGCATCATTTGTCTCATCATAAATGGTCGCCTCGCCTTGCGTAAAGACGCAACCTTTTACATAAATTAATTTGCGCACCGCTTTTTCCTCCTAGCACGTTCCAACCGTGATTGTTTGTATGTGTACGGTCGGGTATTACTGAAAACCCCAATCGTTTCTCTCTGTAGTATTTATCTCGTTTCAACTACTACATATTTCATATGACGAAGATGATTATTGCACCGATTTAAGAAAAAGACAACCCCTTTTTTTCGACATCATTTCTGATTCTGTCGAACTTGTGAAATTGTCGATCTTTATCGCCTGTATCCCGCTTCTTTTAAGAGTTCTTCAAGCTCAAATCTCGCAATCAGACGAACTTGATTTGGAGCAGCCAATTCATAGGCACTGTCCGTGAAAGTAGAGTTTGTCACGACCCATCCCTCATGTGCCTCATAATACGGTACGGCCGCTGCAATTTGTTGCACGGCTTCGAGACCGACCACTTTTTCATAGCGCTTCGCCTGTACCGCAATCGACCATCCATCCGGTGTTTCCAGTAATAAGTCCGCCCCAAAGTCACGCGATGCAGGTGTGACCACTACCTTATACCCGAGCGCGGTGAACACCTCTTCTAAAAACAGTTCAAATTCTCGACCGTCCATTCGATCGATTCGATCGATCGTCGACAGCCGAACCTTCAAAACGAACCAGACGATTCCAATGAAAAGAAGCAAGATGCTGCTCCAAAGTGGTGCCCCGAACCACCATAAACACACGGCTCCAATCATACTAACAAGTAATCCGATCATCCTTATCTTTCCTTTCCGAGTCCTCTCTCCCACTTTACCTTTTTGAGGGCAGGAAATGAAAGGGGGATCTGTCGAATGATATAGAAGATGTGCTCGTCTGACACCACGAAGGAGGGATGACTGTTCATGGAGAATCATGCCAATCTCCAAAGGGAGTTACTACATGCATTACCTTACGGGATTGCGTTAATACAGAAAGATGGAACAATCGTTCAGGCAAATCGTCCATTTCTTGAGCAGTTCCCAGAGAATCTACAGAGACGTTCGAACCTTTTCCATATGGTCAATCAGTCACCCATCACGATGGAATTGTCCCGTCGGATGGAACAAGGACTTCCTTGGATGTATGAACTGCCGACGATGCGTGTCCATGCCATCCCGTGGGACAAACAATATATTCTTTCTATTGAACCATTGCCACACGATACACGCGTGACGATACAACACAATGCGTTTGAGGCGATGATGCGTACCGAACTCGACATGGCGATGATCATGACAGATGCGAATCTATTGATCACTCGTTTTAACCAAGGGGCAACAGAACTATTTGGCTACGCTCCTCATGAGGTGCTCTACGAAATGACACCGTTCGCTCTATTTGAGTCGAGAGAGTTAAGTGAAAAGCGCTCTTCCTATCAAGATGAGACGGAACGGTTGCTATCGTTTGAACAAATGTTGCGTCTCGCACTCGACAAAGGAGACCGGGAATGGAAGTTCCAATGTAAGGATCGGACACATTTCATAGGTAAATTATTCATGCATCCCGTATACGAGCAAGAGCAACTCGTCGCGTTCTTTTTCTTCGTATTTGATGTGAGTCCCGAAATCGAACTGAAACGAGAACTCCGCTATAAGGAACAACGCTATCGGATGTTTGCTGAATCCGTCATCGAAGCCGTCCTTTTCCATGAAGACGGGATGATACTCGATGCGAACAAAGCGGCGGAATCCATCTTTAAAATTCCTGCAGAGCAGATGGTAGGTCGCCAAACCGTTGAATTTATCGCGGAGGGATACCGGGCCGATGTGCTGCGTCGCATTCGGAACCATATTCAAACCCCTTATGAAGTGATTGGACGACGTGAGGACGGCACATTCTTAGAAATGGAAGTATATCCAAAAGAAGTGACGTATCAAGGTCAAACGTTGCGGGTAGCAGTCATGCGTGACATTAGTGACCGCAAGAAGATTGAACGCATGCTCGAACGTGAAAAAAACGCGATTGCCCGTCAGCGCGATATCATCCAGTCCATCTTACAGGCATCGAACGAGGCGTTCGTCTTGACCGAATCGAACGGCAGTGTCTTGTTCATGAACGTCCATGCGCGACGACTCATGGACTTACCGGGCATCGCTCCAAACAAAATTCAGGAGCGTATCCCACTCCTCTCTACGTTCCGCCCTCGCGACCGAAGCGAGATGCTGCGCAAGATGGACCAACTTCTTGATGGAACGACTAGAGAGGTATCCATGCGCTTCTCAATCCCACAACCAAGCGATCGGGATGAAGAATACTATGAAATGTACGGAACCATCATGGATACGAAACGACAAATCGGTATGGATAGTGGTTTCCTATTCGTTTTCCGAAACCGGACAGAAGAAGAACGGATGGATCAAATTAAAAATGAATTAGTGAGTACGGTCTCACATGAACTCCGGACACCACTTTCCTCCTTATCTGGATACATTGAATTGATGCTCGCTCGAGATTTGACACCCGAAAAACGGGAACGTTTTTTGAAGACGATGGCACGTGAGGCGCAGCGTCTGACTTCATTGCTCAACGACTTCTTGGATATTCAACGTATGGAAGACGGTCATCAGGAGTATAAACAAGATCACTTCTCTTTGAACGAACTTGTATTAGAAGTAGTCGAGCGCTTTCGTGAAACGAATGACCATGCCATTCATTTTGATGACGCGGATGAGGACCTTCACCTCATTGCCGATCGAGACCGCATCGAACAGGTACTCGTCAATTTGGTTTCGAATGCCATCAAGTATTCTCCGAATGGACAAGAAATCGAAGTGAGGGTCCGACAAGACCATAATCAGGCTCATGTATCCATTCGTGACTTTGGAATCGGAATTCCGGAACATGCCTTCGAAAAATTATTTACAAAGTTCTATCGAGTCGACAATTCAGACACGCGTAAAATTGGTGGGACCGGTCTCGGTTTATCAATTTGTAAAGAAATCATCGAATCCCACGGTGGAAGCATCGAAGTGGAATCGACTGTCGGGAAAGGGTCGACTTTCACATTCACATTAGACTTAGCGGAGGAAACGTCATGAACAATTATGCCTTTACTGGATTCCCTGGTTTTTTAGCAGGTAAATTAATTGAACACCTCGCTTCGTTACCGCATCAAATCGGAACGATTTATGCGTTACACCTTCCGCATCAAACACGTGAGGCAGAAGACCTGCGTGATACCTTGCTCATAGCGACGTCACTTGCGCCACATCAACTTGTTCTCGTCGAAGCAGACATCACGTTACCTGAAGTCATTCTCGACCCGATTATGCGGTCTGTCATTGAACGAGACGTCCATTACGTCTTTCACCTTGCTGCCGCTTATGATTTGAGCGTTTCTTATGACACCGGCTATCGTGTCAACATTCTCGGGACGAAACATGTCACCGCCTTTGCCAAACGTTCAAAGTCATTGAAACGATATGTGTACTTCAGTACGGCCTATATTGCCGGACGTCGTCAGGGAACCGTCTACGAAAACGAGCTATGGCATCGGGCACAGTTTAAAAATCATTATGAAGCGACTAAATATGAAGCAGAGGCACTCGTCTCACGTGAGATGAGCACGATGCCCATCACCATCATTCGCCCTGGAATCGTGATTGGTCATAGTCAAACGGGCGAAACGAAAAAGTTTGACGGCGTCTATTTCGTCTTAAAGTTGATGCACCAGCTTCAGCAGATGCAACCACTCCCTTACATCGGGCGGGCGAACGTCGAAGTCAACCTCGTCCCGTACGATTACGTAGTGGAAGCGACCGCCTTCTTAGCGCATTCTCCTACCGGGATGAAACGAACGTTCCATTTGACGGACCCGTTCCCACATGGCGCACGGGAGGTCTATCGTATGTTGCATGAGACGATGTTTCAACGTGCTCCTCGCGGAACGGTCCCTCACGTTATTGCCGATGCCGCATTCACAGCCTGGAAGAACACGAAACAACTTGATGTCCCCCATGAACTACTTGAGTATTTCAAGCATCCCGTTCACTTTGACACGACACAAACGATTCGTGCGCTCGACGGAACGGGCATCGTTTGTCCGGACCTGCAAGACTATCTCCCGGAGATTGTCCATTATTTTATGGCACACAAAAAGCCCTGATTCGTCAGGGCTTTAACTATGATTCCATCCACTTGTTGATGTGACCTCTACAAAAAAACTGCACTCCTTTGATCAGGAGTGCAGCCTACCACATACTTTTATCCAATCAAAATCTTCTCTTTCGGATAACGAATCTTCCGGTCGGCTTGTCGTGCGACCGTAAAGAGAATCGTCAAAGACCCGACGCGACCGAGTAACATCATGAACATGATCAACCCTTTCCCCGCATCGTTCAGTTCAGACGTGATTCCTAAAGATAACCCAACCGTTCCGAATGCCGAGACCGTTTCAAACAAAATGGCGGTCGCCGGAATATCGCCGTTCGTCAAAATGACAAGCGTCGTAATGGTGAGGATAAATAGAAAACTCGAAATTGCGACGACGTATGCCTTTTTCACTTGAAATGGACCAATCGTCCGTTCCATGATGACCGTTTCCTTCTTCCCGGCGATGAATGCCCACATATCTGCGAAAATCACCGCAAGTGTCGTCACTTTAATCCCCGAACCGGTTGAGGCCGCACCTGCCCCGATATACATCAAAATTAAAATCAAGCCGATCGAGGCCGGAGCCATCATTGAAATATCAATGGTATTGAAACCGGCCGTCCGTGTTGTCACGGCCTGGAAGAATGTGACGTGAAGCGCCTCACCGAGCGATCGTCCATACAGGACGCCTTCGTTCGATACCCACTCAAACATCATAAGCGCGAACCAGGCGATTCCATTGATGACCACTAGAGACAAAATCATAATTTTCGAATGGAGCGCCAAACGTTTCCATCCTCTCACTTCCGTGGCATCGGCGATGGTCGTAAAGCCGAGACCTCCAATCATGATCATGATCGCAATCGTCACCACGATTCCTGTATTTTGTTCAAATGACATGAGACTGTCCGGGAACAAAGCGAATCCTGCATTGTTGAAGGCCGAAACCGCATGGAAAAAGCCGTAATAGAGTGACGTTCCGAACGAATAGTTTTCTGAACTATACAACTCGAACGTTAAGAACAGCATCCCGATAAATTGTACGATGACTGTTGTGAATACAATATTACGAACGAGGCGAACCGTTCCGCCGGGTCCCGATAAATTTAATGATTCCTGCAAGAGAATTCGTTGTTTCAATCCGATTTTCTTCCCTAAAAGACTTAAGAGCATCAAGGCAATGGTCATAAAACCGAGACCCCCGATTTGGATGAGGGCGACGATGACCAATTCTCCAAACAAATTAAAAGATGACCCGATATCGACCGTAGACAATCCGGTGACCGTTCCTGCGGAGGTTGCGATGAACAAACAATCAATCCAGGAAACCGCTTCTTCTTGGGCAAATGGCATATATAAAAGAGTGGCTCCTACGAAAATCGCGAGTAAGAACCCTCCAGCGATGAAACGGGCGGGTTTTTCAAAAATGATTCGATAGAATGCCTCGATTCGTTTCAAGCGCAACTCACGCGCTGACAATCTATGCCGCATCACGACATCTCCTTCACTTCTATTATTCTAAGCCTCATGTTACTCCTCGCTTTTATAAATGCCAACAAGAAAATGTATCTCTAACGTTTTCCCCGATTTTTTGGTATTATGGGAGATAGACTTTAAGAATGTTGAGGAGGTTGAATGAAACCGTGGACCCTAGTACGGTAGATCATTCGATAGAGGATGTCTCACGAAGGTTGGAGCGCCAATCACAATGTATGCCCGCTCACCTTTATTTTCAGCTAGAAGAGTTACTCAATTGGTCACTCGAGCAAGAAGTCGTGAATCAATTGTACGCATTGTTAAAAAAATACGACGTATTAACCGATATAGAGCGTGAAGAACGAAATATCAGCATTCAAATGCTGATTGATGAAAACGGCGCTTAATCATCGGGAACGCATGTTGCGGGAGACGAGTAGCGTCTCTCGCTTTTTTTGTCCTGATTTATTTCGGAAAGGTGGAAAACAAAGACATGGATGTCGTTACGTTAGTCGGACTCATACTCGGGTTCCTCACCCTTGTCGGTGGAATGTTATTAAAAGGAGCGGGTGTTGCGCCGCTGATCAACCCTGCCGCAATGGTTATCATTTTCGTCGGTACAGCCGCGGCCGTCAGTATCGCCGTATCGAAAGAACAACTTCAGAACGTTCCAAAACTATTTAAAATCTTGTTCAAAAAACAAGAACTCCCAAGTAAGTCTGGATTGCTCACGCAATTCGTCGACTTGTCGACACAAGCTCGGAAAGAGGGTCTATTATCCCTTGAGACGGCACTCGAGCAAGTCGAAGAGCCGTTTCTACGCCAAGGCATGATGATGGTCATCGACGGCCAACCTTCCGAATATATTGCTGAAGTCATGTCCCGCGATATCGAAAACATGGAGCAGCGACACAAATCGAACGCCGATATTTTTACCCAAGCCGGGACATACGCCCCGACACTTGGGGTACTCGGAGCGGTTATCGGATTGATTGCCGCTTTGAAAGATTTATCGGATATTGAAAAGCTCGGACACGCCATTTCTGCCGCCTTCGTCGCGACACTATTCGGGATTTTCACGGGATACGTCCTTTGGTTCCCGTTCGCGAATAAATTGAAGCAGTATTCGAAGAGTGAAGTCATCATCAAAGAAATGATGATTGAAGGGATTTTATCGATTCAAAGTGGTGAATCTCCAAAAACGTTAGAAGATAAACTGTCTGTGTATTTGTCTCCAAAGGAGCGAGCTGACTATGAAGCGCAAAAAGAAGCATGATCATGAAGAACACATTCCAGAAGGATGGCTGATTCCATACGCCGATTTATTGACGCTCCTCCTCGCATTGTTCATCGTATTATTTGCATCGAGTAATATCGATCAGACGAAACTTGAGAAAATGTCGCGTTCGTTCAACCAAGTATTCTCCGGAGGCGTCAGTGTCTTCCAAGCTTCGACTGCGTCAAACAGTGATATTAGTCGAACGGATAAAACTAATACGACGGCTAACCCGCGGACGTATGAATTGGCTCAGCTTGACGAATTAAAAGAAGATGTAAACAAATACATTAAAAAGAACGGTCTAGAAAGCCAAATTAAAGCGACCATCAATTCAAGTGGTCTCGTCTTAACGATTCAAGACCGTGCCCTTTTCAACTTAGGAGAAGCGACACTCGATGCGGATGCTCGAACCGTCGCTCAAAATATCAGTAAAATTTTAGAGAAGGCCGGTAAGCGAGAAATTGTCGTCTCGGGTCATACGGATAATATTCCAATCAATACAGCTCGTTTCCCTTCAAACTGGGAACTCAGTTCGGCACGTGCGACTGCGTTCATGCGCGGCCTATTGGCCAATGACGCCTTGAACCCTGCTCAGTTCACACTCGCAAGTTATGGTGAGTTCAAACCGATCGCAACAAATGATACGGAAGAAGGCCGCTCAAAGAACCGACGTGTTGAAGTGTTGATCAAACCGCTCGTCGATTTATCGGAAGGCGAACCGAAGATGATTGAGACCATCACGTTACCAAACTAACAATCACCCACTCAAACGAGTGGGTGATTTGTGTTATTGCATCAATTTAAAGTAGCGTCTCGCAAGTTCTGTCAGTGGACTTTCGAACAACCGTTTCCGCCAGTAAAGGTCTGTCACTTTCTTCACAGCCTCACTTCGCGAAGGATACGGGTAAATCATGCGGGACAGCTTTCCAATCTTATCCCCACGTTGCATCGCATAGACGACGATTTGCATCCAGTCGCCTGCCGATTCACCGACCGCATGCGCTCCGATGATTTTTCCGTTTTTCTTTGTAATGACTTTGACAAATCCAGCCTCTTGTCGCTCCGCAATAAAACGATCCACTTCGGATAGGTTCGCTTTATACGTCTCGATCTCATCTCCATGTTGTTCACGAGCCTCTTCCTCCGTCATGCCGACATGAAACACTTCCGGGTCCGTGAACGTAATCCATGGGAGTTTACTGTAGTCAACCTTGTTCCACAATCCAAAGAGCGCGTTCGCCACAACCGCCTTGCCTTCTTCGCCGGCTGCATGCGTGAACGGGAGTGTCTTGATCGTGTCTCCAATCGCAAAGATATGGGATTGGGACGTCCGATATGACGACGAAACATCGATATACCCTTTCGTCACCTGAACGTTCGCCCGGTCAAGACGAAGTGCATCAATCCGGGGAACACGACCTGTCGCCATGAGCAGCTTGTCCGCTTCATATTCGACCGTTTCGCCGTTCACCTCTGTCGTGACACGAATGCGCCCATCGATTTCATCGACTCGTTTGACCTTGACGCCGACTTTCAACCGCATGGCCATCTCAAGTTGAGATTTTAAGTACGTTGCGACATCTCGATCTTCTTTCGGTAGGAAGTCATCCTGCGCCTCGAGTACGGTGACCTGTGAACCGAGTCGAACAAAGGACTGAGCCAATTCTAGACCGACCGCTCCGGCTCCGATGACAATCAGGCTTTCCGGAAGTGTCTCTTCTTCAAATACTGTTTCATTCGTTAAGTAAGAGACTTGATCGAGTCCATCAATCGAAGGAACGGTCGGCTTCGACCCCGTCGAGATGACGAATTTTTTCCCGATTAATAAATCGTTCCCTACCTTCAATTCAGTCGGGCTTTGGAACGAGGCTTCTCCGATATAGACGTCGACCCCAATCTTTTCAAAACGTTCTGTTCCGTCGTGGTTTTGTATGATGGCACGTGCTTTGTCGACACGGGCTTTTGACATTTGATAATGTTCGGCACCGTTAAACTCCGTTCCGAGGACACGTGCTGCTCGCATCATCGCATTCGCTTCCTTTGAAGCCGCAATCAATGCTTTTGACGGAACACATCCAACGTGTAGACAGTCCCCACCTAAATGTTTGTTCTTTTCAACAAGCGCGACTTTCGCCCCTAAATTTGCTGCTCCCGCGGCTACTGTCATCCCGGCGGCACCGCCACCGATGACAATCAACTGATAATCCTTCATCGAATCAACCTCCGATATCGTTCACTTACATCTTCCATCCGTTTTCGATTCACGCCAAAGTCGGAATACCCAACACGTGACGCAGAACGGAATTCAATCTGTTGCGTCGTATCATCAAATAGAAAATCGACGTCGTCTTTAAATCGCATCACTTTCGACGTCACCACATAATGAAGTCCATCGTCTGTTTCCTTTACGAGTTCAGCCCGCGGGAGCTGATTCATCGCCATTTTAATCGCTTCAATCGATTGGCCGCGACCACCCGCATACGGTAACGGAGACATTCTCAATTCATCAATCGAGGTTTGCGTCGAGACAGCGTTCGGACTACCTTTCAACGGCTTCAAAGATTGATTCGCCATAATAAAAACCTCCCTCATTCTACATACATCTATATGTAGCCTGAATTCGGGAGGTCTAATCCTATTAATGTAGTTCGCTCGGGTCGAGTGGCAGTAAGACGGTCACGGTCGTCCCGTGTCCAACCTCACTTTCGATGACAAGCTTTCCTTCGTGCGCTTCAATCAATTCTTTGGAGATGGCGAGTCCGAGTCCACTGCTCCCCTCTGTCACATGAGCTTGATAGAACATCTCGGTAATCCGCTGCAGATGCTCCCGAGAGATGCCGGGACCTTCATCAATGATCGAGATGAAAGCGACCCGTTCCGATTGCACGAAGCGAATCGTCAGTGTGCCCCCTTCTGGTGAGAATCGAATCGCGTTTTCTAAAATATTTAAAAATACTTGCTTCAATCGATTCTCATCGAACAAGCCGACCGATTTTTGAGGATAGCGCTCGATGAGTGTAATCTCTTTGTCTTCAAGCGATTGCTTTAATTGCAGTGTCACTTTTCGCAACAAAGAGACTAAATCCAGCTCCTGACGATACAAAACCAATCGACTCTCTTCAATCTTCGTGTAATCGAGAAGTTGTTCGACAAGACCAATCATGCGCTCTGTTTCCGAATGGATGATGCTCAGACCGAGCTCCGTCTCTTCCGACAGTTTTTCGTCACCACCCCGAATTGTCTCCGTCCACCCTTTAATCGATGTAAGAGGAGTCCTTAGTTCATGGGAGACGCTCGAAAGAAATTCGTTCCGCGTCGATTGGTGTTGCTGTACTTTCGCACCTAAATACGTGAGCGTTCGAGCCAATGCCCCGAGCTCATGTTTCTCGTTCGACTCAACGGATACGTCGAAGTCGCCCTGAGCCATCTCATCCGCCGCCTCGATGATGTGACGAATCGGTCTAACGAAACGATCGGCAATTCGGATGACCGTATACAGGGCGAGTAACCAAACCAAGACACCAATCATGACGACCGTCATCCAAATTTCGCGAATGAGCGTGTCTAAGTCTTCAAGCGGACGCGTGAAACTGATGGCAAACTCGGACGTATCGTTCGTCATGATAGGACTCGTGACCGACAAGTAATGCTCACTCTCGATGTCATAATCCTGTACGACCGACTCACCTTGTGAAAGTTGCTGTAGCTGTTCCTGTGAAAAAGAGGCCTGTTTTGTTCGCTGTCCTGTCGTTTTGACAATCGAACCGCTCCGGTCGACAATCGTCAAATCAGTCCCGGGATACCCGAACGTCCGGACGAGGACGGAAAAGGCACTCGGCGTTTCAAACCCAACTTGAGCTTGAGGGTATAGATATGCACTCGTGGTCGCATGACTGAGTAACGCTTCCGACTCGTACTCGTAATAATATCGGTAAGTCCCATAAGACAAGACTCCGACGAGCAAGAGCAAGACAATCGTCACGACAATCATCATGCGAATGACTAACTGTTGTTTCATGCCTCATGTCTCCGCCATTTATAACCATGACCCCACAACGTCTCAATATAGATTGGATGACTCGGATCATCTTCGATTTTTTGACGCAAGCGACGAATGTTGACATCGACTGTCTTTCGGTCCCCGAAGTAGTTGATGCCCCATACAGCATCAAGTAACGCATCGCGCGATAAGACGATTTCTTCGTTTTGAACGAGATGACAAATCAAGTCGTACTCAGTCGGTGTCAAATCGATTGATTGACCGTACTTTGTCACTTGTTTTGCGGCGAGGTCGATGGCGAACGGTCCTGACTTCAACCGTTTTGAGTCTTTTCGTTTCACTTTCTCGACACGGCGCAACAACGCTTGGATGCGCGCCACTAATTCACCTGGACTGAACGGTTTGGCGATGTAGTCATCTGCCCCTTTACCGAGTCCTTCAATTTTATCTTCTTCGAGCGTCCGTGCCGTCAACATGATGATCCCTACGTTTTCGTCAAGATCTCGAATGGCAGCACACGCCTCAAATCCGTCCATCTCCGGCATCATGACATCCAACAAGACGACATCGAACGGTTCGCGGTCAAATGCGGTGACCGCTTCTCGACCGTTCGTCGCCTCAAACACGTCGAATCCAGCTCGTTTTAGATTAACAATAATAAAGCTGCGAATTGCATGTTCATCCTCAGCTACTAAAATTCGATTCATATCGATTTCCACCTCTTCTAGAGTTCACTTCTCTACATTATAGTTACGTTTTTGCGACAAGGTTGTCAATTGACCTTAAAAAGGTTTAGGATGGAGTCATTAGATTCTGAAGGAGGACCCCCTACTACTATGAGTTACAAGATGATTGTATTGGATATGGATGATACGCTCCTCACGAGCGACCATACGATTTCCCCTAAGACAAAAGAAGCACTTCTCGATGCACAGGCGCGCGGCTATAAAGTCGTTCTCGCGAGCGGACGACCAACGTTTGCGATGTGGGATGCAGCCCGTGAGTTAGAACTTGCGAAATACGGAAGCTACATTTTATCGTTCAACGGCGCCTCGGTCATCGATTGCGCGACAAACGAGGAGATTTTCTCGAGCACGCTCCAGCCGGATACAGTCGCCCATCTCCATGATATCAGTGAACGGGAAGGAATCGCGATTCATACGTACGTTGGTAACGAAATCGTAACCGATCGCCCGAACCCATATACCGATATTGAAGGTGAGTTGACAGGCATGCCGGTCATTCATGTCGACAATTTTAAAGATGCCGTGACGGCTCCGGTCGTTAAATGCTTGATGCTTGCCGATGGCGACACACTCGCTCCAATTGAGACGAAGCTACAAGAAGAGTTGGCTGGTAAATTGGCCGTCGCCCGCTCAAAACCGTTCTTCCTTGAGTTTACGGAAGCCGGCGTCACAAAAGGAACGAGTCTCGCCTTCCTAGCAGACCAACTCGGCATCGCGCAAAAAGAAGTCATCGCTTGTGGCGATGGAAACAACGATTTGACGATGATTGAATGGGCCGGCCTCGGCGTCGCGATGGGAAATGCCAACACGACGGTCAAAGGGAAAGCGGACTTCATCACAAAATCAAACAACGAAGACGGAATCGCTCATGTCATCGAAACGTACATGACGGACGTACTCGTCACGCAATAAGCTTCTGATTGTAGAAAGGGAGGAAGGAAGATGAATAAAGGGTTGAAACGAGCTGGAGTCGGATTGATTGGAACAGCGGTCGCAGGAGCGGCTTATGTATTCCTCTCACCGAAACCGGCCACACGTTTAATCAAAACTTCGTTTGCGGGGGGAAACGAAGTAGAGATGAAGGGATTCGAGGAAGTCGTTCAAAAGACGTCTGTCCGAAAAGACATCGACTATTTGTCTTCTTATGATAACGGAACGTTTGATTTGATTCGCTATGAAGGCGACCGAAAACCTGTCCCAACAATCTTTTGGGTACATGGCGGATCATTCGTCGGTGGGGATAAATCGGATGTGTTAAAATACGCCACTTCGATTGCGAGTAACGGCTACAACGTCGTCAGTATCAATTATGCGCTCGCACCTGACGTGACGTATCCGACCCCGCTCAAACAAATCGAAGAAGCGTACTCGTTCATCGCGGAGAACAATGACCGCTTCCGTCTCGATTTAGACCGTGTCTTCTTCGCGGGTGATTCGAATGGTGGACAGCTCGCCGCACAATTTGTCGGCATCCAGTTGAATGACGACTATTCGCCTTCGGCCGAAGTGGGACAAGTCGTACCGAAGTCCTCTATTCTCGGAGCGATTCTTCTATCCGCTCCACTCGACTTGAAACGATCGTGGCTCGAATCATCGAAATCAGTGAACCGTTTCTTGTTCAAACGCATCGGATGGGCTTACTTCGGCACATACAACTGGGAAACACTCCCGGTCGTTGCAGAAGCATCGCCACTCGTCAATGTGCCGGCTACATTCGTCCCGACGTTTATCGCGGACGGAAATGACCATTCCTTTGAAGAGCAGGCGAAAGAATTTGCGACCGTACTCTCTGGCCGCACGGATGTGACGACTGTGTTTTATGATCGAAATGAGCACGAACTCGGCCATAACTATTACTTCGAAATGGACCGCCCAGCGGCCAATTCCACGTATCGTCGTTTGATCACGTTCTTACGTGAAACGACAAATCAATCCGTCTAATACACAAGAGGCGACGTTCTCCTACTATGGAAAACGTCGCCTCTTTTTCGTTAGCGCAATAGGTCGAACGCGCGACCAATCAGTTCATTTCGAGATGGGGAAGTCTGACGCAACGCTTCAAGACGTTCAATCAATGTCTGTTTCAGTCCTTCATCCTTCACCAACTCCAGACATTCGATGTGTAATAACCAGGCGTCAGGGTGGTTCGTTAAGATTTCTGAAATGAGACCGTCGATTGATTCTCCCCGCTCACGCATGAGATGGATGCGATTGAACATCGGATCATCGTTCGTCCATACACGCTCATCCCGCTCGATAATCACAGGTTTTTCAATGATCATCAACTCATCTACCGTGGTTCCCGGGAAAACGGATGGAAGCGAATCGACCCGTACTTCGAGCGAGTCGAGTGAAATCGTCCGTCCTTCTAATTGAACGATCACGTCTTCGAGCGCATCAGATGCACATGCTTGACGAACGGTCGTCCCGTCCTCAAAGAGGTCATCCCGGTCTAGCGCAGATTCCGTGCCATGGGCAATGAGAAGGCCATGACGTTCTCGTTTCGTCAACTGACCATTTTTTACGATCGTGCATTCATCCCATTGAATGAGCGTATGTTCGTTCGACTCCGTCATATGACGAACGATGCCGACACGTTCTGACCCATCTTCGAGTCGAATCGTCGATTGACTTCCCGACGCCAACGCTTTCGCCACAGATTCAATCCCGCCTTTTCGAATCGCCATTCTTCCTTCTAATTCATCTAAGACAGAAGAGAGTGTATCAAAGTCAGGAATGACAAACAGCTCTTTTTGCATGTTCGTCACGTCCTGCTTCGTCTGTAACGCATGTTCTAAGTCGAATGGATGTTTGATGACCGCATCCGTCAGACAGTGACGGCTCTCCCCTACCGATGATAAGAGACCCGCCCCGTAAATCATCGGATTATCGAGGTCACCAATCAATCCGAATTCAACGGTCCACCAAAAGATACGAGCGACCTGTTGTGCCTCAGAAAAGCCAGTCACTTGTGCTTTCGCCTCATGTACGGCTTTCTCCGCCGCCTCGATGTCTTGCTCCGTTGAGTTGGCGTTCTCCTTCACAATCGTCAAGCGTTTCAATGCGGCGAACGAGGCATGTTCTTCTCGGTTCATGAACGCCTTTGCCCCTAATTGACCGAAGCGTTTGACGATTGCCGAAAACGTTGGGTCCATCAACATTGGCGCATGTCCCGCCGCCTCGTGAATGATGTCAGGGGCTGGACTGTATAAAATATTCTCGACTTTCCGAATATCTGTCGCGACCGGCAGCATCCCGTTTCCTTGGAAGTCAAAAAAGGCAACGCCGGGGATGAGTCCATCCACTGCGACCGTCGACCATCCGGCCGCCCGCATCTCGTCCGTCATCTGTTCGACGTTCGGCAATCGGTCCGGTCCCATTCCCGTCCGTTTCAATCCTTCGATGTAAAACGGATGCGCCTTCCCTTCTAACGTGTGCAAGTTCAACCGCAACACGAAGCGCCAAACGGCGTGATCCGTTGGTGTGTATTCATTGTAGAACTGCGGTGAGATATGTGGGGCTAGGTGTTTTGGAATCGATTGTGTCAACATGTGAAGTCCTCCTTTAAAATCAAAAAAATCCCTATCGATTGAATCGATAGGGACGACAAAGCCGCGGTACCACCCTGGTTGCTAGAGAAATTCTAGCCGCTTGAATCCGATAACGGGGGACCGCTCAATGATGAGAGCTCGGGAACTGTAATTCGATTCATCTTTTGGGCGTGTTCGCAGCATCACACGCTCTCTGGGCCAGGGAAGATGTCTCTACTTCGGTTCTTTCTTCGCTTTTATTATTTATCTTTTATACAGTTATGCTGTTATGCATATATGCTTTTAAGCACTAAAGTGATGTCTTGTTAGTTACTGTACCAAACGTTTTTCGACGCGTCAACAAAAACAGCCTACGAATTTCCGTAGACTGTCAGAGACACCACTCAATCGGGGATTGTCCCCACTCCTTCAATGCATCGTTTACTTGGGAGAATGGCTTTGAGCCAAAGAAGCCCCGATGGGATGATAACGGACTCGGGTGAACGGAAGTGAGCACTTTATGTTGATCTCCGATCCATTTCATTTTCTTCTTCGCATCATTTCCCCACAAAATGAATACAATCGGTTCCTCACGACTCCCGAGCCGCTCAATGATGGAATCCGTGAACTGCTCCCACCCTTTTCCGCGGTGAGAGCCCGCCTTCCCCGCTTCGACCGTCAATGCTGTGTTTAAGAGAAGGACCCCTTGTTTCGCCCATTTTTCGAGATTTCCATTCTTTGGTAAATCACACCCAACGTCATCTTTTAATTCTTGAAAGATGTTTCGGAGAGACGGTGGGAAACGCACCCCGTCCTGCACCGAAAAACTGAGTCCATGCGCTTGATTCGGTCCGTGGTACGGATCTTGCCCTAAAATGACGCATTTCACCTCACTAAATTTCGTGTAAATAAATGCGTTCCAAATATCTTCTCGGGTCGGGTAAACGATCGTCTCTTCATACGCTTGGTCGACGAATTGCTTCAACTGTTGAAAGTAAGGCTGTTTCATCTCCTCTTGGATGATATCCGTCCAGTCTCCAAGTAGTCGACTCGATAACTGATCTGCCATTGCATACTCCCCTTTCCCTTTGTATCATACCCAAAATGATTGCATACAAAAAGACGAGTCGGTCGACTCGTCTCTCCAGGTTATACCGTTACAGCGCCTGCAACTTCTTTCGCAAGTGCTTCTGCTTTCGCTTTTGCGTCCGCAACGATTTCTTCGATTTTGTCTGGGTATTGGTTCATCCCTTCAACCGCTAACGTCGTCACTTCAGATACACCGACAAACGCAAGCGCTTGACGAAGGTATGCATCTGCAAAGTTAAGGTCTGTTCCTGTGTAGATTCCACCTGTTCCTTGGATGTGGATCGCCTGTTTGTTTTCAAGTAAGCCGACTGGACCTTGCTCTGTGTAACGGAATGTTTTACCCGCCATGAGAACACTGTCGAGGAACATCTTCATGCGTGCTGGGAAGAAGAAGTTCCACATTGGTGTCGCGAATACGTAAAGGTCCGCTTCCATGAACTTCTCGAGCATGCCGCTCATTGTTCCTACTTTCTTCGCTTCTACGTCAGTGAGTGCTTCGCCAGAAGCGAATTTGCCCCATGCACTGAGTACGTCCCCATCGATTTCTTGAACATCGACATCGTAGAGTTCGATTGCTTCTACTTCGATTGATGCGTTTTCTGCTTGGAGTGTCGAAACGAATGTTTCTGCCACTTGTTTGCTGTATGAAAGTTCAGTTGGTTTCGGGTTAGCCGATACATATAATACTTTAGTCATCGTAAAATCCTCCATTTGTGTAATCTCTAATTTTCAATAACAGTTAGAACTATATCATCTGTATATCTCATCGTCAATTAGTTTAACTTCAAGATATTAAACAAAAAAGCAACGGGCTTTATTTGCCCGCTGCGTTGTAACCGACTCGTTTCAATAATGAAATTAATTGTTCCGTCTCGTCTTCACTTAACGGTCCATATATATCTTTAAAGATTTCGATGTGTTGTGGATAGACGACGTCCATAAGCGCCTTTCCATCGTCTGTCAACGAAGCGTATGTGACGCGACGGTCAGATGGGCAGGCGATTCGTTCAATCAGTCCTCGCTTCTCTAACTTATCAATCACGTAAGTCACGCTACCGCTTGTAATCAAAATCTGGTCTCCAATCTGTTGTAACGGGGTATCGCCTCGTTTATACAGAACGGATAAAACACCGAACTCTGTTGAATTTAGCTGGTGGCGTCGTAAATCTTCTTTTACACGATCACTGATGGCATCCATCGCACGCGCAAGAACGACCCACGCCTTCAATTCAAGGGATTCAATCATGTCGGTTTCACCTCAATTCGTTCATCTTATATCACTAGTATAGCAGGACTTATGAAGTATAAGCCGGGAAAAATACTTCGTCAAGGAACTTCTTCATTGTCGCTTATGTCGGAAACGTTTAGAATGGTAGTATTGTGATTTTCAGAAAGGGTGGACCGTATGCGTGAGTATTACGAAATTTCATTGACGATCAAACGGGAGTTTTTGCACGCTGTCATCGATTTGTTGAATCGAGAAGGCATCGCGCCGGACTATGCGCTTGAAAAAGAAGGCGCAGTCTTTTTATTATTCAATCATTTACCTTGGCCAAACGTGACCCGTGAACCGCATGCTGTGGAACGTTTCTTGTTGACGTTGAAACGATCGGATTATTTGTTCGTCAAAACGAAACGTAAATCACCGGTCCCCGACCATGAACCGGTTGCGTGTATGGGTGCCTTAGTCTCACCATTTAATGAACATTTACGCATCGAGCTCGCGGTCGACGAGTCAGAAGCGAGTCATTTAGATATGTCCGCATTTCGCCATTATTAAACTCTCTATCTGTTCTAATCCCCCATGAAGGTCAGCCCACAAGTGTTGACGGTCATGGGGGATTTTTAGGAGTAATTGATTTCTCGTACGGGAATAAAGGACAGTATTCGAACTGAAAAGGAGATATGCCGGAATGGACAAAGTCATGTTGATCGTTAATCCATCCTCAGGAAAAGAGTTAGGGGAAAAACACGCGACACATGCGGAAGAAGTATTACGTGAAAGATATGGACAGGTGGATGTCCGCTTCACCGAAAAAGAAGCAGATGCAACCCGATTCGCACGAGAGGCAGCGGAAAAACACTATCGTGCGGTCATTGCGATGGGGGGAGACGGAACCTTGAACGAAGCCGTAACCGGACTTGCCGAAGCGGAACATCGTCCCGATTTTGGCATCATTCCACTCGGTACAGTAAACGACCTCGCCCGTGCACTCGGTGTCCCCAACGATCCAAAAAAAGCAATCGAGGCGCTCCGTGATGCTGAACCCACACCAATGGATATCGGTAAATATGAGAACGGCTATTTTATGAATGTGATCGCGATTGGACTGATTGCCGAAGCTGTCGACGAAGTAAGCGTGGAAGATAAGACGAGGTGGGGTCCGTTCGCCTATTTAATCGAGGGCGTGAAAGCCTTCCGTGAACATAGTCCCTATGATCTGAAAATCGAGAGCGAGGATGGTCAATTTGATGATGAGGCGTACCTCGTTGTCATCGCGCTGACGAATTCGGTCGGAGGATTTGAGAACTTTGAACCCGATGCACGTCTTAATGATGGTCTTCTTCACGTCTATATCTTTGAAGAACTTGGATTGAAAGACGCGCTTCAATTAACACCTGCCCTGTTCACAGGAAAATTGAAGGAAACGGACAGCGTCACTTCGTTTTGCACGACACACGTGAAAGTTACTTCATCCGAATCCCTTCCAGTCAACGCAGATGGTGACACGGGCGGCACATTACCGCTCACCTTCGAAATTTTACCAAGTCACTTAAACGTGTTGAAACCACTCTAAGAGCAGGATTTTTTGACGAATCAATCGAATGTGTTCAAGCGAGAAAGGAGAATGACTTATGAATATCTCGCTTGTTCCACTAACAACCGCATCCGACGAACTCGTCCATACATTCAATCGATGGAATAACGATCCTGAAATCGTACACCTCATTCGTCCGAGTCGCTCTGAAGAAGAATTGACGGCCTCTTATGAAATGACAGTTAACGATTTAGAAGAACGACTTCTGACACATGATATTTTTCTCATTTACGCAGACGATCATCTCGTCGGCGAAATGAATGTTATGTACGATCCGCCCCATCTGTATCACCAAGAACCCGGTACAGCATGGCTCGGTTTCGTCATCGGCGAAGCCGTTGGTCGTGGGAAAGGTGTCGGCACAGAAGCGCTCCGCCTCTTAGAAGAACGACTAAAAGAACAACACACCCCTCGCATGGAACTCGGCGTATTCGCCTTTAACCATGCAGCACATCGCCTGTATACGAAATGTGGTTACCAGGAAATCGGACGTATTGAACAGTTCACCTATTGGGACGGACAATTTTGGTCTGATATCCGAATGGAAAAACGATTCGACTAAAAAATCCTTCCACGCCGTGTGGAAGGATTCTTTATTTAATTATTCAAATTCTCGACTTCGACAATTCGGAAGCCTTTTTGTTCAAGCTTGGCAACAACTTTGTTCTTCATGTCTTCTTCGCAGTCCGGTGGTAACGTCACGAGTACGCGACGCAACACCTTACTTTTTGCATCAAGCGTCATCAAGCTTGCGATTGACGTATATTTGTTCACGATTTTTGTAATCTTCTCGAGCGCTCCTGCCTGTTCGCTCAAGGCAATCGTCAAGACGTAGCTACCTGTGTCACGACTCCATGCCTCCTCGAGCATCCCAAGCATCTTCCCGTGTGGAAGGATTCCATAGAATTCGTTGCTTTCGTCTTTTAATACGGCAATGTACGGTAACTCTTTAATTGAGAAGAATACTTCAAAAAAGCCATCTGATTCATGTACGTACTTTTGTGTATTCTTAATAAGCGTCATCACATTATCGTCCATGTTTTCCCCGTTCATTCCATGACGATAAATATGCATTTTATAAATGTTACCGCGGAAAAATGTTCCCGTCTCATCTAAAACAGGTACACAGCGATAACCTGTCTCTTCAAGCGTATGAAGCGCTTCCCGCAATGTTGCCTTTTCACTGATGGTGACAACATCCTTCTTCGGGATACATAAGCTATGCACTAACATGCGATTTCCTCCCAGCCAATAATAAAGTGGTCTACACCCTATTCATTATTATTCCCCAAATATGATGAATATCCTGCATGTTTTTTCTGAAAAGTTATGAACACTTCTTATAATCCTTGCATTTGTCGGAATTCAAAAAAGTCGTTATAGTGAAACTATCCAAACAGACAAAGGGGATGGACGATTATGACGATGAAAAAAGCATTGACGATTGCCGGTTCTGACACAAGTGGTGGCGCGGGAATCCAAGCCGACCTCAAAACGATGGAAGAACTCGGTGTGTATGGCATGACAGCCTTGACAGTGATCGTGGCACAAGACCCACACAACGCATGGAACCATGAAGTCTTTCCAATCGAAACGACACTGATTGAAAAACAAATCGATACGGTCCTCGCTGGAATCGGAGTGGACGCAGTGAAGACGGGTATGCTCCCGACACCAGAAATTATCGAACTTGCCGCTCGTAAAATCAAAGAGTATGGCATCGAGAACGCGGTCGTCGACCCGGTCATGGCGTGTAAAGGTGCCGATGAAATTCTCGATCCGAACGTCGCGGTGGCAATGCGTCAACACCTCGTACCGGTCGCAAAAATCATCACACCAAACTTATTCGAGGCGCGCATGCTCGCTGGCCTCGACAAAACACCGTCAACGATGGACGAAATCAAAGAAGCCGCTCGTTTAATTCACGACCTCGGCGCAGAGATCGTCATCGTCAAAGTCGGTGGCAAGCTCGGATTTGATACAGCGTTCGACGTCTTGTACGACGGAAATGAATTCCGTCTGCTCGAAAGCGAAAAAATCGAGCCTGCATTCACACACGGTGGCGGATGCACGTTCTCGTCTGCCATCGCGGCCTCTCTTGCAAATGGCCATACGGTTGATGAAGCGATTGAAATCGGAAAAGAGTTCATCACTGAAGCCGTTCGTCACTCATTCCGTCTAAACCAGTATGTAGGACCGACGAACCACACAGGATACCGCAAAAAAGTAGCAACACAATCGTAAACAGATGACCCGGAACCACGCGTTTCGGGTCATCCTTTCCATTGGAGGGACTGACGTGAAAGCGATTCAACCTGATCACATTCAGCACTATTTAGACAATCACGTCGCGACACCACTTTTCGTTCATGTCGAAACGACGAACGGTGCCTACGCGACACATAATGACCCCGACTTCCATAACGCCGGGATGTTTATCCGTAACGCCAACATCAAATATAGCATCGGTCAAATCAAAGGAAACGGACCTTACCGTGTCGGTTTAAAACTCGATCATGGCTGGCTCTATGTTGAAGGGTTGACCGACTACGAGTTGCACGGTGAACAATTGTTACTCGCTGGTCACGATCGACTCGGTCGACTGGCCTGTGCACTGCATATTGATATCAAACCGCTCCCACAAGGCGCATCGGAGGTGGAGAAACAATGAATGGTCCATTACTCGTCATTTTCCCACATCCGGACGATGAAGCGTTCAGCTCAGCCGGAACGATCATCCAACATCGTCAACAGGGACTTCCGGTCACATACGTCTGCCTGACACTCGGTGAGATGGGACGTAATATGGGTTCTCCCATTTTTACAACGCGCGAAGAGTTACCAAAGATTCGAAAACGCGAATTAGAGGACGCGTGTCGTATGATGGGCATCGAAGATCTGCGCATGTGGGGACTTCGTGACAAGACCGTCGAGTTTGAGGACGAGGCAGAGCTCGCCGACCGTTTCCGCGCATTGATTGACGAAGTGAAGCCAGAAACCGTCATCTCGTTCTATCCGGGATATGCCGTCCACCCGGACCATGAAGCGACAGCTCGCGCCGTTGTACGAGCACTTCAAGAGATGGGAGAGGCACGTCCTGAGTTCTTAGGTGTTGCCTTTGATCGCCGCACAGAAGACGAACTCGGACAACCACACGTCATCGTCGATGTAACGGATGAGAGTGAACAGAAGAAAGACGCCCTGTTTGCTCATCGGTCTCAGACGGAAGGTCTACTTCGTGCGATTGATAACGCAGAAAACGCCCACGTCATGGAGTTACTCCAACGTGAGCGCTTCTATCATTATCCGTTCTCATGATTCATAGGCTAGACGGGTCATATAAAGCAATGCCCCAACGGTCCCAAGACCGATTAACGTTCCAAGTACTACAACGATTTGTCCCATGTTTTCACCTCTTCTATACTTTACGAACAATTCTATTCATTGGTTTCAAACACGTGCTCTTCGCACGTGTTTTTTTAGAAGTAAAGAACGTAAATCACAACAGCCAATACGATTCGATAGACCGCAAATGGCATCAATTTCACTTTGTTGATCAGTTTCAAAAAGAATTTAATCGAAAGAAGTGCGAACAAAAATGCGCTGATGAAACCGACGATAAACACGGGTAACGTATCGAGCGTGAAGTACGTCCACTTGCTATAGAGTGACAACGCACTCGCTCCAAACATGATCGGTACCGCCATGATGAACGTAAAATCTGCCGCTGCACGGTGACTCATCCCGAGGAGAACCCCTCCAGAAATCGTTGAACCGGACCGTGAGAACCCTGGCCATAGCGAGAAACATTGAATCAACCCGACCCCAAGTGCTTGCTTGTACGTGATGTCATCTAGCGTGGAGGTCGTCTGACGCTTCACGCCTGATAAATCTGCGGCAATCATAAAGAATGCCCCAATGACTAACCCAACCAACACCGTCTTGACCGAGAAGAGATGTGTATCGATGTAGTCCTCAAACAGTATACCGAGGACGCCAGCAGGCAACAATCCGATCAAAATATGTACGAGATTGAATTGGCGTGCGGTCCCGCTTTGCCTTAAGGTGAGCAGCGACTTCGGATTCAACAACGCTTTGAACCGGTCTCGAAAGACGACAACGACCGCTAAAATCGATCCTAATTGAATGACGATTTTAAACGTGTTCGCTACTTCCTGCCCTAAAAACTGACTCGAATTCAACCAGAGACCGTCCACGAGAATCATATGACCGGTCGACGAGACCGGGGCAAATTCCGTCAATCCCTCGACGACACCTAACAAAAAGCCTACAAATAATTCATACCATTCCACATTGTTTCTCCTATTGATTCATCAAGATTATTCTCATCATACACTTCTCGACACAATCTTTCGTCCGTCTTAAGACGTAAAAACAGACATGGCTTATGCCCCATGTCTGTAAAGGTTAGCGGATAATCGCATGAACGAACCAAACGACAAGCCCAATGAGTATGAACGCCCAAAATAGCGACGCTGTCGTCCCTACAATAAAGACTATCCCCAACACAAGGATACCGAGATGCCACAGCATCGAGACAGATGATTCCGTCGTCGCTCGAATGGATGAAGGAACTTGGTGGTGCAAAAGTCCATAATAGAGCGGCTCCATCGCCCCATACAATAGAGCTAGGAGTCCCATCACACCGATTCCAATCGGACTCGGGAACAACCCGACGAGGAGAAATCCACCGCCCATTAACCAACCGAACCCGTTTAACCAACGCTCGAATGACGCAAATCGTATAAGCGTCCCCGCAAAAAGTTGACCAGGTAACTGAATCAAAAGCAGGACGCTTGAAATGGCACCAAACCAGTAGATCGGGATGGATACATCACGTGCGTACAATTGCCAGAATTCATCGATGAAATTGAATGCGGACACAGCGGCCAAAAATCCGATGGTGACGTTACGAAGGGTTGTGTGCGACCATACAAATTCAAAACCTTTCAATATAAGTGCCGCCACGTCAAGCGCTCTTCTGCTTCACTGTGAAGGGGTTCAACGAGAAATACACTACACACGGTCGCCATCAATAAACTGAAAATGGAAAGTCTGTAGTTCCACTCCAAGGGAAGGTACTGAGCCAACATACTGCCGCTCAATGCCGCCGTCACAGCGGCAACAATTCCAATCGCGTTCAGTTTACCAAGAACCCGTTCGAACGACGACGCTTCATGACTTTCTTGTAAGGACTCGTATAGCAGCGCATTCTCTGCTCCACTTCGAATGACCGACCCAATGGCCGAACAGCTGATGGCGACAAAAAATCCGCTGAAGGTGAACGAGTATAACAAGATCCAAAACGATAACCACTCCAAGGCTACACCTACCTGGATCAGCCGACGCCGTGTCGTCCGGTCCGCCCACACGCCGGTCGGCACCTCGAACAAGACGATGATGAGCGCATAGATCATCTCCAAATAGACGACTTCTTGAATGGCGATGCCTCGTGACTCCCAAAACAACCGTTCAATCACGTATGCGGGAATCAGCCCTTCAAACCAACGAATCCACCCTAACCAAATAATGTTTCGACGAACTTAACTTGGTGAACGTGTTCGTTTTCTCATTTGAATCTCCTCCTTATTTGTCTATTCCCGAATTCACAAAAAAACCACGAGACGAATCTCGTGGTCGATGTGTTATTTGAGTAAGTTAAGCATCTCTCGATTGAATGCCGGGATATCATCTGGTTGACGGCTCGTCACGAGCTGGTTTTGACAGACGACGACTTCTTTGTCCGCATATTTCGCACCGGCATACTCCATGTCGACTTTAATCGATTTGTAGCCGGTCGCGTCACGACCTTCTAACGTCTTCGCCGTAATCAACAGCTGTGGTCCGTGACAGATTGCAAAGACAGGTTTTTTCGCGTCCATAAAGGCTTTGGCGAACGAGACGAAGCGTTCGTCTTCACGCAATAAGTCAGGAGAGAATCCGCCCGGTAAGAGAAGGGCATCAAAATCTTCTGGCGATACATCGTCAATCGATTGATCGATGTTCACTTTCGCCTCTCCTTGCTTCCCTTCTACCGTGTTGCCTGCTTTCTTCTCGATTGTCACGACGTCATGTCCCGCATCCACCAATGCGTCACGGGGACCCGTGAATTCTACATCTTCAAACATATCTGTAATGAGCGTTGCTACTTTTGCCATGTTCTAAACACTCCCTCTGTTTGTTTTTTATGCACATAAGGACTGTTCCACTGGCATGAATCCGTTAAACCTCTCAAGTGGCGTTCAACGGAACTTCGAGACGTACGGATTGTCGCGTTCAAAGAAGCGATACGGATAGTCACGCGCCTCGCCCGTGTTCGGGATGCCGATGCGGGGACCCGCCTCGATTACTACTCCTGCCTCACCCTCCGCGATGTAGAGTGGGTCGTGTTGAAAAGAGTGACCGTATAAATCCATGGTGATACCGAGTGCTTTCGTCAACTTCCCGGGTCCGTTCGTCTGGTCATATCGTTTCACCCCAGGACGGTTCGAAGCAATCCATTCATGTCCTTGAATCGGTTCAATGGCTCGAATCAACACGGCTTCCGGAGTACCGACTGGACCGCTGACCACGTTCAGAAGCGTATGCGTATGCATTTGGTATGTGTACACATGCCCGGGTTGTCCGAACATGACTTCCGTCCGTTTCGTTCGACGCCCTCCGAAACTATGTGCCGCCCGGTCGATGGCACCGAGGTAAGCCTCTGTCTCGACAATCTTTGCGATGATGTCACCCTCTGGATGTCGCCTTACTAAATATTGACCGAGTAAGGCACGTGCCAATTCGAGTGTCGGTTGTTCATAAAATGCCAGATCGAGTCGCTTCATGGTTCCACCTCCGTTTCTCCTATTTTCTCAAAAGTCATATGGTGCATACAAAAAAGATGCCCTGCGTTGCAGGACACCTTGATATTATGATGCGATTTTGAGCGATTCACGTTGCTTCCCCAATCGGACGTATCCCAAAATGATGGAGAAGACCGGGCTGAGCCAAAGGAAGAAGGCGAACGGTGCGTACTCCAATACAGGTACGCCGAGTGTCGCTGCGAAGAACGCTCCCGAGACACCCCAAGGAATGAGTGGGTTGATCACGGTCCCACCATCCTCAAGCGCACGTGACAAGTAGCGTGGGTCGATCCCTCGATCGATGAACCCTTGTTTAAATGCCTGACCTGGCAAGAGAATCGACAAGTACTGTTCTCCTGCGAGCAAGTTGACACCGATTGAGCTGAGAACAACTGATAAAACAGAACTTCCTGGTGACTTCAAACGCTCGAGCAACGATTCAACGATGGCTTGGAACACACCGAGTTCGCGTAACAAGCCACCGAATGCAAGAGCGATCAAGACGAGGCTGACCGACCAAAGCATCGATTCTAGACCACCACGATCGAGTACATTCGCAATCGTCTCATTCTCGACACCAGACTTGAATCCAGACTGCATGACACCGAGCCAGTTCGAGATACTCCAGTTCCCTTGAACGAAACCAGCCGTCAACACACCCGCGAACATCCCGACGAGCATCGTCGGCAAGACCGGCATGCGGCGGAAGACAAGTACTGCGACAAGGACAGGAGCAATCAACGTGAGCCACGAGAGATCAAACCGTCCGCTGAGCGCGGCTTGCGCCTCTGCGATTTGAGTCGTGTCGGCAGTTTGACCGCTATGTCCGAGGAACGTGAATAAAATCAATGTGATGATGAACGCCGGAATCGTCGTCCCCATCATGAAGCGAATGTGGTCAAATAATTTTACACCCGCCACTGCCGGCGCAAAGTTTGTCGTATCTGACAACGGGCTCATCTTATCTCCGAAGAGGGCACCCGACACGATGGCACCTGCAGCAAGAGCCGGTGAGATGCCCAGTGCCGTCCCGATACCGAACAAAGCGACACCGACCGTTCCGACCGTTGTAAACGCACTTCCTGTGAATGTCGAGACAATCATTGTAATCAATAAGACACTTGGTAAGAACCATTCCGCAGAGATTGTATTTAGACCGATGGAGAGGATCGTCGCGACTGTCCCGGACATTTGCCATACTCCGATGAGCATCCCAATCAATAACAAAATCAATACCGGCATGATCGCTTCACGAATCCCGTTGATCATCGCCGTTTCAATCTGTTTGAAGTCGCGTGAACGATAATATGCGTATCCACCTACCATTACCATTGTGCCAAAAATCGCCATATGTGGCGTCGCTTTGGCCAAAAACATCAGTGCGAGCAAGGTGATCCCGCTCATCAACACGACGAATACAGCTTCTTTTCCTTTCATCTGCATCGACGTCCCCTCCTTTCGTTATATCTTTATTATTTCGCCTAACCGCTTAAACGCTTTTATGCACAAAAGCATGTCAGTGATGTTTTTTACTATACTCGCTTCCTTTCTCCCTGTCAAACGTCTTTTTATGATAAATTATATGCTTGAGGGTGACCTCCGGAGTTCGTAACCTCCTCCGACATCAAAACTAGCGAAAAGGAAGTGTGCTTCATGCAACACGAAAAAGCTTTGGTCGTCTTTAGTGGTGGCCAAGATTCAACCACTTGCCTATTTTGGGCAAAACAACAATTCTCCCATGTGGAGGCGGTGACGTTCGCATATGGTCAACGCCATGATGCGGAAATCGAGGTCGCAAAAGAAATTGCGGCAGAACTCGATGTCCCACACCACATCCTCGACTTGTCTTTACTTGGACAACTCACATCAAACGCGCTCACGAGACACGATCTCGACATCGACAATGCGGATGTTCCAAATACGTTCGTCGATGGACGCAACCATCTATTCTTATCATTTGCGGCCGTCATGGCCAAACAACTCGGTATGCATCACATCGTGACCGGTGTGTGTGAAACGGACTTTTCAGGTTACCCGGATTGCCGAGACCAATTCATCAAATCACTCAACGTGACACTCAATTTAGCGATGGATTATCCATTCGTCATCGACACACCGCTCATGTGGCTCGATAAAAAAGAGACGTGGGCACTCGCCGACGAGCTCGGTGCCTTTGACTACGTCAAAGAACGCACACTCACTTGCTACAACGGTGTCATCGGTTCAGGTTGTGGAGAATGTCCGGCGTGCAAGCTTCGCCAAAACGGACTCACAGCCTATGAGGAGGTGCGCGTATGAAACATGCTCCATTCCTCGCCCCGACCAGTGTCGAATCGAAACAAGAAGGGTCGCTCATCTACTGCCCGCATCGCGTTCAAATCGTCAAAGAAGTGACGTTCGACGCGGCGCACCATCTCTTTGATTATGACGGCAAATGTCGTGCCCTTCATGGTCATACGTATAAGCTCCAAATGGGTGTCAGCGGCTTTCTCGACAATCGTGGGATGACGCTCGACTTTGGTGATTTGAAAAAGATCTTCAAAGAAGAGCTTGAGCCGTATCTTGACCATCGCTATTTGAACGAGTCACTCCCTTATATGAATACAACTGCAGAAAACATGTGTTATTGGATTTTTGAACAGTTGGCGACACACCTGCCAAATGAACGCGACGTGCGCGTCGAATTCGTCCGTTTGTATGAAACGCCGACGTCGTATGCTGAGTTCCGCCGTGAATGGTTGGTGGAATCGTGAAAATTCCTGTTCTTGAAGTGTTCGGACCGACCTTCCAAGGAGAAGGACGTGCCATTGGACAGAAGACGATGTTCGTCCGGACCGCCGGTTGCGATTATCGCTGTTCGTGGTGCGATTCCGCCTTCACATGGGACGGTTCAGAAAAGCCGGACATGCTGACAGCCGACGAGGTCATCGCTCGCCTTGACGCACTCGGTATGTACGATTACGTCACCATCTCGGGTGGCAACCCGCTCCTCATCGCCGCCATGGAAGAACTTGTCGTGAAGTTGAAAGAACGCGGCGTCACACTCGCCGTCGAGACACAAGGTAGCCGCTATCAAGACTGGCTCACACAGATCGATGACGTGACCCTCAGTCCGAAGCCCCCGTCGTCTGGTATGAAGACAAACTGGCAGCAACTTGACGACATCGTCGAACGCTTACGCCCGGAGCAGACGACATTCAAGGTCGCTGTCTTTGATGAAGTGGACCTCGCTTACGCAAAAGAAGTACAACAACGCTACTCACCGGACGTCATGTATTTGTCG
Organism: Exiguobacterium sp. s22; assembly: GCF_018617455.1. Classification (GTDB taxonomy): domain Bacteria; phylum Bacillota; class Bacilli; order Exiguobacteriales; family Exiguobacteriaceae; genus Exiguobacterium. The sequence goes on from NZ_JACSKD010000003.1 coordinate 74,745, forward strand.
GCCGGTAACCCCGAGCCAGGTGCTGACGGAGACATCACCGATGCCCAGCTCCGTCGCTTGAAACAACTATGGGAAGACGTCGCACGCGACCCGTCATGGCAAAGCGTTCGCGTCCTACCGCAACTACACACATTACTGTACGCCAACGAACGTGGCGTGTAAGGAGAATGAACATGAGACCAGAAGACTTACAAGATCTCTCGCTCCTCGGACAGAAGAGCGTCCCTTATATTTTTGAATACACACCTGATGTACTCGAGGCGTTCCCGAACCGTCATCCGGAGAACGACTACTTCGTCAAATTCAACGCACCCGAATTTACATCGTTGTGCCCAATCACGAACCAACCTGACTTCGCGACGATTTACATCTCATATATCCCGGATGAGAAACTCGTCGAGTCGAAGTCGTTGAAGTTGTACTTGTTCAGTTTCCGTAACCACGGTGACTTCCATGAGAATTGCATCAACGTCATCGGGAAGGACCTTGTTAAATTGATGGAGCCACGCTATCTCGAAGTATGGGGCAAATTCACACCACGTGGCGGCATCTCGATCGATCCGTATTACAACTATGGAAAGCCGGGCACGAAATATGAAAAAATGGCAGAACATCGTCTGTTCAACCACGACCTCTATCCAGAGACGGTCGACAACCGTTAATCAAAAAGTAGGCGCTCCATCAGGAGTCGCCTACTTTTTTTGATAGCGATGAATCTGTCGTTTGATCGGTTCACGGAACACGGTCGCAATGAGCGTCAACACGAGCATGATTCCGAATGCCAAGGCAATCAGCGTCCAATCTCCACTGGCGATACTGCTCCCGAGAAAATTATTCGCAAACGCCCCGGGAATCATACCGACGACGGTTGCCAACAGATACGCGAGTACGTTTACTTTGGCCAACCCGGAAGCATAACTGACCAAATCGAAGTTGACGAGCGGGATCAAACGTAAAATGAGAACATAGAAAAACCCGTCCTCTTCGATTTTATGCTGGATGGTTTCATAATTCGTTGATTCGAAGTGATGCAAGAAACGGTCACCGAAATAGATGGCCACGTAATATGCGACGAGGGCACTCAATGTCGCCCCGATCACGGTATAGATGACCCCCGGTAAGATTCCAAACGCCAATCCGCCAGCGACTGATAAGACGGACGTCGGAAACAGGATGAGCGGACGAACGGTGAATAAGAGGATATAAATCAAAGGTGCCAACCAACCGAATTGAATGATATAGTCGCGAATATCGCCCGGACTTACATCAAGCCACTGATAGAGAAATGTCGCCGTCCCGAACAGGAGTAGGACGAGTGCAATCACCCACTGCGCTTTCCATTTCTTCATCGTCCTTCCTCCTTTCTAATTTATTTTATTCCCGCAATATGAGATGTCATCCATCTTTTTTCGTTATTCTCGATGTGGTACGGTTAGAGAAAGCAGAAGGAGGAAATCGATATGAACCTTGCAGATGCCCTAACATTGAAACAGTTGCTCCATGAGCAAATCGATACATTGACCGAAGAGATTGAGCATGTGGCATTCATCTCGCTTCAAGCGAATGAATCCATCCCGACCATTCAGTCCCGCTCCCTCCAAGACATCGAGATGGAACTCGAGCACATCCGTTTAGACTTACGTCAACTCGACCGTCTCATTCAAGAGGCGAACGTCCGAGCCGTTGTTGAAACGCACGACGGTCCGCTCCCGCTCGTCGAGGCGATCGAACTCGCCATTCAGTTACTTGTTCAAGCACGACTTTATGAAAAATTATCGCTTCGTCCGAAGAAAGAATACGTGCACGGGGTTTCCGTGATCAAACACGCCTTATATGACCCAGAACTATATCGCTTAAAAGCACGTGACATAAAAAAACGGGCTCTTCGAATCGAAAGTGCCATCCAGGCCGTCCGCTATCAGACCGATATTGAATTTGACGCTTCACGTTATATGTAAAAAGCGAAGGGATTCCTCCGCTTTTTACATATGGTCATGGTGATTGTGATGGATATCATGATGGTTCGATGAAGAAGAACTTCGTCGCGGAGGATCCTCATCCGCAAACTTTTCTCCGTCTAAAATGCCGAGACGCTTATATTGTCGATCGAGCCGTTCTTTTGTCTCCTCGCGAACGGATCTCGACTCCATCACCAATTGATAGCAACCGAGTGCGACACGGAACGGTTCCATCCGTGTCCGTTCAATCGAAAAGGAATCGACACCCCGTAAGTAGTCTGCCAATCGCTCAGCCGTGTCATCGTTCGGATCATCGGCGAGCTGCGAGGCGAATTGTTGTAAGTCTTTCAATGTGCTCGATGTTTTGGAATGATGAAAAATCGTTTTTACGAACGCAAAAATAATCAAACCGAACACTACCATGAAAATGATTGGAAACATACTAAACAATCCACTAAAAAATGAATCCCCTATCGAATTATCGAACGGATCTCCGCCAAATCCAAACACTGTCATTTCAAATTCCCCCTTTTTCTTTATGTACGTTCATTCATGCGAATCGGTTTCATCAAAAAAACCGCGATCACACGACCGCGGCAACCATTCATCTGTTCAATTGTTTTTCCATCATGATGCGCGGCTCGCCATCTTCTGTGTAAGCGCCCATGATGTCATATCCGCAAAGGAGATTCAAAATGATGACCCCTTTGTTCGTATTACGTGCTTTCGTCCGAATCGAATGGAACCCTTGCGCTTCGACCCATTCGAGTTGCGTGTCCATCAGCTTGCGACCGATGCCATGCTTTTGGAAGTCCGGATGGACGCCGCCCGCCCAGCTATAAAACCGATACGGCTCCGCCTCATAGCCAATTTTAAAGCCGATCAGTTCCTCTTCCGAGAAAGCCAGTAACACTAGCGGATTGGCGTGCCGATATAAACGCTCTTTAAAACGCAACTGATCGAGGTCGCCATATAACGTGCGATACAGTCGGAAAAAGTCCTCTTCAAAATCCTTAAAGTTGTTTGTCACATCTTTTACGATAAATGAACTCGTCGTACTCATCGTGCCATCCCCTTTCAGTTTCTGGACAAAGATTCCGTACGTCTGTTCATTTCGCCGTTCATTCTGAATTTCCTGTTTCCCGTTCAAAAGCCGTGACACCTTTTTGTTTATAAAGTCCGAGCGTACGTTTCGGCAAACTCTTGACCATCCAGTCTTTAAAAATACGTGCCTGATCCTCGACAGGCAGTTCATAGCCATCCGTCACGATATGTCGAGACCGTGTCGTGACATCGTACAAGGAAATCGCTGCTGCCACCGAGATGTTCAAACTCTGCACATACCCTTGCATCGGAATAACAAAGTTCCCGTCCGCCTTATGGAGTGCCGTTTCTGACACACCACTATGTTCATTCCCGAATAGAAGAACAGTCGGCTTCGACACATCCACTTCTTCGAGCGGGATCGCTTCCTCACTCAATGCCGTCGCATATACTTGGTAACCACTTTCTTTTAAGGAATCAATCGCTTCTTCAATCGAACCATGCTCGACGACGTCCACCCAACGGTCGGCACTCTTGGCGATAATCGAGTTCGGTTTGAACTTCGCACGCCCTTCGACGACGTGTAACGTCTGCACCCCGAACGCATCGGCCGAACGCAATACGGCAGATTGATTGTGCGGATCGTCGACACCCTCCGTCAAAATCGTGATATGGTTCGTTCGTGTATTCAATACTTCATACATCCGTTTGATGCGATCTGGCATGAGCATCTCATATAGAGGAAGATCGTCCTCGTGCAATACACCCTTCTGCAATAACTCTTCTTTTAATTCAATCTGCTCGTCTTTCGTCAAAGCAGATGTCGTCTGTCTCCAACCCATCTTTCTCGCTCCCTTCAACCTATCATATTGTAGCTAGATTCGATTCGACTGACAAGTTCGCCTCACATCTATCATTCCCGCTTCAAAAATGAAAACAAATGAAAATAGCGAAAACGGTTGCATGAATTTATGCAATCGATTACAATCATTTATGCAAGCGATTGCACTATTGGCAAACAAAAAATAGATAAAATTCCCTCACAGGAAGGAAGCGTATAGCATGAAAAAAATGATCTCATTCGATTTTTGGCAAAAACTCGGTAAGGCCTTGATGGTCGTCATCGCCGTTATGCCAGCCGCCGGTTTGATGATTTCCATCGGAAAATTGATTGGAATGTCAGCCGGAGACGTCGGTATTCTATTAACAACAGCTCGTATCATTGAAGATTTAGGTTGGGGCATCATCGTCAACTTACATATCCTCTTCGCAGTCGCGATTGGTGGTTCGTGGGCTAAAGATCGTGCAGGTGGTGCGTTCGCCGCACTCCTCGCTTTCATCTTGATCAACCGTGTCACAGGTGCCATCTTCGGTGTCAACGGCGCTATGCTTCAGGACCCAGAAGCGACAATCGAGTCACTCTTCGGTGCAAATCTTGTCGTCGCTGACTACTTCACATCTGTACTTGGTTCACCTGCCCTCAACATGGGTGTGTTCGTCGGAATCATCGCCGGTTTTCTCGGTGGTGCGCTATACAACCGTTTCTACAACTTCAACAAATTGCCGAACGCCCTCTCGTTCTTTAACGGGAAGCGCTTCGTACCATTCGTTGTCATCCTTGGTTCGGTCGTTGCTGCCATCGTTCTATCAATTGTATGGCCAACAATCCAAGGGGCACTCAACAGTTTTGGTGAGTGGATTGCCACATCACGTAACACGGCTCCAGTCCTTGCTCCATTTGTTTACGGTGCACTCGAACGTCTTCTCTTGCCGTTCGGTTTACACCACATGCTCACAGTACCAATGAACTACACGGAACTTGGCGGAACGTATACGATTTTAACAGGTGCGACAGCTGGTTCGGTCGTTGCTGGTCAAGACCCGCTCTGGTTGGCATGGGTAACAGACCTCGTCAACTTGCGTGCTGCTGGTGACACAGCTGCATACAACGCTCTACTTGCTGATGTCGTACCAGCTCGCTTCAAAGTCGGTCAAGTCATCTTGTCATTCGCTGCATTAATCGGTGCTGCTTACGCAATGTACCGTAACGTCGATGCTGAGAAGAAAGAACAATACAAGCCGATGTTCTTGTCAGCCGCACTCGCCGTCTTCTTGACGGGTGTCACAGAACCGATCGAGTTCATGTTCATGTTCGTTGCGCCAGTCCTTTACGTCGTCTACGCACTCATGGCCGGTGCTGCCTTCGCATTGGCAGATATCATCGATTTGCGTATTCATGCTTTCGGTGCAATCGAACTCTTGACGCGCATCCCGATGATTGTCAAAGCGGGACTTCTTCAAGACTTGATCAACTTCGTGCTCGTTTCTGTCGCGTTCTTCTTCCTCAACTTCGGAGTATTCAACTTCTTCATCAAGAAGATGAACTTGCCGACACCAGGACGTAACGGGAACTACATGGAAGAAGCGACAGAAAAATCATCTGTGACAGGTAATGAACAAGTCATGGGGATTATCACACTTCTCGGTGGGGAAGAAAATATTGAAGATGTCGATGCATGTATGACTCGTCTTCGTGTGACCGTCAAAGACGTTACACTCGTCTCTGACGAACAAGAATGGAAGAAAAATGGCGCCATGGGTCTCATTGTGAAAGACCGTGGAGTCCAAGCCATCTATGGCCCGAAAGCCGACGTATTGAAATCAGACATTCAAGACGTCATCGGTGCATAATCTACTGGCCAACTCGCTCGAGAGTTGGCCTTTTTTCTAAAGGAGGACTACCGTGAATATTTTAACGCTCAATTGTCACGCCTGGTTAGAAGACCGTCAACAAGAAAAGATCGATGCCATCGTCGAACGTATTGCGAGTGAAGAATACGATCTCATCGCACTCCAAGAAGTCAATCAACATAAGGAGGCGCCACTCATCTACGGAAACATCCGTGAAAACAACTTCGCACACGTCCTCGTTGAACGTCTGAACGAGTTAGACCTTCACTATCACATGACTTGGGATTTCGCCCATTACGGCTATGATATTTACGAAGAGGGCGTTGCCATCTTGTCGCGCACACCGTTCCTGTCGACCGAGTCATTCTTCGTATCCAAGACAACGGACCCAGACAATTACAAGTCCCGCAAAATCGTTAAAGCCGTGATTGAAGGTCATGAAGCTCCAACGACCGTCTACTCGTGTCACCTCGGCTGGTGGCATGACGAAGAAGAGCCCGTGAAACATCAACTGGATGAACTATTACATCGCGTCGAGCACGACGACCACGCGCTTCTACTCGGTGACTTCAATAACGACGCCTTCATCCGAGGTGAAGGATACGATTATTTGATGGAGAACGGACTTCAAGACTTATTCCATCTCGCAACAGAACGCGAAGGCGACGCGACCGTACAAGGAAAAATTGCAGGATGGGATGAAAACAAAAAATCGCTCCGCATCGACTTGATGTTGACGAATGCACCCATTCACGTCTCCCGCCATGCTGTTGTCTTCGATGGGGAGAACGGCCTGGTCGTCTCCGACCACGCCGGTGTCGAAGCCACTGTGTTTTGGCGCTGATTCACCTTTTTCTTCCCACTTGGGAGAAAAGGGTTTTTCTTTTGGAGAAAATCTTGTAACGTGATAGAAGACTGATGTCTAACTACTAATGAATGAAACAGAAAGAAGTGTTTGAACATGAAGACAAGCTCGCTCAGTCGAAGCGACTGGACTTTAGTTTTATCCCTATCCTTATTAACCTTCGTTCTCGGAACGAGTGAATTTGTCATCGTCGGGATATTACCCGACATCGCAAGTGGTCTATCTATTTCCATTGCGACAGCAGGAAGTCTCGTATCGGCATTCGCGATCAGTTTCGCCGTCGGTACGCCAATCACGATGTCCTTGACGAGTCATCTTCCAAAGCGTAAATTAATGCTCGGTTTGACGATTCTCTTCACCGTCCTGAACTTATTGAGTAGCCTCGCTCCCATGTATGAATGGTTACTCGTCTTACGCATGCTGACGGCCGTCGTCACAGGTGTCTTGATTTCGCTTGCCATGCTTGTCGCCAGCGAAAGTGTCCCTCCAGCAAAACGGGGTGTGGCCGTGTCCTTTATTTTCGGTGGATTCACAATGGCGAACGTGTTCGGGGTTCCGATTGGGACGTTCATCGGACAACAGGCAGGCTGGGAGTCAACGTTTTGGTTGACGACTCTGCTCGGTGCAGTCGCCTGGATTGCCATTTATCGTGTCTTGCCAAATCAATTGTCTCAAGAAAAAGCATCACTCCGTGAACAAATGGCACTCTTGACGAACCCTCGCATCTTGATCGCCTTCTTGATTCCGGCATTCGGTTTCGGGGCGACATATGTCGTGTATACGTATCTCGTGCCGATTTTAAAAGATGTCCTCGGTGTACCGGTCGCTTGGGTCAGTCCGATTTTATTCGCATACGGCTTCATCTCGATTTTCAGTAATATCGCTGCCGGAAAGATCGCCAGTCACAATCCGATTGGACGCTTACGATTCGTCTTTCTTGTCCAGGCGTTCGTCTTGGCCGCTTTATTCGTGACGACGTCGAATGTGACGCTCGGTCTCCTCAATATCGCCCTCATGTCGTTCATGGCGATTTTATTGACGACATCGACACAAATTTATTTGATTGATTTGGCGGAGAAGTTCAATCCGAACGCCAAAGGTCTCGCCTCGTCGCTCATGCCCGTGGCGAGTAACGTCGGGATTGGGCTTGGTTCCGCTCTCGGTGGTGTCGTCTATGCGACGAGCCCCATCATGACGCTCGCACTCGTCGGCGGTCTGGTCGCACTCGTTACGGCCGGATTGACCGCAGTCAGCTATTCGCTCGATCAACGCTAAAACGTGCGCACCTCGATGAAGGTGCGCACGTTTTTTCATAACCATTCGAGAATTGCTGATAATACTTCGTCGAGTTGTTCTTTCGATGTGAGCGGACTTTCCTGATCGCCTTTTTGAGGACCATACATTCCGAAATTCGCATGATTCCCGTCTTTAATTTGTACGAATTGACTATCGTCAGGTAGGTCGCTTCGACTCGCCTCGATGTCTTCTGGGACAGCTAATCCATCCAACTCACCCGAGATGGATAGCACGCGTAAGTCACTATCGACCATCGAGCTGATCGGATATGATGCAAGGAAAATGACACCTTCCACTAACTCTTGATGCTCAAGCGCGTAACCCGATGCCGCTGAACCTCCGAGTGAATGACCGGCTACGATCCAACGTTCAATCTCCGGATGTGCTTCGATGATGGGATCGGCTGCGTCGATATCTAAAATACCTAAATTGAGACGAAGCGATGGAATGGCAACGAAGTATCCTTCCTCGGCCAAACGTGTTCCATAATACGCATACGCCTCTTTCTCTACTTTCGCCCCAGGGTATAGAATGACACCGACCTCACTCGCCGTGTCTCCAAACTCGAGACGGTTGTCGACCACTTTCCCCTCTTCCGCATACTGGGTCGCTTCATCGGTCGGTCCATACGTAAACTGTGTCCAAATCAAAAAGCCAGCTACCGCGACAAGGAGCAATCCTACGATTGTGAGTGCGGTCCACTTGAAGAATTTCTTCATTATATAGCCTCCATTTGCATCCACTTCACCATAACGTTACACTAATAAGAAAAAGTATGATCAGGGGGACACCATGACCAAAAGTAATGTAACCACGACGATTCAGTGGTTTATTTTTATTTTAGCTACAAATATTGTACCACCACTCTCCATCGCCGCCTTGTTTGAACTGTCACCAGATGAGACGATGACCTTCATATCCCGCTCACTCTTCATCTTCGCACTCTTCAGCATCATCCAGACGATGCTCGGCCATCGCCTCCCTATTCTCGAAGGACCTGCCGGCATTTGGTGGGGCGTCTTCACCTTATACGCATCCATCGGTCCCGCCTTATATGGAAGTCAACAAGAGACGCTACAGGCACTCGGATTCATGCTGTTTTTGAGCGGTGTGATCGGTGTGTTGCTGACTGTCACCGGTATCTTAAGACGCATGCTCTCCCTCTTTACACCACAAGTGCTTGGCGTCTATATGATTTTACTCGTCCTCCAATTATCAGGAGCCGTCATTAAAGGTGGCTTTGGGGTGACGGAAGACGGAATCAATGTCGTCCAAGCTGTCGCTACGGCAGGGCTCGTTTTGTTCGCGCTCACACTCGAACAAAGTCGCTTCAAACAATACGGACTCGTCATGACACTATTCGTCGGGTTCGGCTTGTTCCATTTACTCGACCTTGGAAATCCAATCGTTCGTTCAGAATCCTTCTTCCTCGTACCGGAACTGCTTCCGTTCGGGAATTGGGTGTGGGATTGGAACTTGTTGCCGACGGCTTTCGTCATCACCTTGCTTCTCATGACAAACGTCCTTGCGAACATCAAGTTGATTGAGCGCATCGTCAGTTCTCGCGAAAAACGAGAAATCAAAGGGAACGTTCCCGCATCGGGTGTCGCCAGTGGCGTCAGTCAAATCGTGGCCGGTCTGTTCGGTACACCGGGTCCTGTCGCCATCTCCGGGACAGCTGGTTTCCTTTCTTCGACGGAGAGCGTCCAGCGTGCTCCGCATTTGATTGCCCACGCCCTCATGATGGGGTTAGCACTCATCGGTCCATTCGTCTCGTTGATTGCAAGTATCCCGGCTGCTGTCGGTTATGCGATTGTGACTCCGCTTATCGCGACGATGATCATCATCGGAATCAATGAGGCCGCCTTCGAATTAAAACAATCGACGGCCTCACTTACGGTCGGTCTCCCACTCGTCATCGGTGCCGGGGCGATGCTTCTGCCACCCGGTTCCATGAATGACCTGCCACCGCTCCTTGCGACCGTCTTTTCGAATGGACTCGTCCTCGGAACAATCGTCGCCTTAACGACTGCCATCTTAAGTAAAATCAAGGATTGAAAAAGAACTGGCCATATATCGGTCAGTTCTTTTCACGTACATGCATATGGTAACGGGCATCGTGCGGTAACACGGCGCCGTCTTCTTGTTCGAAATGTGCACGGTCTTTCCAATAACGAACGACTGACGAAGTATCACGGTGTAGGGCGCGCTGTAGTGCTTGTTTCGCCGTGACAGGCGTTTCGTCATCGTTTTTCAATTCAAGCCCCATCAGTTTATAGCCGATGGTTTGTCCGCCTCGACTCATTTGGCAGGCTTCCATGGCGTATGCCAGCAGTGTCGGTGTGATGACCGCATGCACGAACTCGTTCTTTACTTTCTTTCGTACGAGTTGTTCCACGCCAACGCTGACGAGACCTGCAATGATACTATCAATCAAGACGGCTTTCGTTCGCTTTTTCGTCAATGGAGTCATCGGCTCATCCTCTGCATCATCCCTGACGTCAACACTTCGACCCCTTCGCCTTCTTCAGATGCCATGATCAAGGCACGGGCGACATGCAGTGCTTGAATCGGTGCGACTTCAGGTGCCTTTTCCATTAACCATGGTTGGAACGGTCGACTGAGAACTTCAGCCGTTTTCTCTCCGAGTCGGAATGAATCACGTTCCCCAAGCAATAAAGACGGACGTGCGATAATCAAATGGTGGAAGTTGAAGATCCGTAACGCATTCTCAAGCTCCCCTTTTACCCGATTGTAAAAGAAGGATGAACGTAACGATGCACCTTGCGCCGATACGACCGCATAGCGTGTTGCACCATGTGCCTTGGCGATACGAGCGACTTCAAGCGGCAGCTCTAAATCGACTTGTCTGAACGCTTCTTGCGAACCAGCGACCGCAATTGTCGTACCGAGGGCGCAATACGCGTCGTCGATATGCGGAAGGGACGCATCCATTTCCTCGAACCCGACGACTTCATGTAGCTTCGGATGGCTCCAACGCTTCGAGCGACGGACGACAATCCAGACGGCATCATAACGATCACTTTCTAACAACTGTTCAACCAATTCGCGGCCAATCAATCCGGTCGCGCCTACGACAAGTGCAGTTTTCCCCATTCAAGACTCCTCCTCGACTACTATTTCCTTCAGTCTAGCCGACTTGTCGTTCCTCGGCAATGATTGTCCCGGGACGGAAACGGTCCATCATACGGAAGAATCCGTTCAATAATAGTGCTGTGAAGGAGCCTGCCACGATGGCACTATCTGTGAACAATTGAAGCCATTCCGGCATATTGGCGACGATGGCCGGATTTGCTGTAATACCGAGTCCGACACCAATCGAGAGTGCAATGGTGATCAAGTTCTCGTTTTTCGAAAAATCGACCTGGCTCAGAATCCGAATCCCGGAAGCGGCGACCGTTCCGAACATGACGAGCATCGCCCCACCTAAAACAGGCTTTGGAATCAATGTCGTGAATGTGGCCACTTTCGGGAGGAACCCGAGCAAGATGAGTAACCCACCTGTCCAGAAGATGACACGGCGCGATTTCACACCTGACAATTGAACGAGTCCGACATTTTGACTGAACGTCGTGTATGGGAAACTGTTGAAAATCCCTCCGAGAATCGTCGCGACGCCTTCCGCACGATACCCTTTCGTTAATTCTTTTGCACCGATCGGCTTTTTCGTGATGTCACTGAGCGCCAAGAACACGCCGGTCGATTCAATCATCGAGATGATGGCAACGAGCGTCATGACGAGAATGGCAGACACATCGAATGTCGGCACCCCAAAGTAGAACGGTTGAACCATTTGGAACCAACCCGCTTCCCGGACAGGACTGAAGTTCACGAGACCGAGCGAAGCAGCAACCCCTGTTCCGATGAGGACGGCAAAGAGGACGGCAGCGGCACGCGTGAAGACGGTCCCGACACGGTTCAAGACGAGAATGAGTAAAATCGTTAAGCCACCTAATCCGAGATTCTGCATCGATGCGAACCCTGGTTCACCCGGCATCCCGCCACCGATGTCATTGATGGCGACCGGAATCAGCGAGAGACCGATGATCGTCACGACCGAACCGAGCACGACCGGTGGAAAGAAGCGCGCAAGTTTCCCGACAAATCCAGAAATGAGGATGACAATGAGACCGCTCGCAATCAACGCACCATAAATGGCAGTGATCCCGTTCGCGCTTCCGATGGCGATCATCGGACCGACCGCCGTGAACGTGCATCCGAGGACGACCGGCAATCCGACACCCGTAAAGCGTGTCGTCCATACTTGTAATAACGTCGCCACCCCACACATGAATAAATCAATTGCGACGAGATAGGCGAGTTCGGTTGGACCAAGCCCGATGGCACCCCCGACGATGAGCGGAACGATTGCCGCTCCCGTGTACATCGCGAGTAGATGCTGGAATCCTAGACTAGCTGTCTTGAACGTATTCATCGAACGACCTCCACGAACGAGATATGATCTTTCTCTAATTTCGCAATGCGTGCCAACGATTCGACGCGATAGCCACGCTCGATCAATTTATCGCGCCCTGGTTGGAATGACTTTTCGATGACAATCCCAACGCCCGCGACCTCTGCACCTGCCGCTTCTACGAGTTGTGTCAGTCCGAGTGCCGCTTCCCCATTCGCGAGGAAGTCATCGATGACAAGAACACGTTCGCCTGGTAAGACGAAGCGTCGGCTCAAGCTGATGCGGTTCGTCTCTTGTTTTGTGAACGAATAAACGTCCGCTTCCACGAGGTCGTCTTGGAGTGTCAGCGATTTTCGTTTACGCGCGAATACGAACGGGATGCCCATCTCAAGCGCCGTCATCATCGCCGGCGCAATCCCACTCGATTCGAGTGTGACGATGCGGTCTATTTGAGCGTCTTTGAAACGTTCTGCGAATTCTTTACCGATGCCTTTCATGAGTACCGGGTCGACCTGATGATTCAAGAAAGCGTCGACTTTCAACACTTGGTCGGAAAGGGCCCGACCTTCTTCACGGATTTTGTCTTCTAACTGCTTCATTGTTTTCCCTCCAATAAAAAATGCGATTCGTCACCCCTCATCGGGAGGCAACGAACCGCATGGAAATCAACGATAGCATACGACAAGCGCCACCCGTAGTCGAACCATTTACGGTAGTTCGGTAGAGACTTGCGGACCATATTTCCGCTGATATACGAGTGCGAATCTATTTTTCTAAGATAGACCTTATTGTAGACGAGCTGAAGAGAAATGCAATAGGTTGGAATCAAACGGTGAAATGTTCGATTTTTCTGAAACTGCTGTATACTGTAGATATTGGATATGAGAGAGGAGCCCTGCCCTTATGAAGTTATTCGTATTAGGCGCAACCGGTCGGACCGGACATCAATTCATCGATCAAGCCATCGAGCACGGTCATGACGTCACCGCGTTCGTTCGTGAACAGAAAAAGTTGATTCGGACGCCACAACTTGAAATCATCGAAGGCGACTTATATGACATCGATGCATTGACGGAAGCAATGCATGGTCACGATGCGGTTGTCAGCTGTCTCGGTACGGATTTAAGCGACCCGGACTTTTTAGCGAGTGTCACAGACAAACTCGTCCCGGCGATGAAAGCGAACAACATCTCACGTATCATCTATCTCGCTTCAGCTGGAATCGACAATGAAATTCCGGGACTTGCGGGGAAAGCCATTACGTTCATGCTCCGGAAACCGCTCCGTGATCATCGCGCAGCCGTGGACTTATGGCGAAATTCGTCATTCGATTATACGATTGTACGACCGATGCAATTGACGGACGGTCCTCGCACCTCGACATATCGCACGACCATCGATGAAGTGCCAGAGAACGGGAAGCACATCTCACGGGCAGACGTCGCCCAGTTCATGCTTCATACGATTGAAGAACAGGAACACGTACGAGAGTCGGTCGGACTGGCGTACTAATTTGATCCAATTCATGCTACAATATCGGGTAGTTTACTTTGAAAGGAACGAAAACGAATTATGAGTATATTAACGGTACAAAACTTGAGCCACGGCTTTGGTGACCGCGCTATTTTGAACGATGTCTCTTTCCGCCTCTTAAAAGGGGAGCATATCGGTCTCGTTGGAGCAAACGGTGAAGGAAAATCGACGTTCATGAACATCATCACGCGCAAGCTGCAACCGGATGAAGGGAAAATCGAATGGGCGAAAAACGTCCGTGTCGGTTACCTCGATCAACACGCAGTACTTGAGCGCGGGATGACGATTCGGGACGTCTTGAAAGGTGCTTTCCAATACTTGATCGACATGGAGACGCGCATCGGCGAACTCTACATGGAGATGGGTGACGCGACACCGGAACAGATGGAAGACATGCTCGCTGAGGTCGGTGAACTTCAAGAGACGCTCGACTCGAACGACTTTTATATCATCGATGCGAAAGTAGAAGAAGTCGCACGTGGTCTCGGTATTTTAGACGTTGGTCTCGATCGTGACGTCACGGACTTATCAGGTGGACAGCGTACGAAAGTATTGCTCGCGAAGTTGCTTTTAGAGAAGCCAGATATCTTGCTCCTCGATGAGCCGACCAACTATTTGGATGAAGTGCATATCGAGTGGTTGAAGCGCTACCTCCAAAACTATGACAATGCCTTCATCTTGATCTCACACGATATCCCGTTCTTAAATAGCGTCATCAACTTGGTCTACCATATGGAAAACCAAGAGTTGAACCGCTACGTCGGCGACTATGACAAGTTCATGGAAGTGTACGAGATGAAACGCTCGCAGCTTGAAGCCGCCTACAAGCGTCAACAAGCTGAAATCGCGGATTTGAAAGATTTCGTTGCCCGAAACAAGGCGCGTGTGTCGACACGAAACATGGCGATGTCACGTCAGAAGAAACTCGATAAGATGGATGTCATCGAATTGAGTGCGGAACGTCCGAAACCAGAATTTCGCTTCTTGCAGGCACGTACGTCGGGACGACTCATCTTTGATGCGAAAGGTCTTGTCATCGGATACGACGAGCCGCTCTCACGTCCGCTCGACCTCCAGATGGAGCGCGGTCAGAAGATTGCCCTCGTCGGAGCGAACGGAATTGGGAAGACGACTCTCTTGAAGAGTCTGCTCGGCTTGATCAACCCGCTTGAAGGAACCGTCGAACGCGGTGAGTTCCTTGAGATGGGTTACTTCGAACAGGAAGCAGCATCGAGCAACAACACATGTATCGAAGAGATTTGGAGCGAGTTCCCGTCACTCAACCAACAACAAGTACGCGCGATGCTCGCGAAATGCGGTCTCATGACGAAGCACATTGAAAGTAAAATCTCTGTCCTCAGTGGTGGGGAAAAGGCGAAAGTACGCCTGTGTAAACTCTTAAACAACGAAACGAACTTGCTCTTACTCGATGAGCCGACGAACCACTTGGACGTCGACGCGAAGGAAGAGTTGAAGCGTGCGTTGAAAGAGTACAAGGGAAGCGTCCTCCTCATCAGTCACGAACCAGAATTCTATGAGGATATCGTCACAGACGTCTGGAACTGTGAATCATGGACGACGAAAGTATTCTAACTCAGTAAAGGACGTGTCGTATGGCTGGCCCAATTCAAACGAATGAACGGATTATTTTGTATGACATTATCCGAGGGTTTGCCCTCTGCGGCATTTTCCTCGTCAATATCCCAAGCATGCTCGGGAGCGACTGGATATTCGGTCGTCCCGACTATTATGGGAGCGACTTGTTCGTCCGTACGCTCTTCGATTTGTTCGTGCAGACGAAGTTTTACACGATTTTCTCCCTCCTATTTGGGATCGGCTTTTCGATTTTCCTCGAGCGTTCTTACGCCCGAGGTGAATCGGTCAGTCGTTACATACGCCGTATTGCAATTCTTTTCTTATTTGGACTCGCACACTTGGCGATTTGGTCAGGCGATATCCTCCATACGTACGCGATGTGGGGCTTATTGCTTCCCCTTTTCTATAAGTTGAGCAACCGTTCCATTCTGACCTGGGCATGGGGACTGTTGATTGGAAGTATCCTGCTCTTATATGGAACTTCTGCATTGAATGAATGGAGCGTGGGCGGAACCTATTACAGCGGTATTCCGTTCCCTGATGTATTCAATCAAGGGTTTGGCGCCTGGTTCGATTATCGATATTCTGTTGAGATCTTTAATGCCTTCTCCAACTCTTTCGTTGTCGGCTTCGAGATTCTCAGTCTGTTCTTATTCGGGCTGTACATCGGACGCGAACGAAAACTCCTGACGTGGCGTCTAGAAGGCTTAATGCGAACGGCCATCATCTGCGCCGTCCTCGCCCTCCCATTCTTCGGCGTGATCATTTGGCATCACTACGGTGAAGGGTATCCATACTTTTGGCTGAACTTGTTCGCCGTCTTGATTTCCGGGAAGTTACTCGCCACGACTTACGTCTGTCTGTTCACGGTAGCCGTTCGTAAAGGTCGTACGTTCGCGCCGCTTCAAGCGCTCGGCCGGATGGCACTCACGAATTATTTGACGCATACACTGATCGTCTTCATACCGGTGATCGCACTCGGGGCATACGGGGCGCTTTCTTTAACCGAAGGCTTATTCCTCAGCATCGGGATCTTGATTGTCCAGGCGTTCTTCTCGATGTGGTGGCTGAAGAGTCACCGTTATGGACCGTTCGAAAAACTATGGCGTCTCGGAACGTACGGGCGACAAACAAAATCATCGTAAGATCGGACTTCATCGTCCAGTCTTTTTTTTAACAAAAACTGCAGACGATTAATCGGCTGCAGTTCCGCTCGAGGCATTCGCTTCGAGTTTTTATTTTGTTGCCGCTTCTGTTAAAACAGGCACGATTTGCTTCTTACGCGAGACGACGCCCGGAAGTGTCGCTAATCCGTTTTGAAGCGTGACGTTGAACGCTTGTTCGAAGAGTTCTGGTTTTGGTCCGACGACGATGGCTTCCGAATCGTTCGTTAAAATATTCGTGATGGCGAATACGAACAAGTCTAAGTTTTTCGCTGCAACCGTGTTGGCGATTGCGGCTTCGACTTCCTCTTTACGGTTCAAGACATCGTTCGCATCGACCGTGTTCACTTGCGCGATTTCAACACGATAGTCGCCCATTGCGAACTCTTTCGCATCGAGTGAGATGAGTTCTTCAATCGTTTTTTGACTAAGGTCTGCCCCGGCTTTGAGCATCTCAAGTCCGTATGCTTCTGCATCGACGCCAGCAATCTCAGCCAGTTCTTTCGCGGCTTTGACGTCTTCATCCGTGCATGTCGGTGATTTAAAGAGAAGTGAGTCCGAGATGATAGCTGAAAGCATCAAACCGGCCATGTCCGCTGCGATTTCGACACCATGCTCTTTATACAACTTCAACAAAATCGTCGCCGTACAGCCGACTGGCTCTGCACGATAGTAGAGTGGGTCTGCCGTTTGGAAGTTTGCGATGCGGTGGTGGTCGATGACTTCAAGGATTCGCACGTCCTCGATACCATCCGCACTTTGTTGAAACTCGTTATGGTCGACTAAGATGACTTCTTCGGTCTCACCTTTCACGCTTTCAATCAAGCGTGGTGCTTTTACACGGAAGTGATCGAGCGCATATTGTGTTTCCCCGTTCACTTCACCGAGACGGACTGCCTCTGCGTCCATTCCTAATTTCTTTTTCAACTCGGCATAGGCGAGCGCTGACGTGATTGTGTCGGTATCTGGATTTTTATGTCCGAAGACTAGTACTGTACTCATGTCTCATTCTCCTCACTAAATAGTTTTCCCTTATCCATTATAACGTCCACGGCATTTCTTTCAATTCCCCAAACAAAAAGAGCCGTGTCGGCTCTTAAGATTGTTCGTCTTCATCTGTCTCTTCGAGGTCGGAGTGATCTCCTTTCGAATCTTCTTCATGGGAGATGTCCGGTTGATCTCGTTTCAACTTTTCTTCTTGCTCACGCTTTTCTTTGTCTGACATATCGTGTCACCCTTTCGAAAATCCGACTTGTCGTAATCTGTTCCCCAAGCCAGATTTCGTCAAACGATATTTCATCAAACGTAAACAAACTGAAACGTCAGGCTTGCACGAAGACGATTTCTTCTCCGCGAAGTTCGACTTTCACGTCTTGTCCTTGGAACAACCATTCATCTTGTTCCGCCACGACGAAACGAATGCCGTCTTCTTCGGTCTCAACAGCCGCATTGTTCACGTCTTCCGTGATGACCCCAACGGAGAAACCGTGCGTCAAGTCTGTCGAACCCCCATATTTTGCAAACAAACGAACCGTTTGGCCCGCTTCGACTTCCATTTCTTCTTTAAACCATTGGAGCGCTTCTTCTGTTACTTGAATCTTCATAACATCTCCTCCTCTCGACTACTCCTTTCATTCTAAACGTTTCAAAAGAGTCGAGCGAGGATGTTGCCTAAAGTGTCATTCCCGCTTGGTAGCTGACAGTCATTCCGTGAATCTCTGGGATGGCTCCATTCATCTCAGCGAGCGTCGTTTCAAACAGGCGACGACCAATCTGTTCATTCGGGGAAAGCATCGTCGATAGTCCGAATGCCTGACCGATCGGATGTCCGTCAAACCCGAGCATGGCGACTTCCTGAGGAATCTTGATGTCTCGCCGTTGCATCTCTCCTAAAAATCCGAGGGCGACATAATCGGACGAGAAAAAGAGCGCTCGAGGACGCTCTTTTTGAGAGAGGAACGCTTCAGCTAGCCGAATACCGTCCTCACTCGTCAAATAGCCCGTCCAAATCCATTGCTCACGCGCATGCGCTACTTCATCGAAATAGGCTTGCTGACGCGCAAGGGAACTTGGACTATGGCTTCTTGACAAGATGATTCCAATCTCTTCATATCCATGCTCCTGTAGCACATGAATACCTGATACGAACGACGCGTAATGATCGACATGGATCGACGAGATCGTTTCCGGTGCACCGACGGTCGCCACAGCAATCGGTCCATACGCGCGATATGTCTCCATTTCCTTAAAGGACATCTCATGAGACAAGACAATTGCCCCATCGACTTCACGATGTTTCAATAAATCGAGCGCTTGTCGTTCCTCGCTCAACTTATACTCCGTCTGCCACATGACGAGCCGGTAATCGTGCTCGAGCGCCGCCTTGGCAAGCCCATTGACGAAGAAACCGTAATACGGATGATCCATATAAGGTAGGATGACGACGATTCGTTGCGTCTTCCCTGTCGACAACGTCAGTGCCTGTTGATTTCGCAAATACCCGAGTTCTTTCATCGCTTCGTGGACACGGGTCCGTTTTTCTTTCGATACGTACGGATGCTCGTTCAAGACGCGCGAAACCGTCGTCACCGAAACGTCAGCGTGCTTTGCGATATCTCGAATGTTTGCCATTCATCTCACCTCAACTTGTCAGTCTTTGCATATAGTGTACCCACTCTGCTTGCTGACTGTCACCTCTTTCGATGACTTGAGAACGAATCGCTTGAACGAGACGGAAGCGCTCTTCTAACGGCAGATGAAGAAACTCTTCACGGAAACGGGTACACAACATTTTTCCAAACGGTGTATACAACTGATTGATGACGAGCTCGTATACGATTCCACTGCACCATGTCTTCCACGTTGTCGATTTCATATCGGTTCCACTCCCTTTGTCTATACCGTATCTTCTGAAACGCGTTTCAGAGCAAGCATCTTTTTAAAAAAAGTTTATTTCCGAACATTATTTGTCTTCAACTTTCATTTTTCATGTTTTTTACTCAAAACAATTGACGGGAATCAAACATTTTTGTATAGTCATCAAGTTGATAACGTTAGTTTAAACATTTTTCTCAATTAATGTTCGGAAATAGACCGAAACAAGGAGTTATATCGATGAATATTTTTCAATTGAAACAACATGGTACGAATGTTAAACAGGAAGTGACTGCTGGGATCACAACTTTCGTGACGATGGCGTACATCTCTGTCGTCAACCCAGCGATTCTATCTGACGCAGGGATTCCGTTCGCACAAGCATTCACGGCGACAATCATTGCCATCCTCATCGGGACTGGCTTGATGGCGTTTTATGCGAACTTACCGATCGCTGTAGCACCCGGGATGGGGCTCAACGCATTCTTCGCTTACACGCTCGTCGCTCAAGAACAGATTGCCCCGTCCGCCGCACTCGGCGTCGTCTTCGTCTCGTCCGTCTTCTTTTTAATCTTGTCGCTCTCTCCGATTCGGACGAAGTTGATTCAAGCGATTCCGACATCGTTGAAGCATGCCATCACGACCGGAATCGGTCTGTTCATCGCTTCACTCGGATTAAAACTATCAGGCTTAATCGTTGCGGATGAAGCAAACTTAGTGCGTCTCGGTGACGTGTCTTCTCCAGAAGTACTACTTGTACTCGGTGGTTTGATTGTCTCGGCACTTCTCTTCTCACGAAACGTACCCGGTTCTTTACTCATCGGAATGGTCCTCACCGGGATTACGGCGTACTTCATGGACATCTTACAAATCGACGGTGTCACGGCGATGCCGACGCTTCCCGAGGGACTCATGGTCAACCCTGTGACGGCATTTAGTGATGTCATTCAATACGGATTGTTCGGGGCCGTCCTCTCGTTCTTC
Source organism: Exiguobacterium sp. s22 (assembly GCF_018617455.1). Lineage (GTDB taxonomy): Bacteria > Bacillota > Bacilli > Exiguobacteriales > Exiguobacteriaceae > Exiguobacterium. The sequence continues at coordinate 95,184 of NZ_JACSKD010000003.1, forward strand.
CTCGTCACATTGTTCGATACGACAGGTACGCTTGTCGGTGTAGGAAAACAGGCCGGTCTCTTAAAAGAAGATGGAACAATTGAGAATGGTCACCGTGCACTCTTTGCCGATTCGCTTGCCACAATGGGTGGATCATTCGTCGGAACGAGCCCGTCTACGGCATACATCGAGTCTGCTGCCGGTGTCGCGCAAGGTGGACGTACAGGTCTCACGACGGCCGTCGTCGCTGGTTTATTCGGATTGACACTCTTCTTCAGCCCACTTATCGGCGCCATTTCTGGCGTAGCGGCAATCACAGCTCCCGCCTTGATTATCGTCGGTGCACTCATGTTGACGAATGTCCGGTACATCGACTGGAGCGACTTTAGCGAATACTTCCCGGCTTTCATGACGATTTTGATCATGCCTTTGTCAGGAAGCATCGAACGCGGCATCGCCTTCGGGTTCATCTTGTATCCGATCTTCAAAGCGATGAACAAAGAGACGGTTCACCCGCTCATCTACTTGTTCGGCGCACTCTTCATCTTGGAAATGTTCTTCCTATAAGTTAGACAGAAAATCCTCGTCATGTGTCGAGGATCTTTTTCTGTTATACGTTCTCCTTAGCTGTTTTATATCAGAAAAGAGATGAATATCTGTTCAGTGAGATACATTATCAATTAGACAGGATTTTACAAATAAATCAGTTTTTCTCCCCATTTTCCTGTCACTTTCCTACGCTTTATGAAATAATGACGTTGAAATCGCTATCATCAGAAGAAAGAAGGAATGGCTATGCCGAATGTAGCTTTATTCGTCACTTGTTTATCTGATACGTTGTTTCCATCCGTCGGACAAGCGACAGTCGAACTACTCGAACATTTAGGGTGCGAGGTGACGTTCCCCTTTGAGCAGACGTGCTGTGGGCAGCCTGCCTACAACAGCGGCTATCATGAGGAGACGAAAAAGGTTGCCAAGCACATGATTGAAACGTTTGAACAAGCAGATGCAGAATATATCGTCGGACCATCGGGGTCGTGTGTCATGATGATGCGCGACTACCCTCATTTGTTCCAAGATGATCCAGTATGGGGTCCTCGCGCTGAAGCGCACGCCGCCAAAACGTTCGAACTGACGCAGTTCATCGTCGATGTGCTCGAAGTCACTGATGTCGGTGCTAAATTTCCAGCCAAAGCGACCTATCATGCGTCTTGTCATATGACCCGCCTCCTCGGAATCGAAGCGGCTCCCGGAAAGTTGCTCGGAAACGTCGATGGACTGACGATGGTTCCCCTCGCGAACGTACATAACTGTTGTGGGTTCGGCGGGACGTTCTCCGTCAAGATGCCAGACGTGTCGGTACAAATGGTAGATGAAAAAGTCGATTCAATCTTACAGTCAGGCGCAGAAGTTTTGATCGGAGCGGATGCTTCATGTTTGATGAATATCGGCGGACGTCTTCATAAACAAGGACATCCGATTAAAGTGATGCATATTGCTGAAGTCTTAAACGAAGGAGTGAAGCAAGCATGAGCATAGGGATTCGCTTAGATGAGAAGTTTCAAGATCGACGAAAAGATGGAATCGAAGATGCGTTCATGCGGCAGGCCGTCAGTTCGGCTCAAAACCGTCTACGGGATGGCCGGTTAAATGCCGCGGGTGAACTTGGGGACTGGGAAGCGTTCCGTGACCACTCGGAAGAGATTCGTCAACATGTGCTAGAACATCTGGATTATTACTTATATCAATTGAGCGAGAATGTCTCAAAACGTGGTGGAAACGTCTTTTTCGCAGAGACACCGGAAGAAGCGAACCGCTACATCCGAGAAGTCGTCCGGTCGAAACAAACCAAACATGTCGTGAAATCGAAATCGATGGTCACGGAAGAAATCGGCTTGAACGAGGCACTTCAGGAAGAAGGATGTACCGTCGTCGAGTCCGATCTTGGGGAATGGATTTTGCAACTCGACGAAGACCCACCGTCTCACATTGTCGCCCCGGCTCTGCATAAAGACCGCAACGCTGTGCATGAGACGTTCACTGCTCACGGCTATACCGGTTCAAACGATCCGACTGAACTCGGTCGTTATGCGCGTCAAGAACTGCGCAAAGACTTTTTGAAAGCAGAAGTCGGCATCACCGGCTGTAATTTCGCCATCGCAGAGAGTGGAGCCGTCGGGCTTGTGACCAATGAAGGGAACGGACGCATGGTGACGTCGCTTCCTGATACGGTCATCTCTGTCATGGGGATGGAACGCGTCGTCCCGTCTTATGAAGAGTTCGAAGTACTCGTCAACATGCTTTGTCGAAGCGCGGTCGGTCAGCGACTCACGTCATACATCACGACGTTCGCCGGGACGCGCGCGGTCGGCGAAGTTGATGGACCAGAAGAGTTCCATCTTGTCATCGTCGACAACAAGCGTTCTGGTATTTTAGGGACACAGTTCCAATCGGTGTTGCAATGCATCCGTTGTGCGGCCTGTATTAACGTTTGTCCCGTCTATCGCCATATCGGTGGTCACGCGTACGGGTCGATCTATCCAGGTCCGATTGGTGCCGTCTTGGCTCCGCTTCTTGACGGATATGAGAACTATAAAGAACTCCCCTATGCATCGAGTCTCTGTGGCGCCTGTACGGAGGCGTGTCCTGTAAAGATTCCGCTGCATGAGCTGTTGATTGAACATCGACGCGTCATCGTAGAGGAGAAAAAGCAATCACCTTTCGTGGAGCGGATTGCGATGAAAGGATTTGCCGTCACCGCTTCGAGTCCATTCTTATTCGAAGCAGCGGAACATGTCGCACCGTTTGCGACATCACCATTCGCTACCTCGGGTCAGATTGAGAAAGGGCTACCGGCTTGGACGGACTCGAAAGACTTGCCGCAGCCGAACAAACAGACCGTCCGAGATTGGTTCAAGAAACGGGGGAATGCCTGATGAATCCTGGTACAATCACAAACCGTGAGGACTTTCTACAACGAATCGCCAAGCAACTCGGTCGTGAGGTAAAGCTCACGCCGCCAAAACGGGAATATACTCATCGTCCGCAAGATGAGGTGTTGAAAGGCGCGAGTGAAGAAGAGCTGCTCGAGACGTTCCGCATGGTCGCGACCCGAATCCATACCGATTTGGTGGAATGTGAATCTGCGAAGCTTGATGATACGCTTCGCCTCTTGATTGAACGCTATGATGGAACAAAGATTCTTGCGGAGAACGATGCACGAATTTCCGCTTGGGCACCTACAACAAGTGAGACGTTTGCCTGGTGGGATTCGTCACAATCCGAAGCGAGTCGAGAGCTGGCCATTCGAGCGGACATCGGAATCACGATTGCGGATGCGGCATTTGCGGAAAGTGCGACAATCGTCCAATATGCGAAGCCTGGTAGATCACGGACGATCAGTCTGTTACCGCAAGACCATATCGCAATCATCCCGAAATCTGTCCTTGTTCCACGTATGACGCAAACAGCACAACAACTCGCCACACTCGACCGAGACGGTCTCCATTCCCCGAACGGTGTCAATTTCATCTCTGGTCCGTCGAACTCGGCCGACATCGAGATGAACCTCATCGTCGGCGTTCATGGTCCTGTTCGAGTCGCCTATGTGTTAGTGCATGACCGATAAATAAAGTCCCACCATCAATTGATGGTGGGACTTTATTTATCCTGATACCGTGACGCTCCCGTTTGAGCTTGTCAACTTCACTTCAATCGATCCGTCTCCAAATACGCATTCTTTCGAACGCTCCCCGAATACATTGACTTTCCCGTTTCGCGACTTCGCTCGGATTGTAACATCGTCCGGACGCTCGTCGACTTGTAAGTCAATCTTCCCGTTGTTCGTTTTCAACCGAATTGGTGATTGAATCGATTGAACACTACAGTCAATTCGTCCGTTAGAGGTTTTGGCATCGATGGCTCCCTCGACATGATTGACATCGATTCGACCGTTCGAGGAATGGATGTTGATCCGCTCGAGTCGAGAATGTTTCGCTTCGACGCGACCATTTGAGGAATGGAGCTCCCAGTCGTGACCGTTGCAACTCGATGCGACCACTTTTCCGTTCGAAGTGCGCAGGACACCCTGTTTCGCTTGAATCTGATGCGCGACGATTCGACCGTTCTCACTCTCCACATGGAATCGTTCCGCTTGGAGATCTTGTACATCACTCGAACCATGACGATTCTTCAACTGAATCTGATGATAGGCGTGATGTGGTAATTCCACTCGAAGTACTGGTGCCTTCGACCCAAACCATGAGAACAGGTCCGAAAGACCGAAACGACGTTCGGATTCAATGCGAATCTCCAACGTATCCCCAACGATATCCATCACGACCCCGTGATCGGTCTCTGTTTCAAGCGTCGCATAAGCGTATCCGTCTTGTGATGGAGTGACGAACACCTGCGCATGCTGTACTTGAATGAGAACACTTTGAAAGGCTACGGTCGAGCTTTTGACAACCGCAGGCGGTCGCGTCGAGACCGATTCTTCAATATCGACAGAGGCGAGCAATTCCGATGCGAGTATGCTCGGTTCCCCTAACTCACGTGCCAGTTCTTCGTCACTTCTTCCTTCTAGTCGACCACTCGTGAAATATTCCGATACGTCTCGTAAAATATCAAGCCGATCTTTCACCTTCACGTTCATCAATAATTGTTCGAGCTCTGACAAGTACTGTTCTTCATTCATCTGTCGTCTCCCCCTCGGATTAAGTCATTAACACCGTTCGTGAATACATCCCATTCCGTTCGCAGTTCAGCTAAGTGTGTTCGCCCTTGCTCCGTAATCTGATAATACTTCCGTGGAGGGCCTTCTCCGGATTCCATTAAATACGTTGTGAAATAACCCTCTGTCGTCAGTCGACGCAACAATGGATAGACCGCGCCCTCTGAAATGGCTACTTTGGCTGAAATCGCTTGGACGAGTTCATAGCCGTAGCGGTCTTGTTCCGCCACAAGCGCCAGTACACAAAGGTTGAGGACGCCCTTTTTAAATTGAGGATTCATCATCCCACCCCCTACTATACATAGAACAATAGCATACTATCCACTACTGTTCAATGAACAATAGTGTTCATTACCTTGATTTCTCAATATCTAGCATCTGAAGAGTTGAATCTGTACAATGAAAGAACGACACTCGTAGAATATTAGTCACAGTCGGAATGTTCATCATTCTAGGAAGGAACGGTCTTTATGAAGTCATGGATTGACCAACGGATCGGGAGACAATTTTTATTCGTCTTCTATTTATTCATCGGACTGATCCTCCTCACGTCGCTTGCCGTATATGTGTATACGGAAAACCAAATCGAACAGACGACGTCATCGCTCGAGAACATCAGTGAACGGCGCACGAATGCGACCGAATTGTTCGAGACATGGCAGTCGATGCAATATGAAATGCGCGGATACGTCATCCTTGGAGATGATGCAATGTTAGAACGTGTGCAAGATAAACAAGTCTTGATTGACGAACAGACGACTTGGTTCGAACAGAACGCAGTGACCGAAAAAGAAAAAACATACGCGAGCGATGCGCGTACACTGTTTGTCGCGTATCAGGAACGTGTCATGCCAAGCCTTGAACGTTATGTAGCAGGAAAACGGGACGGTAGTGTAACCGAGCCCTTCTTAAAGATGCCAACGCTCGGTAAGGTGAACCCTCAAAAAGAGCCACCGGCAGATCGTAAATTCAAAATCAATTCGAAAAGTGCCGCGGATATGAGCGCGAGCATCGTCGACATGGAGAGCGTCTTCACGGAATACCGGAACTCACTGAACGCAGAAGAGGATGCACTCCGTGCTCAACTTGCGACACATACGAAGTGGGCACAGGCGCTCTGGCTCCTTTCTTTACTCGGGGTGCTCTTCATTCTCTTCATCGTCGCTCGACCTTACGTCAGACGCTTAACGGGTCAACTCCAGGAATTGATTGAAAACAGTAAACGTCTTGCCGGAGAACGACAACCCGTCGCGACAGCTACCGTTCAATCTAAAAACGAAGTCGGGCAATTGACGACCTCTTTCCGTCAGATGGCTTCCTCTCTCACGACACAACGTCATCGAATCGAGGAAGAACGCGAGAAGACAGCACGACTCCTTCACTCCATCCGTGATGCCGTCATCTACGTCGAACATGCGACAAGCGAAAAATTAGCGAACCAAGCGCTCTTCGTGTTGTTCAATCAGCCGATTACGAAACGAAATGAAGTCGATTTATATCGTTTGGATGCAAGTCTCGAAGAGCTTGGATTACAAGTTGACCAAAAGGATGCCTTTTTCGCGTTCATGGAACGATCATTCGATGGACAATGTAAAGAAGAGAGCGTCACGTTCTCAATGAATCAGGAAGAACGTTTCATTCAAATGTATGCGGAAAAAATTTACTTGAGAGGGACGCGTCACGGGACGATGCTCGTTTTCCGTGATGTGACACACGAAACAGAAGTCGACCGTTTGAAAACTGAACTCGTTTCGACCGTTTCTCACGAACTCCGTACTCCGCTCACGAGTATCATTGGATTCACCGAGCTTCTCCGTTTCCGAAAGCTTTCAGCTGAACGTTCCGAAAAATATTTAGGGATGATTCATCAAGAAACACTGCGTCTCGAAGACCTGATTTCAAACTTACTCGATGTACAACGGATGGAATCCGGAAAACAAACGTACCACAATGAGCCGGAACGCCTGTCTGATATTTTGGAACAGGCCATCACAGTGCATCGAGGATCAAGTCAACATCATCATATTTCGTTTGATTGTCAGGAAGATTTGTATGTATTTGGGGACCGGTCGCGACTCAATCAACTGTTCATGAATTTGCTTCATAATGCCGTGAAATATTCTCCTAATGGCGGAGAAATCAACGTCCGCATCTCATGTGAGCAACCGGATTGGATTGATGTTTCGATTGAAGATCATGGCATCGGGATTCCCCAAACTGCACTCTCGAAGTTGTTTGACAAGTTCTATCGCGTTGACAACTCTGCCAGTCGTAAAATCGGAGGGACCGGTCTCGGGCTTGCGATTTGTAAAGAGATTGCAGAAGGTCACGGTGGAACGATTCACGCGACATCGAGTATTGGAAAAGGCTCTACTTTCACCGTCCGTCTTCCTAAAATGGATATGACCAATCAAATGAGTAGCTAAACGAAAAGAGGGTGCATCAGCGCACCCTCTTGTTTATTGAACTTTATTCTCTGGACCAAATGACGGATAAAGCGAAAGTCCGCCATCCGCAAAAATCGTCGTTCCCGTCACATAGGACGATTCATCCGATGCGAGCCAAGCAGCAACGGCTGCGATTTGTTCCGGCTTCCCGATGACGTGAGATGGGATGAGCGCTTCTAACCCCTTCTTCTCTTCCGGGTCACTCATCGTCTCTTCGTTGATTGGTGTATCAATCGCCCCAGGTGCGATCGCATTGATGCGAATATGATTCGGTGCATACTCGAGGGCGACTGATTTCGTGAACATTTTCACCCCGCCCTTACTTGCTGCGTAATGTGTATAGCCTGGACGTGGAATGACTTCATGAACAGAAGACATGTTAATGATATTGCCTTCGATTTTGTTCTCAACGAAGTACTTCAAGGCAGCACGCACACCAAGGAACGTCCCGTTCAAGTTGACGTCGATAATTTTTTTCCAATTATCGAACTCCATTTCATGTGTTTTTGCTTCGACTTGTACACCGGCATTGTTGACGAAGATATCCATCTTCCCAAACTCAGAGATGGCTTTCTCGATCATCTTCTCGGCGAGTCCTTCTTCCGAAACGTCCCCTTTTACGGCGACAGCCTTCCCACCACCCGCTTCGATGCCGCGGATGACTTCTTCCATCTCTTTTTCACTGCTACGATAGTTCAGGACGACGTTCATCCCTTCTTTTGCGTAACGTTCCCCAATCGCACGTCCAAGTCCCTTCGAACTTCCTGTGATGACTGCGACCTTCCCTTTTAACTCTGGATAGTTTGCCATATCAATTCCTCCTTCATCTTCTCGGATTTAGTTCCCGCATTCCCCTCTTCATCAAACATGTTTGACTGCATTTTGAATAATTCAAACAAATCAACTATACTGAAACAAACTATTCGTTTTCAGGAAGTGCCTGAAAGACGTTTGATCTTATACTCAATGGAGGTGACTCCCCGATTTTTGGGGGAATTGTTGGACAGTCCCATGTTACTCAGCTTACTCGTCGTTGCGCTTTTAATCTTTCTGACTGCTTTTTTTGTAGCAGCCGAATTTTCAATTGTGAAAGTGCGTAGCGCCAGACTCGATCAGCTCGTGCTCGAAGGAAATAAGAAAGCGGTCAGCGCAAAAAAAGTCATCGAAAATATCGACGACTCGCTTTCTGCCTCACAGTTTGGCATTACACTGTCCGCACTAGGTCTCGGGTGGATTGGTGCCGATCAAATCGAAACGTACGTTCACACGTTGGTCGAGCAGTTGAATATTTCACAATCACTCGTGACGTTCTTATCGTTCCTGATTGCGTTTCTCGTCATCGCGTTCGTTCACGTCGTTATCGGAGAATTGGTACCGAAAACGCTTGCTGTTCATGAAGCGGAAAAATTAACGCTCCTCGTTGCACGTCCGCTTTACGTGTTCACGAAACTTTTCTATCCGTTCATCCGTGCCTTGAACAGCATGGCTCGACTCACACTCCGTCTATTCGGTGTTCAGACGACTGCGCAGGAAACGGCACATTCCGAGGAAGAGTTAAAAATCATCATGACAGAAAGCTTCCGTAGTGGTGAAATCAATGAAAATGAGTTGGCCTATGTACAAAACATCTTCTCGTTTGACGAGCGCATCGCCAAAGATGCCATGGTTCCACGGATGAACATGGTCACAATCGATGAAGACGATACGATTGAAGAGATTATTTCCGTTGTCGAAGAGCACCAATATACACGCTATCCGGTCACACGAGATGGCGATCGTGACGACGTGCTCGGATTTGTGAATGCAAAACAACTCTTTACCGCGCAACTTTCAAAAAATGATGCACCGTTTGAGTCATTTATTCATCAATTGCCACTCGTTACCGAGTTCACGCCGCTTCAAGAAGCGATGGTGAAGATGCAAAACGCACAGACAATGATGTGTCTCGTCATCGATGAGTACGGGGGAACTGCCGGCCTCTTAACGATTGAAGATATTTTAGAAGAAATCGTTGGTGAAATCCGCGATGAGTTCGACCGAGATGAACAAGCAGAAATTACAGAAATCGCTCCGAAACATTATCGTCTATCTGGTCTTGTGTTGACACAAGAACTAGAAGAGCGCTTCGGAATTGAGATTGAAGATGATGTCGATACAGTCGGCGGATTCGTTTTATCTCAAAAAGCGAATGCTCGGACAGGCGAACGCTTCCTCTTACCTGGCGATCATGAACTGATTGTCAGTGAAGTCGATAACCACCGCATCGTCTTTGTCGACTTGATTTTAGCCTCACACGATGAGGAAGAACCTGTATCTGAATAAATCTTTTCTTACACCCTTCTTCTTATTTTGAAGAAGGGTTTTTGATGTTCGTACCGAACTGTCGCTATATTTTCGCTTCATGGCGTGATATACTGCACTTATGTTGCTTATTTGAGTGTCACGCACTCAATGACACAACATCACCGAGACATCAGATATGTTCGGTTTAAACAGAAAGAGATAGAAAGAAGGTTACGCATGGAACGCAAACTATTTTTGATTGACGGTAACTCCATGCTGGCCAGTGCTTATTATGGTGCCGCCGCGAGCCGAACGAAAAAAGGACGCGAGGTATCCAAAAACGATCGGAGTGCCGTCATCGGAATGACCGGCCTCATTCGGACGATTCTACGCAGACATCGTCCAACTCATTTTGTCGTCGTCTGGGACGTCTCACGTGAAACATTATGGCGTCGAGAGTTATACCCGGGCTATAAACGCCGCAGACGCCAAACACCGCCTGAATTGAAAGCGCAGATGGAACTCATGCGCCAACTACTTGAGGATAGTGGCATTCCACAATTCCAAGTAGAGGGATATGAAGGGGAAGATTTGATTGCCCACATCGCTCGTAAATTCAGTTGCAGTGCCCCTGTGGTCATCATGACAAAAGACAAAGACTTGTTACAGCTTGTCAGTCCACGAATCACCGTTTGGTTACAGACACAGGAGCTTCAGCAAATGCAGGCTCGCTGTGACATTCGTGATAACCGTCCGTTGCCGCTTAAGCGTCATTTAGAAATTCGACCAGAAGAGATTGCGGCGTTATACGAAGGATTGAAACCGAAGCAATTGTCAGCCGTCAAAGCGTTGACAGGAGACCGTTCTGACGGGATTCCTCCAGTTGCAGGACTCGACGAAAGCCAATCGGTTCAACTCATCAAGCGATTCGGTTCGCTTGATAAGCTGTATTCTGCCTTGAGTATCAAGGGTGACAAACGACAACAAGTAAATGAAACGATCGCGGCACTGACGTCAGAGGAGGTGCCCCGTAACTTGAGACGAACACGCAAAAAAGCAGAGCGCAACATGGAGCTCGTTCGTCTTGATGTCACGGTGCCGGCACTTGACCACTTGAAACTAGCTCATCTCGAGCTCAGTCTCAACCCAAAACGAGTCGAGCAAGCGTATCAAAAACGCGGACTTCGTCTCTCGTTTAACGCAAGTCAGAAGAAAACATCCGCACGTTAAAAAAGAACGGTCGCTTCAAGCGTCCGTTCTTTTAATATGCACCGTAATCCCATCTTCATCCGTCAATGACCATTCAGACGACGTCCCTCCTAATGCCTGATTCGTCTCCTCATTGACGAGCAGCGTCCATGCCTCGATTCCAGCTTCCGCTCCGAGAGTTTCACTCGAACGGGCCCACACGTTCGTCCCAATGTGATGATGATAGCCATCTGCCGCAAGGAACAGCGCGCCTGGATAAGAATCTGTCGTGATAGAAAAACCGAGTCGCTCATGATAGAAGCGTTTCGCCGCTTCGATGGACCGGACTTTAAAATGGACATGTCCCATGATCGTACCAATTGGTAAGCCATTGAACGGTCGATTGCTCGCCTCTTGAAGCATCGATTCATAGTCGACCGGTTCAGTCGCCATTTTCACATGACCGTTTGCTTCATACGACCATTGTTCTCTCGGACGATCGGCGTACAGCTCAATCCCGTTTCCTTCCGGATCATTTAAGTAGAACGCCTCACTCACTAAATGATCGCCTTGTCCGACTTCGATGCGCTGCTCAATGAGATGCGCCAATATACTTCCTAACTCCACGCGACTCGGCAAGAGAATCGCTAAGTGAAACAACCCAGCCGCACGCGGATTTGTCTTCGCTTGCGGGACACTGTGCAAGATGACAAGTGAACGCTCCTTCGTTCCGAGCGTAACCCATTCTTCGGCTTCTTCTAAAACGCTCATCCCAATCACATTTACATAAAATCGTGTCATTTGTGCGATATCTCGGACACGTAACGTCACCGGTCCTAATTCAATATTCTCAATTTTCATTTCATCACCTCACCTTCACTATACCCGCTCGGCTCACATTGCAGAAGTAGGCACAAAAAGGTGGTATAGTTACCTCAACGATACTATTAGAAAGGAAGAGCAATGTGGCCAACATAACAAGCTGCGAAGTCGATACGGCTCTCGAGCTGATCACAGGAAAATGGAAACACTCCATCCTCCTCGTTCTGATCAATGGAGATACATTACGCTTCAGTGAGTTGAAGCGAGCGTTACCGAAAATCAGTCAAAAGATATTGACCGCGCAACTCCGCGACTTAGAAGAACAAGATATTGTCATCCGAACCGTCTATCCAGAAGTCCCTCCCCGCGTCGATTATCGCTTAAGTGAGTATGGAAAAACACTGATCCCGATTCTCGAAGCGATGAACGAATGGGGAATGCGTCACGCTGAACGGATGCGCTCCAATTAGTTGTCCACATGTGGATAACCTGTTTCTTTTACCGTACACATCACTTATCCACAGGAGGTCGTCATGATTCGTTATCCACAATTGACCGGGCATCACGTTGGTGTCACCGCCCCTTCGTCAGGTATACCAACAGAATTACATCATTTATTGCATCAAGCGGACAATAAGTTTTCCAACCGAGGATTTACGCTACAGTTCACTCCGAATGCGTGGAAACAACAATTCGGGAAGTCCGCCCCGGCTCGGGTACGCGCCCACGAACTGACACATCTCCTGCAGGACGATACTGTCGATTTGATCATTCCGCCTTGGGGTGGAGAACTTTTAATGGAGATTCTCGATCAAATCGAATGGCAGTCCTTACCCGCAAAATGGATGCTCGGTTACTCGGATACGAGTTTATTGCTCTTCGTCTATACGCTAAAAACCGGAATCGCCTCGGCACATGGTCCGAATTTAGTCGACTTGCGTGCGGATATGTGGGACGAGACGAGTTCACGCTGGCTCGATGTCCTCTCGACCCGCGTAGATGAGACAGTCATCCAACGCTCATCGGAGAAATTCCAAAAAGAATGGCAACATGACAATCCGACGCCAAATCTGTTTCATTTGACGGAAACGACTGAATGGAAAGCCGTCGGTGGTCAACATGCGACTGGTCGATTGCTCGGTGGATGTCTTGACGTGCTCTTACATACAATCGGGACACCGTATGGAGACGTCAGAGCGTTCCAACGCGAGCATCTGAACGATGAACCAATCCTTTGGTATTTTGAGAATGCAGAGCTGAACGTTCCGGCATTAAAAAGGACCCTCCTTCAAATGAAGTGGGCCGGTTGGTTCAATCATACGTCTGGTATTCTATTTGGACGGAGTGAGGCGCCATCTGTGCATCAAGACTATACGGCCGAGATGGTGTATGAAGAGTTCCATCACTTGCTCGGAGTTCCTATCTTTTTCGATATCGACTGCGGACACGTTCCCCCGCAGATGACGATCGTCAATGGGGCACACGCTTCTGTGCAAGTCGAGCATGGCAAAGGGACATTGATTCAAACGTTCAAGGGCTGATCCGTCAGCCCTTGATTTGTTGTAGTAATAATTCTAGACGTTTGCGAAACAGACCTTCGGGAAATTCTCGTACTTTTTCTTTGATGACCGGTACCCAGTCGTCTCCGCATCCGTTCAATGTTCCCCTTAATAATCCTTCGTAGTAAATCGCGACATCGACTAAACTATGTGCTCCCCACTCGTCTCTGTTTTCCCAAAGTGCTAATAAACACTCTCTTCCTTTTTCCGATTCTCCCTGAAAAGCGTAGTACACACCTTTCGCCATCGCAATTGCCGCAATAAACGGTTCAATCTCTGTCGTGAGCGATTCCATCAACTTGACGTTTTCCTCTAACAAATCGATATGTCTAAATTCCATCGCATAGAGTGCTTCAGAAAGTGCCACTTTAATTTCTGCCACGCGGTCTTCAGTGAATTGAATATATTGCTTCGCCTTTTGTAAAGATTCATGAACTTGCTTCTCATCCTTCAAATAAAGGGCACAAATCGAAATGGTGCGATACACGTCGTCCGCTCGGTAGTAGATTCTTGTCCGTTTCATATACTCGAGCACGTCTTCAAGCTGTCGAATCGAATCTTCCAAATCCTCATTACAAAGAAGATTCTTAAAAACAATCAACATAGCATATTCAGTTCGTGTTTTTGTTTTCATATATTTCGCATCAAGAAGCTCAATCGCATCAATCCGTTCAATTGATTCTTCATATCGATTCCACATCAATAAATAATAAGCCTGGCTGATTCGTCCCATCGCCAATTCATCCAATTCACCTAGCTTCTCGAAAATTTCGATAGCACGGTCGTAATAGGTCAATACCTTCTCATTTTCTCCTTCTTGAAAATACGTATCCCCGTACAACATGTATGCTTTACCTTGCCACACGGAGTTCATTTCTTCTTTTAAGTATGGGGAAAGCATCTGTCGTATTTCTTGATCTGACCGCGAAACGAGTGTCATTTCTTCATATTCTAACTGTTCGACCATCGTTTGTAGTTCGACTTCTTTCGGATCAGTCAATAACTGCTGCATCGAGACATCTAACCGACTGGCGAGTTCTCGTAAGCTACGCATCGATGCCTCTGCTTTCCCATTTTCAATCATACTGAGCATCGATTTCGTGACGATTCCTTCTGCCAACTGCGTTTGAGTCATTTTTTTCTGTTTTCGTAATGCTTTAATGCGTTCTCCAATCATATAACACCTCTATAAGTTAAATTATATTGAACTTTTTTGTTTACATTTCACTCTATTGCCTTTATGATAATGTTAAATCACATTTAACTAATTTGCAAAGGAGTGTTCTCTATGAAATTCTTTTCTTCCAATTTATCGATTTTATTACTCGGTAAATTCATGTCACTGTTCGCATCCAACTTATTTACGTTCGTGGCGGGACTCACGGTATTGACGACGACTGGGTCTGGATTACAATTCGCCTTTGTCTTACTGGCGGGCACATTGCCACGTGTACTTTTGTCGCCATTTGCCGGCGCTTATGCGGACAAACTTGACCGAAAACGAGTCATCATCAAGATGGAGTCTTTGAATGGGGGATTATTTATACTCGCAGGTGCGGGAAGCTTGCTTTGGACGTTCCAAGCACCTGCCTTTTATATCATCACATTCTTCTTATCTATCGTCTCCACCTTCTTATCAGTCACGCTATCGAGTTCAATCCCACTTCTATTTGAAGAGGAAGAGCTTCAACGTGCTAACTCTCTTATTCAGAGCATCATCTCCATCTCAAGTATCGGCACTCCGCTTCTTGCCGGAGCACTGTTTAAACTCATACCAATTCCAGCGTTTTTATTCAGCTCAGCCCTATTCTTCATGGTTGCCGCCTTACTCGCTTCTCGACTCACATTTCATCAGAAAGTGGTTGCTCCAACCGAACAATCCACTTGGGAAGATGTACGGTCTGGTCTCTCTTATTTGAAGCAGCAACGAGTATTATGGACAGTCGCCGTTCTAGCTGCATTCTTAAACTTCTTTTTCGTCGCTTCAGAAGTGTTGTTCCCGATTGCCGCGTTACAAGAAGTCGGCGTATCCCCGTTTCAGTTCGGACTACTTGAAAGCATGGTCGCCATTGGGTTTTTAGTCGCTTCCTTACTTCATGCCTTACCGTTATTCAAAATCAAACATCGCTTAGCTACGATGCGATCCGCGTTGACCATTCTTAGTGTCCTGTTTGTCGGACCTGCCATTCCATTATATTTTAACTTCAACGTCCTCACGTCGCTTTTCTTTTTCGCGATATTCGCTTTATTGAGTGGTTTCTTGATTGTGCGTGTCAACATCCCGATCCAATTGTTCCTCCAAACGAATACAGATTCAAACTATTTAGGACGCGTGATCGGCGTACTCGAGTCCCTCGCGATGGGTATCACGCCAATCGGTTTTATTCTATTCGGGGTATTGAGCGATCTTATACCAGTTGCACATTTATACACTGCATGTATGATTGGTCTACTCCTATGTACATTCACGCTCACATATCGTATCCGTCATGACATTCGAGCAGAACGAGCAACAGCTCAATCAATGGAACAAGTGTCCTAACGAAAAAGACATCGAACGAATCAGTTCGATGTCTTCTCTGTTGACGGGAGTACCCGTTTTTCTAATAAAAATGGTCCAAATGGGATGACCGATGCCATCACGGCAAGCGTCAACACTTTGAATCCCCAGCGGTAGCGCCATGCCATATAGATGGCTGCAAGTACGTAGGCAACAAACAAGAACCCGTGTGCCGCACCGACGATACTTACCGCGAGTGGGATACCGGCCATATACTTGAGTGGCATCGCAATCAATAGTAACAACAGGAAGGATACCCCTTCTGTGTAACCAAGCCATTTAAAATGAGTCGTAGTCATATGCGTTCTCCTTTATCTCTGTAGGCTATATCTATCGTAGCCGAAACATGAGAGATTTGTCACAGGAGAGAGCACGGAATTTACGAGGCTATTTGACGATTTGGTGAACGGTGCATGACTTTCGTTTCGACAAAGCGACGAAGGAACAATCCATCCACACCGATTTTTCCAGCATTATGTCCAGCCACCAAAATCAATACAGATACGATTAACATGGTCGGGTTCGTACTGACCGTTCCAGAAAGTAAGAAGGCCATATTCATAACCAATCCGAAGAACGCCGCGCTACGTGTGAGTGCACCGAGCAATAATCCAAGACCGACTAAGAACTCGCCGTAAGGAATGAGGACATCGAATAATCCAGCGTTCGGAATCGCAAAGTTTTCCAAGAATGCAGCCCACCATCCTGCGACGGCTGGATGATCTCCAGTTGCGAGAGTCAGTGCGTTATTTAAAAAACCTTCCGTTCCAAAACCACCTGTGAGTTTACCCCACCCTGCTGTTAACCAATGATAACCGAGCCATACACGCAACACTGTCAAGATGGCTGTGGCAATGTTGTGATTTTGCCAAAATTTCGTGAACATGATGATTCCTCCCTTTCAAGAAGTTGAATAAATGAATAATGTGATTACATTCACAATATACCATTCATGCTCAACTATTCACATATATATTTACCTTTGTTCATGATTCGTTCATATGTATGCCATATTCTATTCACATTCATCCAAAAAAAAGACACCTGATTTAGGTGCCTTTAAGGAAATTATAGTGTCACTTCTTGAGGTGGCTGACCTTTTTTGTTCATTACACGCATCGATTCTGGTTCGATTTTGAGAATAACGAGTTTTGGATCGTCTGGTCCGTCGAACCAGCCCTCGAGTTTGTCATTCCATACTTTTTCTTTCATCGATTCATCATCTGAAACGGTCGCTTTCCCTAAGATTTCTAAGTAGGTGTCGCCCACTCCATCTCCGTCATAACCAATTAAAATATGTGTATATGGATTCTTCTCTAATTCCTCCACTTTATCTGTCTCATTTGAAGTTGCCGTATAGAGTGTGAGATCATCATGGAAAAATGTCATGTATCGACTATGTGGTTTTACCTTATACACCGTAGCCATCGTACCGACATCACTCGAATCTAGGATTTTCAAAGCTGTTTCTTTTGCACTCATTCCAAATTCCTCCTTCATGATTTGTCGCTCGTATACTGTTCCCTCAAACTATAGGATTAAACACAAAAAAACCTGCTCGCCGATGCGAGCAGGTATCATATTCCTTAGAAAGGAAGATTAGATTTTTTCAACGTTAGAAGCTTGTGGTCCACGAGCTCCGTCAGTGATTTCGAAAGTTACTTCTTGGCCTTCTTCAAGTGTTTTGAAGCCGTCGCCTTGGATTGCTGAGAAGTGTACGAATACGTCGTCTCCGCCTTCCATTTCGATGAAGCCGTAACCTTTTTCTGAGTTAAACCATTTTACTTTACCTGTGTTCATGAATGAACCCTCCTGAAATAAACGCTATGCGTTATAGTAGTGCCTTACTAGAAAAAACTTGACCAAAAAAAATACAAGCCTTTGGATTATCTAATGAAAAATAATCCCAAGCACTTGTGAATTATGATTCCAGCTATTCTTAATTAAGCACATACTGAATATAACACGACTAGATGCTTCTGTCTAGTAAATACTTCTGATTGCTAAAAAACGGACCGAAACGGGTACAAGCTAGAGAAGATGACGCTAGGAGGATTTATGATGAACCACATACCTGAACAACAGTCCATTGCATCAATGATTGCCTCTTATTCCGATTGGTCCGAAGAAGATTTAATTCCACAAACGCTCGAATGGCATAAAGCTACGCGTGAAACGTCTTACTCAAAGAAACAACAAACCATCCCTTGTCGGATTCCGTTGACGGAACGGATCACCCCTGTCGAAACGTCACTCCCGCTCGAACTCGTTGACGGAATTGTTCGCCCCGTCTGGATGCGCCGGCTCGATGCTGAATATTTGAACTTGATGCAGACGACGAAACAACACGTCGATGTTACGAACTATGGCGCTGTCGGAGATGGAAAAACGGATTGTACCCTCGCCTTTCGTCTTGCCATCCGCTCGAACCGGCGCGTCTTCGTCCCGGCAGGTGTGTATGTCGTGCGAGGCATCCGTCTTCCTTCGAACTGTGCGCTCGAAGGCGCCGGACAAGATGTCACGATTCTCAAACTATCTGACCGTGCACCGAAGCATCGCCGACTCTTACGGAACGCTACGCCTTTTGCCGGAAATCACCACATCGAGGTATCTCATCTGACACTCGATTGGAACGTTGCACGATTAGGCGATGTGAAACGGACGACGAGCGGTGACACGACATCGAGCGCCTTAACGTTTGCGCATGTGACGTATGGCTGGGTGCATCATGTGACAGCTAAAAATGCCGGTCTTCATGCGTTCGACATCACGTCTCCGCACTATCATTACTTAGGAGACGGACTTCGTGCGGCAAACGGGAGCCGATATATCCATCTCGACCATCTCGAAGCGACGAATTACGGGGATGACGGGATCACGACACATCACAGTGATGCCATCTACATCACTAACTGCTACTGTCACCATCCTCATGGACGGACACACGCCTTAGAATTCTCCAACTCGAACGGAATCGAGATTGATGACGGATCGAGACACGTCACGCTCGTTCACAATAGAACGGAAGGGTGTTTTGGAGGCATCGAAGTAAAAGCACATGGAACGTCGTCAGCAGCACACGATGTCCATATCTTCGGGCATCTCTCCGTTCACGACAATCGCTCGTTTAACTTCCGCCACATCGGTCATCATTTGGCAGACGACCCGAATTCAGAAACGGCCCGCTTCCTATCTGGTACGAACTTAGTGTCCCTCGAGCCGATTCACAGTTCGTTGTATGCAAAATCCTCACCCCGAAGTCTGGTCGTTTCTGCCTACCAGGATGTCTTGATTCATGGATTGACTGCAATCGGAGATCCACTTTACGATTACGAACAGCACCCGGCGCTTGCGATTCAATACAAATCGAGACGCGTTCAACTGAAGCGTGTCTCCGTACACGGGTTCACCACAGCCCGAGCCGACCTCGAACTGTTCGGAGGAGATAACCGGACCGATGATGTGAGCATCGAACAAGTACGATGCCACGAATCGGCACCCATCGCCCTAAAAATCGGTCGTCAACTCGAACACCTCGCCCTTCAACAGATTGAAGGGCAGAAAAAAAGCGGAGATGTGCTCATCTCCACGAAAAGTCCGATTGATGCGAAAGACTTGCTCGCTCAGGGATTTTCAGATCGTGTCCGTTCGGATGTTTGAGCCGCCTCCACGAGCTGGTTTAATTTGCTCTCATCGAGTTCAAGTGAGCTTTCTTTCTGTTTGGCCATCATGCGGACGATTGCTTTGTCCAAAAAGCCCATTCGTTCAAAGTCATAGCCGCTCCCGACGACCTCGACGAAATAAGCATGGTTGCGGAGTGTGGAACGATACGCTTCTTCTAGCTCACGAATCCGTTCGGACTCTGTCGGTGTTCCCGCACACAAGTACAAGGCGAGAGGGCGCTCAAGCAAGCGTGCTTCATGAAGCGTCAACCATTCCTTCATCTTGTCTTGGATGGTGCCCATCCGAATCGAGCTGCCGACGATGACGTGATCTACCATTTCCCACATGATGTCTGGCTCTTCTACGATATTTTGGACACGAACGTCACCCGATAGACGTTCGGCGAGTAAAGCCGCCACTTTTTCACTCGTCCCATATCTGGAAGAGTACGCAATCAAAGTACCCATGTCGTTCCCTCTTTTCATGTCAGACGTTACTTACATTATTCCCGAATCATCGTGAGAAGATACGTATGCACTCAAAAAAGCTCGCCGTCTGGCGAGCTTTTCGTCACAGTTTATACACTTGTGCCTCGTAAGGACGAAGGGTGAACGGTTCAATCGGTTCCATATTTCCAATGACACGTTCTTTCACGTCATATGGTAACTCTCGTTGTTGTGTCTCGCCGGAGAAGTTACAGAGTACGAGCCAGGTCTCACCTTCGAACGACCGTGTGAACGCATAAACCGCCTCATCTTCCGGTAACAACAGCTCATACTTCCCGTAGACGATTAGCGGGTTCGCTTTACGGAGCGCAATCAACTGACGGTAGTAATGGAAGAGTGAATTCGGATCTTTTCGTGCCGCTTCCGCGTTGATGTCGACATAGTTCGGGTTGACCTCAATCCAAGGCGTCCCTGTCGTAAATCCACCATGTGCTTCGTCTGACCACTGTACCGGTGTGCGTGAATTATCACGTCCTCGCTCATGGATGCCACGGAAAATCTCGTCGTGCGTCAATAACCTGTTTGATGTGTAATCACGATAGGCGTTCAACGTCTCAATGTCCCGATACTGGTCAATGGAGTCAAAGGCGACGTTCGTCATGCCGAACTCTTCCCCTTGATAAATGTACGGTGTCCCTTTCAATAGATGAAGAAGTGTCGCGAGCATCTTCCCGGAGCGGACGCGATACTCGGGCGAATCGTTCCCGAAGCGTGAGATGGCACGAGGTTGGTCATGGTTACTCCAGTACAAGCTGTTCCACCCTTCCTCTTCGAGCCCTTCTTGCCAACGCGAGAAAATCGTCTTCAACTCTGTGAGTTTCCAGTCCGTCGGATTCCACTTCCCGAAGCTCCCGTTCCCGACATCCACGTGTTCAAAATGAAAGACCATGTTCAATTCGTTGCGGTCTTCTCCCGTATAGAGCTTCGCTTCGTCCACACTGACCCCTGGCATCTCCCCGACCGTGATCGTGTCGTATTTCGACAAGACTTCTCGATTCATCTCCTGCATGAATTCATGGATGCGTGGTCCGTTAAAGAAGAATGGCGTGCCGTCACCATACCCCGTCCCTCGCGTTTGACCATCAGGATAGCTTTGATCTTTTGAAATCATATTGATGACGTCCATCCGGAACCCGTCGACCCCTTTATCGAGCCAATATGTCATGAGGTCGTACACTTCACGACGAAGCGCCTCGCTTTCCCAGTTCAAATCCGGTTGTTTCTTACTGAAGAGATGGAGGTAGTACTCATCGCTCGCTTCGTCATATTGCCACGCGCTGCCGCCAAAGAAGGCCCCCCAGTTCGTTGGAGGTTGACCATCTTTCCCTTTTTTCCAAATGTAGTAGTCACGGTATGGACTGTCTTTTGAAGAACGCGACTCCATGAACCATTGGTGCTCATCCGAAGAATGGTTGACGACGAGGTCCATCATGATTTTAATGCCGTGACGATGCGCTTCTTCAAGCATCGCATCAAAATCATCCATCGTACCAAACTCGTCCATGATGGCACGGTAATCACGGATATCGTATCCATTATCGTCGTTCGGTGAATCGTATACCGGCGAGAGCCAGATGACGTCGATTCCGAGCTCTGCCAAATAAGACATCTTTTCTGTGATCCCTTGAATATCGCCGATCCCATCTCCGTTTGAGTCATTGAAGCTACGTGGATAAATTTGATATACGACCGCTTCTTTCCACCATTGTTTCATGTTAGGTCCTCCTTGAAGTTCGTTTTCCGTTTCAACGCTTTCATCGTACTGCCTTCAAGTTTCCGAGACCATTCATGATATGATTAAAATATGCACAATTTTGCTATTAAATGAGGAGATTATTATGGAAATCGGCTTTTGTGGCTATTCGTACCATACAACGACTTATACTTTTCCATTCGCTACTACACTAGACACCTATTTAATACGTCTGCAAACAGAAGGGACGGCACGGGTTGTCGTAAACGGAGAAACGATGTTGACACGCCCCGGTGACTTGTTACTCGTTTCTCCCGGAGATTTTTATGAATTGCATGTCGATACGCCTGCGAGCGGAGACTATCATATTTTTTGTACCGGCTCCTCCATTGATTCATGGTGGGACGCCATTCCGCGCGAGCGCATCTATTCTATAAACGTTGACCCCCGACTACTCTCCCTTTGGCAACATATTACGGAAGAAGTACGTCGGCCACCCTCTGAACAGAGCGATGCCTTAATCGAAACGCTCGTACAGGCTCTTTTACTCATGCTTGATCGTTCGACGCAAGATGCCCATGTCCATTCTCGCCCCCCCGTCGTCTCACGCATGATGCGCTTCATCGAGGCACGTGTAACAACTGACTTCAAAGTGGCGGATGTCGCCACTGCGGTCGGACTCAGTGTTTCAAGAACCGTCCATCTCTTTAAAGAAAACACTGGAATGACCATCATCGAATATGCACAATCAATTCGTCTTCAGCTTGCCGAGGAGCAAATGCGCTATACGAAACATTCATTAGAAACGATTTCAGAACTGTCTGGATTTCGAAGTTATCCATATTTCCACAGAATTTTTAAACGAAAATATGGCGTCGCACCGGGGGTTTATCGCACTCTTCAACAAAAAAACGAAAAAAAATAAAAAAAGAGTGATCCATTTTTTGAACCGCTCCGTTAGATGGGTGTAAATAACGACAACACTCACTTACGAAAAGGAGCGATTACCCATGAAGAAGAAGACGTTAAACAAAATCGTAGCCCCGGCACTTGCCTTAGGACTACTCGTACCAGTGAACGCGCAAGCAGCGGATCACACGCCGACAGCGAGCACACCAGCAGGTGATCTTCGCGCGACACTCGACCAACTGTTATCTGAGCACTACGTATTAGCCGTCACATCGATGATGAAAGGATACGACGAGGCAGCAGATGCTGAAGTTTCGATGAAAGCACTCGATCAAAACGCACTCGACATGACGCCAGCGATCTCATCAATTTATGGGGAAGAAGGCGGCATGAAGTTCGAAGAAATCTTCCGTGGTCATAACGACTACTCAGCTGATTTTGTAGAAGCAGCAAAATCAGACAACAAAGAATTACGCATGGAAGCGGAAGCAGAAGTCGATGAGTTCGTAGACGAGTTCTCTACTTTCCTCGATGCAGCAACAGAAGGTAACTTACCGAAGGAAGCAGCAGCTGATGCACTTGAACTTCATGAAGACCAAGTTCTCTCTGTATTTGACGACTATGTCGAAGGAGACTACGAATCAGCGTACATGACGTTCCGTGAAGGCTACAAGCACATGTTCAACATCAGTAAAGCCCTCTCAGGTGCAATCGTCACACAAATGCCTGACAAATTCGCGACTGGAGCCGACACACCAGCTGTTGAACTCCGCTCAACATTAAACAGTCTCGCAGGTGAACACTTTGCCCTCGCTGCCATCGGTATGCAAAAAGGGTACGATCAAGCAGAGGACTATGACTACGTGACATGGGCAGAAGATCAAAACACACTCGACTTTAAAGCAGCCATCGCATCCGTATATGGCGATGAAGGTGCCGCACAGTTCGAGAAAATCTGGAACACAGACCACATCACAGCACAAGGTGATATCGTTGCCGCAACACTTGAAGGTGACGAAGAGATGATTAAAGATGCTCGGATGCGCCTCGACACATTCGCTGTCGACTTCAGCACATTCCTCGATGCAGCAACAGAAGGTAACTTACCACAAGCTGCCGGTGAAGAAGCAATCAAACAGCACGAAGCGCTCGTACTCGACACGTTCGATCAATATGTCGCAGGTGATGCAGAAGCTGCTTGGATGTCATTCCGTGAAGGATATGCGTTCATGTTCGGTGTTGGTGAAACACTCGGTAACGCGATCGTGACACAAATGCCTGACAAGTTTGAAGAAACAATGATGCCTGAAGAGATGCCTGAAACAGGTCTCGGTGGCGCTCAAGAACAATCAATGAACAGCCTCTACGCTGCACTTGCTGTCCTTGGCGGAATCTTACTCGCCTTCGTGACGCTTCGCAAACGTAAAGTGTCTGAACAATAATCAATAAGGAGGGAGTCCCATGAACAAGCGCCTTTTGTTTCTGGCGCTCTCTCTCTTTTGTTTTAGCTTCTGGACGTGGACGAGCGCCCAAGAATCGTCGTCACCACCTGTAGAAGAAAAACAAATAGAGGAGGGCCCGGATTTAACGGCTGAATTCTCACTTCTACAGGAAGAGGTGAAGAAGCTCCGGTTAGCAGAGGAAGAAAAACATGCGAAAGCCGTCACACCCGTTCAAATTCAAATTCCCAAAATCAAACTCGATACCGCAATCGAACAAGTCGGTGTGTTAGAAAACGGACAGATGGGCGTTCCAGAAGACGAAAATCAAGTCGGATGGTTCGAACCTGGTGTCACACCAGGTAGTAAAGGAAATGCCGTAATCGCTGGTCATGTCGACAGCAAGACCGGTCCAGCCATCTTTTATCAACTTGACCAATTGACAAAAGGCGATGACGTTCTGATTCAGGACGAGGCAGGAAACACCTTACGATTCCGCGTCACGAAAACAGAACGATATGATACGAAAACCGCGCCAATCGAAGAGATTTTCGGTGCCACATCAAATCGAAACTTAAATTTGATTACCTGTTCGGGGACGTTCGGGGACGGGGGCTATGATAAACGATTTGTCGTCTATACAGAGCTAGTGGAGACCGATCTGAACGAAACTGCCGATCTCGAATCACCTACGGCAGTCGAACTGAAAGGAAATTTGTTAACATGGCATGCCGTTCGTCAAGAGAACGTGATCGGATATCGCGTCTATGAAGTCGTCGACGGAACAGCGACTCATATCGAAAGTGTCCCATCCCATGCGAGAAAGAGTATCGAGGTCACAAATGAGAACAACGCATCCTACTACGTGACTGCGATTGACCAGCTCGGAAATGAGTCGAAACCGTCCCAGACAGCGAGGTCGGCAAGAAACGTCCTTAGATAAACGCTAAGGACGTTTTTCTATTTCCCCTGTATAGTGAAGGTTGTAACATACATCACCTTTAGGATAAGGAGTTTACACGTCATGAGGACTCAGCTTTCATCACCTCTCGCCAGTCAATTAAAGAGAAGAATTCGCGCCATTTGGGGTGTGACCGATTCACATTATTGGTACCCTCTATCGACTGCCCGGCGCCCCGATGTGATCGCGTTCGATAGCGACTATATTGACGAGGATGATCAAAAAATCAAGGAAATCCAACAATGGATATTTCGTCGAGGCGCGGATGTCGTCTTTGAACTACATGAGGACCGTACGCTCTGGCAAATCAACACCGATTCCTTGGATCCTTGTTACGATAGTCGTTATTTAGAACGCTATTGGTTTGACCAACACATGAACTGGGTCATTTATGCATCTCACGAAAGTACGATTAGCTTTGGGGAAATGAATTAATTACATCGCTCCAGTCCTCTTGGCCAAATTGGCAGGAACATCTATCTGTTTTAGACCATCGCGTCATTGAATGATGGACCCACAAAAAAACGCACCCATTCATCAATGAGTGCGCGGAACTTATACGAAGCAAGGAATTTTCGGATTGAACGTCTTGTTGTTCTCCGTCATGATTTGCTTTTTAATTTTGCCTTCTCCGAGATAGACGATGCGATCAGCGAGCGCCTCTGCATCTTCCTCATCATGTGTCACGAAGATCGTCGTTGTGCCCGTCTGTTTCAAGAGACGACGCAAATCGTCGCGAATCCGATGTTGAAGTGACGTATCCAAGTTACTGAACGGCTCGTCAAGAATCAACAGTGCCGGCTTCGGTGCGAGTGCACGCGCTAGCGCGACACGCTGTTGTTGTCCCCCACTGAGTTCGTACGGGTAACGGTGACGGAATTCCGTCAAGTTGACGAGCGCGAGCATCTCTTCGACACGCGCATTCCGTTCTTTACGACTCAGTTTATGAAGACCGAAACGAATGTTCTTTTCAACGGTCATGTGTGGGAAGAGTGCATAGTCTTGGAAGACCATCCCGACGCCACGATCTTCTGGCGGCATGAACTGGCAATCGTCGCAACAGACACAGTCATTCACGACGACGACGCCCTGGTTCGGCATCTCGAGTCCGGCAATCAATCGGAGAATCGTACTTTTCCCAGAACCGCTATCCCCGAGAAGCGAGACGATTTCACCTTTTGTGATTGAAATCGAGAACCCTTTGATGGTCTCTTCATGTGCACCTTTATAGCTAAAATGTAAATCGTTGATTTGAACGAACATTAGTCGGCCTCCTTATCAAGCACCTTATGGGAAACGAATATCAACAGTCCACTCATGAGGACGATGACGATGGAAGCGAGTGCCGCTTCGTGAATCTTCTCATCACTCACGTATTTGAACGCCTGTGTCGCAAGCGTTGAAAAGTTAAATGGTTGTAAAAAGAGCGTCAACGGCAACTCTTTCATAATATCAATAAAGACGAGGATAAATGCGCTCATGATCGCGCCTTTGATCATCGGAATATCGACGCGGAAGAACGTTTGGACCGTATTCCACCCAAGCATACGGGATGCTTCCGTGAACGACTTCCCGACCTTCTCAAATCCACTCTCAATCGAGTTATATCCAATCGCAAGGAAGCGAATCACGTAAGCAAAGATGAGCATGATGAGCGTCGTCCGAAATACGAATGTCTGGCTTAGGTCAAGCGCCCGTGCCATGTCGAGTACTTTGTCATCGAGCCACAAAAAGAGCGTGATGACCGCAATCGCAATCGCTGCTCCCGGAATCGAATACCCGAGTGTCGTCACCTTCGAAATGACACGCGTCATGTTCGACGGGAAGAGTCGTGTATAGTTCGCGATAATGAGTGCGAACAGTAAGATGATCACGGTCGCGGTAAAGGCGACTCGTACCGTATTCCAAACGAGTTGCCAAAATTCTTCCGTGAAGACCGTATCGAACGTCAGGAACGTCCAGGCCATCAACTGCGTGAACGGAATGACAAATGCGATCGCAAAGACGAGCGAGACATATGTGAATACCGCATAGCGATGCCAGCCTTGAAGCGGTCTCGGTTTGAGCGGCTTTACTTTCGTCGACGCGTAACTGAACTGTTTCCGTCCTCGCACGAGCCGTTCCATCGTCAAGATGGCGATGACGAGAATCATGAGCGTGCCCGCCAGTTTCAGCGCAGACGACGTATCCTTCATCCCGAACCATGTGCTAAAGATAGCGGTACTAAACGTCTGAATCCCAAAGTATTTGACGACACCATAGTCGTTCAGTACTTCCATCAACACGAGACTGACCCCACCGATGATGGCGACTCGTGATATCGGAATGACGACCGTGAAGAAAATATCCCACGACCCGCGACCGAGGATCCGTGCGTTCTCAATCATCGAAGACGATTGGTTGTGCAGGAACGCTCGTGTAATCGTATAAATGTAAGGATAGAGGAACAACGTGAAAATAAACACGGTTCCTTGAATCGACATGATGTTGAAGTACGATTGATCGACCGTGATCCCGAACTGATTCCGTAGCGTCGTTTGAATCACTCCGGTGTAATTTAAAATGCCGTGATACGTATACGCCCCGATATAAGGCGGGATTGCGAGCGGCAAGATGAGTGCCCACTTAAAGAAGCGGCGGAACGGAAAATCATAGACGGTCACGAACCAGGCAAGGCTCGTTCCAATCACTGTCGTCAGGAGGCCCGTAGCCACCGTGATGAACAACGTATTCCGCACGTAACGAGGCAACAGGTATTCTTGAATGTGCTGCCAGTTGTCATTGACCGGCGCAAACAATTCGACGAGCACGACGATTCCCGGCAAGACAATCAATAGAATCGCAAGAAAGCTGAGGATTGCCCATCCATTCAGTTGTCGTTTTACTGCGTGCCAGTTCATGTCGTACCGCTCCCGTTCTCTTAACAATCAATTCCTGTCCCATCATATCAGTTTCTACGTGTCCCGTGTAGCGCTTAGGGTGTGAGAAACGCAAAAATCTCCGGCCTGAACTCTCGTTCAAGCCGAAGTCACCTTACTTCCAACCCACTTCGTTAAAGATTCGAATTGCTTCTTGTTGATTTTCGCCAAGTGCAGAGAGGTTGATGTCTTGCTCTTTGAACTCACCCCATGATTGAAGAAGCTCATTCGGCTCGACTGACTCATTGACTGGATATTCGTAGTTCACACTCGCAAACTTCTCTTGGGCTGACGGTTCTGACATGAACTCCATCAATTTCTGAGCGTTCTCTGTATGTTTCGATGCTTTCGTCATCGCGATACCCGAAATGTTTACGTGCGTGCCTGTTGTATCTTGGTTCGGGAAGAAGACACCGAGTTGTTCAGCGACTTTCTTCTCTTCTTCGTCTTCAGAATTCAACATGAGCCCCATGTAGTACGTGTTCATGATGGCCACGTCCCCTTCACCGGCGACGACCGCTTTCGCTTGGTCACGGTCGTTCCCTTGTGGGTCGCGTGCCATGTTGTTCACTAAGCCCTTCGCCCACTCTTTCGCTTCATCGACACCGTTCACTTCGATGAACGATGCGAGGAGTGAGATGTTATACATGTTTTCAGATGGACGGACGAGTACTTTGCCGTTCCACTGTTCTTCTGTCAACGCTTCATACGTCGATAACTCTTCTAGTTTCACGCGATCTTTCGAGTAGACAATGACACGTGCACGTTTCGTCAAACCGAACCATTCATTGTCCGTGTCACGGTATTTTTCAGGGATGTTTGATTCAAGCTCATCGCTATCGACCGCTTGAAGATGTCCCGCTTCTTTCGCCTGGTACAAGTTACCGGCATCTGCCGTGATGAAGAGGTCAGCCTCTGTGCTCTCACCCTCTGTGTTCAAACGCTCGAGAAGCTCGTCACTCTTCCCTTCCACGACGTTGACCTTGATGCCCGTCTCTTCTTCAAATTGTTTATATAGTTGCTGATCGACATCGTAGTGGCGACTCGAATAAACATTGACGACATTCGAATCGTCCGAACCTTCATTTGAAGTCGTTTCGTCTGTGCTTGCGCAAGCGGCAAGGAGTGATGTCGTCAACGCTGCTGAAAGCCCTAACGCTACATATTTTTTGTTCATCTGTCATTCCCCCACGTTCGTTTATTTCTCTCTGGTAATGATAATTACTCTCAGTACCTATCATCACTGATAATCATTCTCACGTCAAGGGTTTCCTGTAATCGTATCCAAGGCTAATATGCGCTTTCTAACAGTTTTAAAGGCATCATTTCTTGACTTCAAAAGAAAGCGTTCGCTATAGTGAAATCAAACAAACCGTCTGGTCGGTATAGAAAGAGGTGGAGACATGACAAACCGATCGAACGTCACGAAACAAAAGCTTCTAGATGCGGCAACGGAGATCATCATGAATCATGGTGTGCATCACCTTACATTAGATGAAGTCGCCAAAACAGCAGGTGTTTCAAAAGGTGGACTTCTCTATCACTATGCGTCAAAGGAAGCATTACTAACGGCCATGGTCGAACGGTTACAACAAGAGCAAAATGAATTATATGCATCCTTGCAACAGGAAGGGTTTGGTCCGATCGAGGCATTCGTTCGTCTATTCGATGAGACGAAGCTACATCCTGAGCGCGCAACCATTCAAATCGACGTCGAGAAAATGATTGCCTTTCTCACGTTGTTCGCTGTTGATCAAGAGTATGCGAATCGATGGAAAGGGGACTTGGATGCATTTTTCGAACAGTTCCAACAAACGGCCGACCCTGTTGAAACGATGATCATTCGCTATGCGCTTGAAGGCATGATGATGTCCGAACACTTCGGAGTCGGGGTGCCGCCTGCCGAACTCAAACAAGCCATCATCGCCCGCTTGATTGAACGGGCACACGATATCGACAGCCAATCAGAAAAACAATAAATAGAGGAGATTAAAAAACCATGCAGAAAATCACATCCTTCTCCGTTAACAATAAGTTTGCGGTTTGGTTGATGACCATCATCTTGACGGCCGCCGGTCTTTTCGCCGGTCTAACGATGAAGCTCGAGACATTACCAGACATTACGACACCAACCGTCTCGGTCACGACCATCTATCCAGGTGCATCCCCTGAGCAAGTGCTCGAAGAAGTCAGTACCGTCTTAGAAGACCGACTTCAAAGCTTGAATGGTGTGGAACAGGTTCGTTCTTCTTCGTTCCAAAACGCCTCAAATATCCAAATCGATTATGACTTCAGTACAGATATGGATGAAGCGGAACAACAAGTCAAAGACGCGTTAAGTAACGTCGAACTACCTGAATCAGCTCAAGAGCCTCAGGTATCACGTCTCAGCTTTGATGCCTTCCCGGTAATCGGGGCTGCCATTTCCGATGAAAGTCTGGATTTAGCAGAATTGACGAAACTCGTCGAAGAAGAAGTGCAACCTACTCTTGAAGGAGTAGAGGGTGCGCAAACGGTTCAGATTGCCGGACAAGAGATTCGCCGGGTTGAACTTCAATTCGACCAAGACGCCCTCGCTGAATACAATTTGACCGAAGATACGGTCAAGCAATTGATTCAAGCAAACGATGCGCGCATCGCACTCGGATTGTACGAACTAGGTGACACAGAACAGGCCGTCGTCATTGATGGAAAATCGGAGACTCTCGAAGCGTTCCGTGATCTTCAAATCCCTTACTCACCGGCGCAGTCGACTCCAGCAACACCGTCTGCTCCAACTGACGTACCAACCGGTCAAACACCTGAAACACCGACAGAAGTTCCGACAGAAACACCGTCGACCTTACCGCCAAACGTTCCAACGACCGTCCCGACTGTCGCGTTAAGCGAGCTTGCAACGATTGAGGACAAAGGAATCGAAGAGTCGATTTCTCGCTCGAACGGCGAGCGTTCAATCGGGTTACAAGTGACGAAAACACAAGATGCAAATACAGTCGACGTCGTCAACGCTGTCAAAGAAGTACTCAATGACTTCGAGGCAGAATACGATACGGCGAACGTGTCAATCACACTCGACCAAGGTGAACCGATTGAAGAGTCGGTGAACACAATGCTATCGAAAGCACTACTTGGTGGTTTGTTCGCTATTTTAATTATCTTGGTGTTCTTACGAAACTTCCGTTCGACCATCATCGCCGTCATTTCAATTCCATTGTCGCTTCTCATGGCTCTTATCGTCTTGAAGCAATTGGACATCACATTGAATATCATGACACTCGGTGCGATGACCGTCGCGATCGGACGGGTTGTCGACGACTCCATCGTCGTCATCGAGAATATCTATCGCCGACTCACGCGCGCGAATGAACCGCTCCGTGGAAAAGAATTGATTATCGCTGCAACGAAGGAAGTATTCATCCCAATCGCCTCGTCGACAGTCGTCACAATTGCCGTCTTTTTACCACTTGGCTTTGTCACAGGGTTTGTCGGTGAGTTGTTCTTACCGTTCGCTTTGACCGTTGTCTTTGCTTTACTCGCTTCATTGCTTGTCGCGATCACGGTCGTACCAATGATGGCCGACTCGTTCTTTAAGAACCGCGATAAACTTAAGCCGGAAGAAGGTCCAGGGAAACTCGCAGATTGGTATCGTGGTGTCCTAAACTGGTCACTCAACCATAAACTAGTCGTTTTCGGACTCGCGACGGCGCTTCTGATCGGAAGCTTCGCACTGGTTCCGACAATCGGCGTCAACTTCTTGAACCAGGAAGCAGATAAGACACTTTATGTCACATTCGACCCAGAACCGGGGCAAACGCTTGAAGATTCGATTGCCGCTGCAGAAGTAGCAGAAGAATACTTCATGGATGAACAACCGAACGCAACTGACGTTCAGTTTACGGTCGGTGGAGAGAATCCACTGAACCCCGGAAACAACAAACAAGGAATCTTCATCGTTCAATATGATCCAGACACAGAAGATTTCGCTGATGTGAAATTAGCGGATATCGAGAAATTGAACGAGCTCGCTTCAAATGGGGAGTGGAAAGAACAAGACTTCTCAGGTGGTGGCGCTACGAGCGGTGTCACGTATAACGTCTACGCCAACTCGCTTGAAGATTTAGAAGCGATTGTGCCAACCTTCATCGAAACAATCGAAGAAGAGACAGACTACGTCCGTCAGGCGACTTCTGACTTACGTGAGTCCTATGTACAATACACGTTCAACGTCGACCAACAAGCCGCTGCAGAAGCTGGTGTGTCAGCAGGACAAATCGCGCAAGTCATCAGCCAGTTCCAGGCACCAGAAAGCCCACTTGCGAGTGTGACAGTGGATGACAAACAGTTAGACGTCGTCATCCCGAACGAGCAAGTGACGTATGACAGTGTCGATGACCTGCAAGCACAAGAAATCACGACACCGTTCGGTCCACGTCCGATTTCAGACTTCATTGAGATCGAAGAAGGCACGACACCGGACACACTCGTCGAGCGTGACGGGAAGCTACTCGCCCAAGTAAGTGTTGAACTCAGCACGGATAAAGCGACCGAGGCATCCGCTGCGATTGAAGAACGCGTTTCAGACATCGAGCTCCCGTCTGGCGTATCGTATGATGTCGGTGGGGTAACGGAACAGATCCAAGAATCGTTCACACAGCTCGGTCTTGCGATGCTCGCCGCGATCGCCATCGTCTACTTGGTACTCGTCATCACATTCGGTGGGGCACTCACGCCATTCGTCGTGTTGTTCTCACTCCCGTATGCGATTATCGGGGGACTCGTCGCCCTTCTCATCACAGGTGAGACGATTTCGGTTTCTGCCTTGATCGGAGCACTCATGTTGATCGGGATTGTCGTCACGAACGCCATCGTCTTGATTGACCGCGTCATTCATAAAGAAGAAGCTGGTTTATCAACACGTGAAGCGTTACTCGAGGCAGCGGGCACACGCCTTCGCCCAATCTTGATGACCGCACTCGCGACAATCGGTGCACTCGCACCGCTCGCACTCGGTCTCGAGGGTGGGGCACTCATCTCGAAAGGTCTCGGTGTCACCGTGATCGGCGGACTCACAAGTTCGACGCTCCTCACGTTGCTCATCGTGCCAATCGTCTATGAGTTCTTCGCACGATTCCGTAAGAAAAAACAAGCGTAAGCCTAAAACATGCGTAGCGGTGTATCCGCTACGCATGTTTTATTTTTCAATGATATGTAGGTGTTCCGTATCATCTGGCGCTTCAAAAAATGAAGTCACATGATGAAAGACTTCTTCGGTATCAAATGCGGCTCGTTCCGGTTCCGAGATGCGACGTTTCTGAATCTGTCGAAGACATTGTTCATCACTTCGGTTGAGATAAATCAGACGGTGATTCGCCCCAGCATGTTCTGACAATTGTAAAAACCAAGATCGTGACGATTTTGTATTTGCCGGGAAATCCATCACTACATGCATCCCGAGTCGCAGCAACTGTTGGACATGAGATTCAATTAGTGGCTTCAGTAGCCTAGCATGCTTTTGATAGTCCTCAAACGTATGAATTTGATTCGGATATAACGTAGATAACCATTCATCTTCAGATAAGAGAACCGCTCGTTGTTCAGCAGCCATTTGCTTGGCCATCGTTGATTTTCCAGCCCCCATTTTTCCACATAAAAAATAAAGTGTTCCCTTTTCTTCCATCGCGCTATCTTCCTCCTCTTCATCAAGTAGAATAAACGTATCATACCCTTTTCTTGACCTCTCTCGTTGAATTTGAGAAGATTCATACGTTTTGAATGACGTGAAAGGAAGTCATGTATATGAAATTATTAAAATGGATGATTGGGCTCGCCCTTTTATTCGGATTGAGCACGCTCGGAAACTGGATTGTTGAGACGTTCTCGTGGAAAGTACCAGGCAGCGTCATCGGCATGGTGCTGTTGCTCATTCTCTTAGTAACAAAAGTCATTCGCGTGGAATGGATTGAGGACAGTGCCGGATATTTGACGAAGCATCTCGCCTTCTTCTTCATCCCCATTGCCGTCGGCCTTATGGCGTACGGCACGTTGTTAAAAGCTGCCGGCATCCCGCTCCTTATCACGTTACTCGCCAGCATGGCGCTGGGTATGGTCGTGACCGCGTTTGTTTCCGGGAAAGAAGGTGAGACATCATGACATACGTTTGGATCGGATTGACGATTCTCGTGTATTCGCTCAGTCGTCGACTTTCCATGAAGTGGGCATCTCCGTTCACCAATGTCGTTTTCTTAAGTACAGCGATTCTAATACTCTTGTTACTCGTGACGGGACAGTCCTATGATGCGTATGAACCGGCTACCGATCTCATCACCATCTTACTCGGACCAGCGACTGTCGCCCTCGGGTTACCGCTCTATCGCAACTTACCCGTACTACTCTCACGGGCAAAGCGAGCACTGAGCGCGATTGTCATCGGGTCACTTTCCACAATCTTCGTGGCTGTACTTTTCGGCAAGTTATTTTCGTTCACCGAAAACGTATTGATTGCACTATCGGTCAAATCGGCAACGTCCCCGATTGCCCTTGAATTGGCTCGACAGCTAGAGGGGGATGCAACACTTGCGGCCTCGATCGCCGTTGCCTGCGGTATTTTAGGGGCGATGCTCGGACCGGTCTTATTGACATGGTTTCGTATGGACGACCCGTTCACGCGTGGACTCACACTCGGCACAATCAGTCATGGGATCGGGACCGCTCAGGCGGCAACGGAACATCCGTTGTCCGGCGCAGCAGGTGGTGCCGCGATGGGATTGACGGCCATCTTCACCTCATTTATCTTACCGATTCTATATCCGTTTCTCTTTTGAACAGGTCGCGTCCATCGATGGGCGCGACTTTTTTGTTTCGACTTCGATTGCGCGTGATAAACTAATGAAGATGAAACTTATTAGAGGAGGGCAATCCATGCAAGCAAAATTAATTGAACGCTTAATGACGTACGCGAAGATTGATACACAGTCGGATTTCACGAGTACGACAACACCATCGACGGCCAAACAATGGGATTTGATTCGCCATTTGGAGAAAGAATTGAAAGATCTCGGACTGACAGACGTCGAGACGGACGAATACGGCTATCTCTTCGCCACACTTCCGAGTAACGTCGATCATGATGTCCCGACAATCGGCTTCCTTGCCCACGTCGATACAGCGACCGACTTCACAGGAACGAACGTCTCCCCACAACTCGTTGAGCATTATGAAGGTGGCGACATCGTCTTGAATGAGTCATTGAATGTCGTTTTATCACCAAAAGACTTCCCTGAACTCGACGGGTATGTCGGGCATACGCTCATGACAACGGACGGGACGACACTCCTCGGCGCGGACGACAAGGCG
Source organism: Exiguobacterium sp. s22 (assembly GCF_018617455.1). Classification (GTDB taxonomy): domain Bacteria; phylum Bacillota; class Bacilli; order Exiguobacteriales; family Exiguobacteriaceae; genus Exiguobacterium. The sequence goes on from NZ_JACSKD010000003.1 coordinate 130,196, forward strand.
GGAATCGCCGAAATCGTCACAGCGATCGAATACTTATTGGCTCACCCTGAGATTCCACACGGGCCGGTCCGCATCGCCTTCACACCGGATGAAGAAATCGGACGTGGACCACATAAATTCGATGTCGCCCGATTCAATGCAGATTTCGCTTACACGATGGACGGGGGTCCACTCGGAGAGTTGCAGTATGAGAGCTTTAACGCGGCCGGTGCGACCGTCACCTTCCACGGGACGAACGTGCACCCAGGTAGCGCCAAGAACAAGATGGTGAACTCGATGAAGCTCGCGATGGCGTTCCAAAACCGTTTGCCTGCTGATGAGGCACCGGAACGGACGAGCAACTACGAAGGATTCTTCCACTTGAACGGCTTCAATGGGGACGTCGAGAAGACGACGCTTCAATACATCATCCGCGATCACGACAAACAGAAGTTCGAAGCGCGTAAAGCGTTGATGGAGAAACTTGTCCTCGAATGGAAACAAAAATACGGGGAGGAACGGATTGAACTCCAGATGGAAGACCAGTATTACAACATGGCTGAGAAAATCGAGCCGGTCAAACACATCGTGGATACCGTCGCTGATGTCATGCGTGGCCTTGGCATCGAACCGAAGATTGAACCGATTCGTGGTGGGACAGACGGTTCGCAACTTTCTTACATGGGACTCCCGACGCCGAACATCTTCACGGGTGGGGAGAACTATCACGGGAAGTTCGAATATGTCTCTGTGAATAACATGGAAAAAGCGACAACAGTCATCATCGAAACACTTCGCACATTCGCGAAACGTGCACAAGCATAACACATGCGCCTCCAATCGTTCTCTTTTACACTAGAGACATTGGAGGCGATTTTTGATGAAACATACATTTAGCATGAACCTAGGTTGGGATGGCGGACGAAATGACGTCGGTACCCTCGAGGCCGAGCGATTAAAGACGCAGATTTCGATTCCGCCCGAGATGGACGGTCCCGGAGTCGGCACGAATCCGGATGAGATGTTACTCGGGGCAGCGGCCACGTGTTATATCATCACCCTCGCAGCCGTACTCGGGCGGAGTGACCTGACTCACCGTGGCATCACGATTGACGCGGAAGGCATCGTCGATGTGACGAACGGCATCTTCACTTACGAGACGATTCGCTATGCGACAACGATTCAAGTCCCGGCAGAGATGACGGATCGAGAGATCACACTTGTTGAACGCATCGCTAAAAAAGCGAAAGATCAATGTATGATTTCACGCGCGCTCGCAGGCAATGTGGCGTTCGAATTGAATACGACCGTTGTGCGAGTCGATTGAAGCCATCGTAATGATGGCTTTTTCCAATATGACGACCACAGTACTCTATTAGATTTTTTGCGACACTGCGCGATTTTCAAAAACGTGATACAATACACGTCGTAAACTAATCAGAAAAACGAGGGATACCATACATGATTACAGTAAATAACGTCAGCCTACAATTTGGCGGTCGCAAGTTGTTCGAAGAGGTGAACATCAAGTTCACGCCAGGCAACTGTTACGGATTGATCGGTGCGAACGGTGCCGGTAAATCGACATTCTTAAAGATTTTATCAGGTGAGCAAGATACGACGACAGGTGATGTCAGCATCACACCAGGCGAACGTCTCGCCGTCCTCAAGCAGGACCACTACGCGTATGAAGACAGTGCGGTTCTCGAGACCGTCATCATGGGTCACGAGCGTCTCTACAAAGTAATGAAAGAAAAAGACGCCATCTACATGAAAGAAGACTTCTCAGATGAAGACGGGATGCGCGCAGCTGAACTCGAAGGAGAATTCGCTGAGTTGAACGGTTGGGAAGCAGAGTCGGAAGCCTCGATGGTCCTCCAAGGTCTTGGTATCTCTGAAGCGCTCCACCAGAAACAAATGAGCGAACTCACAGGTGGGGAGAAAGTCAAAGTCCTTCTTGCCCAAGCGCTCTTCGGTAAGCCAGATATCCTCCTCTTAGACGAGCCGACCAACGGACTTGACCTAAAAGCGATTCAATGGTTAGAAGAATTCTTGATCAACTTTGAAAACACAGTCATCGTCGTTTCCCACGACCGTCACTTCTTGAACAAAGTCTGTACGCACATGGCCGACCTCGACTTTGGAAAAATCCAATTGTATGTCGGGAACTACGACTTCTGGTATGAGTCTAGCCAACTCGCTACACGTATGGCGGCAGACCAGAACAAGAAGAAAGAAGAGAAAATCAAAGAGCTTCAAAACTTCATCGCACGTTTCAGCTCGAACGCATCGAAAGCACGTCAAGCGACGTCTCGTAAGAAGTTGCTCGATAAGATCACACTTGATGACATCCGTCCGTCGTCACGTCGTTATCCGTTCGTCGGATTCACGATGGAGCGCGAGATCGGAAACGATGTTCTCTATGTCGATAACGTATCGAAGACAATCGATGGTGTAAAAGTACTCGACAACGTCACGTTCTCACTCAACAAGACGGACAAAGTCGCATTCGTCGGTCGTTCGGACGTTGCCATCACGACACTCTTCAAAATTCTCATGGGTGAGATGGAGCCAGACAAAGGGTCAGTCAAATGGGGCGTCACGACAACTCAGTCATACTTCCCGAAAGACAATTCGGAGTACTTCGAGGGCTCAGAAAAGAGCATCCTCGACTGGTTGCGCCAGTTCTCACCTGCCGATGAGTCAGACACGTTCCTTCGTGGATTCCTTGGCCGCATGCTCTTCTCAGGTGAAGAAGTCATGAAGAAGGCGTCTGTCCTCTCAGGAGGAGAAAAAGTACGCTGCATGCTCTCGAAGATGATGCTCTCGAACTCGAACGTACTCGTCCTTGACGATCCGACGAACCACTTGGATCTCGAATCGATCACAGCACTCAACAACGGTCTCGAGTCGTTCAAAGGTGTGCTTCTCTTCAGCTCACATGACCATCAGCTCATCTCGACGATCGCGACACGCATCATCGAAGTGACTCCGAATGGCATCGTGGACAAAGAAGCAACATACGATGAGTACTTGGAGAACGAAGCGCTTCAACAACAAGTTGAATCCCTTTACCAAAATGCATAATAAAAAATCGGCTCAACGTGAGCCGATTTTTTATTTAACGTTTACCGTCTCCATGACGTGCTCATGAATATCATGACCTTTCGTGACATGGACTTGAACGTTGTATGCGCCTGATTCAGCAAAGGTGTGTGCACCTTTATACATCCCAGTATCTGCTTCCTCTAACTTCACCCACTCATGCTTCTCTGCCCCGTCTTGGAAGATTTCGAGTTGTACTTCCGCCCCTGCGAGCATCTCGTCTTCAATCATGACGTGTACCATGAATGGTTGTTCTTCCCCTGCTGTCGCCTCTTTCGGGTCAAGCGTGATATCCGCTCCAGCGTGGTGATGATGCTCACTCTCTTCTTCTTCTGCTTCAGCAGCCGTTTCTGGATGTCCAACCGTCACGTTTGTCGTCGGCATCGTATGCATCGAGCGAGCTGTCACGTGCACTTGAACCGTATAGACCGCTTCTTCCGCGAACGTCGTCTCCGCTTCATAGACACCGTCTTTCGTGAGTGACGCCTTGATCATCTCACTTTCTTCCTTCGCATCGTTCTTCCATACTTCGAACTTGATTTCATCCGCATCGTCTACAGGTTGACCATCTTGCGTGACTGTTACAGATAACGGTACCGCTTCTCCTTTTTCTGCCGTCGCAGCAACCGTCAACTCTGCCTCGACCGGTTCCATTGACTGTGGAACAGCCGCGCTCTCCGCTTCTTTCTCCGTACCACACGCACCGAGTACGAACAACCCGATAAGCCCAAACACGACCCCAAACCGTGTCATCATCTTTTTCATCATAAGTCCTCCTTATAAATCGCTTACATCTTTCACACATTGTTCATGATACCATCTCTTTCCAAAAAGAGTGTGAGCATTCTGTGATATATCCCACGATACATTCTCACAAATTTCACACATATAGTTGAATCAAAATTTATTGAGTACATTTCCGAATTTTAGTCCATCATTTCTAAAAAGGGGTATATAAAATATATCAAGGTCAATCATTTGGAAAGTCTTAACATCGAGAGAGTTACATCATGAATGGAGGCGAATTCAGATGAAACGTAAGGTCATTCGTGGGGCGATGGCACTGTTCATCTTATTGGCGATGGTGATCACACAATCGATTTCTGTCAGTGCCGCCGCTTCAAAATTTGTCACGAGCGTGAACACGACGAGTAAGGTCGTCGCATTGACGTTCGATGACGGGGCAGACGGGGCGAACACGAACAAGATTTTAGACATTTTAGCAAAAAACAATGTCAAAGCCACTTTCTTTTTAACGGGGTCGGGCGCAAATAACCATCCACAGTACATTAAAAATATCGCCGCAAAAGGACATCAACTCGGAAATCACTCGTATACACACCCTGACTTCACCAAACTGACTGCCACGCAGATGAAATCCGAACTCGACCGCACGGAAGCTTTGATTAAATCGTTGACCGGAAAAACGACAAAACCGATTTTCAGAGCCCCTTTTGGTGCAGTGAATAGTACCGTATTGAGCGGTGTCGGGGCTGCAGGATACGGATACACGATTCAATGGAACATTGATACGGTTGACTGGAAAGGGTTGACCGCGAGCCAAATCAACACGAAAGTTCAGACCAACATCAAACCGGGTTCAATCGTCTTGATGCATACCGGAGCCGGGGCCCCGGGTACACCGCTCGCACTCCCAACGATGATTTCACAACTGAAAGCGAAGGGCTACAAATTCGTCACAGTCTCGCAATTACTGGCGTATCAAAATACGTCGACGAACAAAACGTATACCGTGAAGTCAGGTGATACGTTGTACAGTATCGCACGGACGTATGGTGTCACCGTCTCCGCGCTTGCGGCTGCCAACAACATCACGAACTATAGCTTAATCTACGTTGGACAAGTGCTCATCATTCCAGGAACAACCGTCACACCACCATCTACAACGACTGTGAAATATACCGTGAAATCGGGTGATACGCTCTATAAGATTGCGACAATGTACAATACGACCGTCGCAAAGATTGCGGCCGCCAATAACATCACGAACGTTAACCTCATCAGCGTCGGACAAGTGCTCATCATTCCAGGGACGACCGTCACACCACCACCTACAACGACCGTGAAGTATACGGTGAAGTCGGGCGATACACTCTATAAGATTGCAACGATGTACAATACGACCGTCGCGAAGATCGCATCCGCCAATAACATCACGAACGTCAATCTCATCAGCGTCGGACAAGTGTTGACCATTCCGAAATGACACGCCATACACAAAAATAACCGCTGCACGTGCAGCGGTTATTTGCTTTTCCTTAATTTGTGAACTGCTCTGCTTCTGTCGATCCAGCCAGTGCAGTCGTTGATGATTGCCCACCTGAGATGACGAGCGAAACTTCATCGAAGTAACCCGTCCCGACTTCACGTTGGTGACGTGTCGCTGTGTAACCATGTACTTCAGCCGCAAATTCTGCTTGTTGTAACTCCGAGTAGGCTGCCATGCCACGGTCTTTGTACCCACGTGCGAGCTCGAACATGCCGAAGTTGAGCGCGTGGAATCCAGCGAGTGTGACGAACTGGAACTTGTAGCCCATTGCGCCGATTTCTTGTTGGAACGTGGCAATCTCTTCGTCTGACAACTTCTTCTTCCAGTTGAACGATGGTGAGCAGTTGTAAGCGAGAAGTTTACCTGGATACTTCGCATGAATCGCTTCGGCGAATTGACGTGCCTCTGCCAAATCTGGTTCAGACGTCTCACACCAGACGAGGTCTGCATACGGTGCATAAGCGAGTCCACGAGCGATTGCTTGCTCGATACCAGCTTCCGTACGATAGAAGCCTTCCGATGTACGCTCTCCAATGATGAACGGGTGATCGATTGGGTCGATGTCGCTTGTGATCAAGTTCGCTGCGTGCGCATCTGTCCGCGCTACGATGATTGTCGGGACGCCCATGACGTCTGCCGCGAGTCGAGCCGAAATCAAGTTTTTCACAGCCGTCTGCGTCGGGAGTAATACCTTTCCACCGAGGTGACCACATTTCTTCTCAGACGAGAGCTGGTCTTCGAGGTGAACGCCGGCAGCTCCCGCTTCGATCATCGCCTTTGTCAATTCGAATACGTTGAGCACCCCACCAAAACCGGCTTCCATATCTGCGACAATCGGTGCGAACCAATGCGTGTCGCCTTTTCCTTCTGCCGTTTGAATTTGGTCGGCACGTTGAAGTGCCTGATTGATTCGTTTGACGACACTCGGCACCGAGTTGGCCGGATATAGACTCTGGTCCGGATACATGTGACCTGACAGGTTCGCATCCGCCGCTACTTGCCAACCACTCAAGTAGATGGCTTCGAGTCCTGCTTTTACTTGCTGAATCGCCTGGTTCCCTGTCAATGCACCAAGTGCATGGACGTAGTCACGCTCGTGCATCAATTGCCACAAGCGTTCCGCTCCTTTTGTCGCAAGCGTTTGTTCAATCACGATAGACCCTCGTAATTTCATGACGTCTTCTACAGAGTACGGACGTTCTACACCTTCAAATCGTTCTGACTGCCAGCTGTTCAATAATTCTTCGCGTTGTTTCATTAATAAACCCTCCTGTATTATATTAATTTTATAAAATTAAATTTGTTATATAACAGATGGTGCAAATGAAATGATTTAGTCGAGGTAAGCGCAGCATTCCAATGCTGCCTTGAACGTCGAATGCTCCATCCCGCAACAACGACAGACGTTCTCTTCGTCCCGATCTTCCGGCTTGCGGAATACGACGACTTCATCGATCGGCTCTTTCATGATTTGAAGTGAACCGTCTGTCCGGTCCAAAACGAGGCGCATCAAGTCGTTACCATATACGAATGCTGTATTCGCAAGTGATGCAGTCGATTCTCCAGATACGATGCGGCGGACGACCCAACGTTCAATCAACTGTTCGCTTTCCATTTTTTTCGTTGTCATGATAAGGTTCCTCCTTTTAAATTGAACTCCACAGTTTGTCGTTTCATAAATTCACGGCGGCGGCGATGTAAGATTGGCTCCGTATACCCGTTCGGCTGTTTCAACCCATGAAACACGAGTTCGTGGGCAGCTTGATAGGCGATCGACTGATCGACGTTCGGCGTCATTGGTCGATAATTCGGATCTGACTCGTTTTGTTCATCGACGACTCGTGCCATCCGATAAAGCGTGACCTCCACTTGATCCGCTGAACAGATGCCGTGATGTAACCAGTTGGCCACGTGTTGGCTCGAAATCCGGAGTGTCGCCCGGTCTTCCATCAGTCCGATATGGTGAATATCTGGCACTTTCGAACAACCGACGCCTTGTTCGACCCAACGAACAACGTATCCGAGCAACCCTTGCAAGTTGTTCTCAAGCTCTTCTTTAATCTCTTCTTGCGAATAGATGCGCGTCGCGAGCGGGATATCGAGGAGTTGTTGTCTCTCATGTTTCGAATGAGGTTGCTTGATCAATTCTCGCTGTACATCAAAAGCATCGAGTTGATGATAGTGCATCGCATGGAGCGTCGCCGCGGTCGGTGAAGGCACCCATGCCGTCGTTGCTCCGGAGCGTACGTGTGCCTTTTTTTCACGCATCATATCCTGCATCCGGTCAGGCATCGCCCACATCCCTTTTCCAATTTGTGCTTGATGATGGAACCCACTCTCGAGACCGGTTGATACATTCAACCGTTCATATGCAGCGAGCCAAGGTGACGTCTTCATTTCCCCCTTCCGACGCATTGGTCCGAGCGTCATCGAGGAATGAATCTCATCTCCCGTGCGGTCGAGGAAGCCCGTGTTGATGAAGACGACTCGCTCTTTTACTTGCGCGATACAATTTTTCAAGTTGAGCGACGTTCGTCTCTCTTCATCCATGACGCCGACTTTTAACGTATAGCGAGGAAGGTCCAGTAAATCTTCTACGGCGTCAAACAGGTCATTGGTGAATGCCACTTCTTCAGAGCCGTGCATTTTCGGCTTGACGATGTAAATCGATCCTTCCCGAGAGTTGAGACGACGATGAAGATGGCGACTTGCAATCAATGAAGTAAAGATGGCATCAACGATCCCCTCTGGTACCTCGCAACCTTCTGCATCAAGAATCAAGTCCGTCGTCATCAAGTGTCCGACGTTCCGAATGAATAAGAGCGCGCGTCCCGGGAGGACGACTTCCGCTCCACCTTTTCCAATCAAACGTTTATCTTCGTTTAAACGCCGAGAGAGTCGCTTCCCATTCTTTTGGAACGAGGCTTCAAGCGTCCCATCCATCAGACCGAGCCAATTACGATACAGATGAACTTTGTCTTCCGCACAAACGGCTGCGACCGAGTCCTCACAATCCACGATTGCGGATAGGGCTGATTCGAGCACGATGTCCATCAGTCCAGCAGGATCGACCTTTCCGACCGGATGCTCGCGGTCAAATTGCAGTTCAACGTGTAAGGCATGGTGTCTGAGCATCAACGTCTTCAACTCGTTCGGTTCCCCGGTGTAACCGACGAAGGAATCATCTGCGAACGAATGCTCGACGTCCCCGATTACCGCATAGGCGACATCGTCACGAACGACGTATCGTGTCACTTCCTTGTGCGACCCTGATGGTAGCGGGAACGTGTCATCCAGAAACTGTTTCGCCATCCGAATGACCTCATTACCGCGAACGGGATTATATGCTCGCCCCTTTTCCATACCGTCTGTCTCGTCAATCATGTCCGTCCCATAAATGGCGTCGTAGAGACTTCCCCATCTGGCGTTGGCGGCATTGAGTGCATATCTCGCATTGTCTAACGGGACGACGAGTTGCGGTCCAGCTTGATGCGCGATTTCGCGATCGACATTCGACACGTCGATGTTAAAATCTTCGACGACCGGTTCGATATAGCCGATTGACGTTAAAAATGTCTCATATTCGATTGGATCGACCTCGTCTTGCCGACTGTACCACTCCTGTAACAATCGCTCATATGTCGTGCGCTGCTCTAGAAGTGTCTGATTCACTGGAGTGAAACACTCTAGAAGCGATTCGACGCCTTCCCAAAAAGCGTTGATTTCATGGGGTTCAAGTACGTTTTTATTCACAAATTCGAGCAGTTTTTCATGAATATGATACGTATCTAGTCGTTCATAGTGTTCCAAGCGTTCACATCCTCCTTTAATCATTGTTATATATCAGTTGATTACAATATAGACTATTATATAACAGTTTGACAACCCATTTCTTAAAACTTTTTATTTGAAATCCTGTGAAGATGGGTTTACTATACATTGTGTGACCCATCAATGATTGAGTCATCAATGATTTGAGGAGGCGATGTGCATGCGAGATTCTTGCTCGCTTCGTGATCAAATTCTCTATCACATCATCACGGTACAAAAAGAATTAGGGCAATTATTCGACTCTGAAATGGACGGGCTCAGCTTGAGTCGCTACGACATTTTAAGCAACTTGTATCACGTCGGTCCATTGCGGCAACGTGAATTGCAACAGCGCGTCGATGTCGACCATGCCGCCATCACCCGACACTTGAAACAGTTAGAGACGCAAGGACTCATCACGCGGAGACGCTGTGAACAAGACAACCGTGTCATCTATGTTGAGTTGACAGACGATGGTCGTGAACAAATTGCACATTGGACTGAGCAAAAAGAGTGCTTAACGGACCGACTTTTTGTCAACATGAAGGTAGAGGATCAACAACAGTTATTAGCATCACTCACGATGTTACAAGATACTATTGACCATGAAAGGAAGACTACAATATGAACACTGCTACACAAAAAGACTTTATGGAGATTGTCAAAGGACGCCGCTCGATTCGTGTATACGATGAGAACGTCAAAATCTCAAAAGAAGAAATGACACAAATTCTTGAAGAAGCAACAACAGCTCCTTCATCACTTAACTTACAGCCATGGCGCTTCGTCGTCATCGATAGCGCAGAAGGAAAAGAAACACTCCTCCCGCTCGCAAGCTTCAACAAACGCCAAGTGGAAACATCTTCAGCTGTGATCGCACTCTTCGCCGATTATCAGATGGCAGATTACACAGAAGAGATTTTCGATTCAGCAGTAGAGCGCGGTATGATGCCGGCTGAGGTCCGTGACCGTCAAGTCGACATGATCAAAGGCATCTTCAAAGATGCACCGAAAGAAATGATCAAAGATAGTATCATGCTCGATTCAGGTCTCGTTGCGATGCAACTCATGCTCGTCGCACGCGCACACGGATATGACACAAACCCAATCGGCGGATACGACAAAGCGAACATCGCTGAAGCGTTCGGCCTCGACAAAGAACGTTACCTTCCAGTCATGCTTCTCTCAATCGGGAAAGCAGCAGAAGAAGGGTATCCATCAGTCCGCTTCCCAGTCGACCGCATCACAGACTGGAAATAATTCAAAAGAGTCAATCGCCCCGGCGATTGACTCTTTTTTTCATCCAATATATTTGACGACTTCGTTAAAATCACGACGTGTTTTCGGTGCAAAGTCGCGCGCTCGATACCCAAATGCGACCATGACTGAAAGTGACCATTCCCCACGTTCCATCACACCTTCTGAGATTAACAACTCATCAATCTCCTCTTGATTGAACCCTTCAATCGGGCATGAATCAATTTCAATTTGTGCGGCAGCCGTCATCATGTTTCCAAGAGGGATATATGTCTGACGCTTGATCCATTCCTGGAAGACACGCTCATCGTCTAAGAGACGGTAGTCGTTCTCCTGGAACTCTTGCACTCGTTTCACGCGCTGTGCGTACTCTTCTTCCGTCCGTCCTTGCACGCCTGTGACGATGTGACGAATATAGTCTGCATCGTAACGCATGGCTTTCGGTGTTCTTGCGAGGATCAACACAAAGTGACTGGCAGTCAGGGCCTGACCTTGCGCTCCCCATGCATGATCTTTAATCTTTTGGAGTAAATCTTCCCGACGTACCACGACAAATTGCCATGGCTCGAATCCGAACGAGCTCGGTGAAAGACGTCCCGTCTCTAAGATGAACTCCATGTCCTCTTCTTTGATTTTACGATCCGCATCGAACGCTTTCGTCGCTTGACGCCAACGATATGCCTCTAAAATGTCTTTCTTTTTCATCGTACTCACTCCTCCATCACCAAGATAATTCCATCATATCAAACCGGTAAATCAAAAATCGCTCATGAAGATTCTTCAGCGGGAGTCGAACGGTCTGTACATATTGAAAAGGCGTCTCGTCGTTCAAATAATGGAGGTATTCATCCGCCGGATAATATAGAATCACGTCGACCGGACGAGGGACCGTTTCAACAGATTCGATAATGTTGGCAATCACTTGGCGGAAGACGTTCACCGAGAACGGATTAAAGAAGTAGAATCGATTCGCATCCGGTGGAATCGTGAATTCCTCCGCTAGCCCCCGTTCCAATTGAACACTTCCCCGATTACGATGTTTCTTCGTATAGCTCATCCAATTTTGAAGTGCCTCCTCATGAAATCCACCGTCCATCTCGACACCGATTGCCCTCACACGAAACGTATACGCTAAATAGAACGGCAAACGTCCTTTTCCCGAACCGAAATCCACGATCGTATCTGTGGACTCTAACGGATACGCATCCCGAAGCAAATCGAGTGCTTTGTAAGGAGTCGGCTCATAACGATGATATTCGGCCGAGGACGGAAATCCTTGCTGAGGTTTAGCCGTCTCGATTTGCAGGAGTTGTTCATATTGCTGTTCGTTCATGATGAACCTCTTTCTTGAATAGATTGGAAGAATGGATGCCGCTCCATTTCTCTCGTGAACGACGTCTGTTCCTGATAGGCGACATACAACAAATAAATCGGAACTACTAGTTTGAACCAACTCGGGAGAAGAATCACGCTCGTGACCCCGAGCGGAATGAGTCGAAACCACAGATTCCGATGACTCGGCGTTCTAAAGTACATAAGGAGTGCCATCGTCCGTCTGACGGTGCCGAAGCGATTCGGTCTCGGTCGATACAGGGGGCGTTTCCGCTCACTCGTCTTCTCGATCGCTCCTGACGTCGTCAACAGGACACGGTCGAATGAGGCACGCTCACGTTCCCCGATTTCAATCTCCCGACCGATATTCGGATGTTTCGACACCCATCCTTCCCCTACGTATAACGCAAATGTGACCATCATGCTTCCGGTCAACACACTGAGTAATACTGAATCAATCAATAACGCATACACACCTACAAAAGCAAGGAGTACGATTAAAAATCGCTTCATGAGATGGGCGTGTCGGAGACGTAGATGATACTGAATCCATGCATGGCACCAACTGAGTAGAAATAGTGCAGCCCCAAACGCGAGTATCTCGCCAACACTCCTGACCTTTATGTATAGAATTGGGGCAAGCAACAGCAAATAACACCCATATTGAATCACGTGTTGCGTAACATGATACCAAACCGAATACCATTTCAAATCCCGAATCATGCTTTGGTTTGACACAAGGATGAGATCGGCACGCTCAATCCAGACAAACATGCGATCTTGCCACATGAACCATCCAATCAGAAGTGCAAAGAGAAAATAAGGGATGTCACCTAACCAGGGGAAGCTCCCTTCCCAGACTTGCCAATAGGAATAGCCTGCCCATATGAGAAGAGGAAGGACACCGTATAAAAAAATCGTCCAGTCGACAATCAATCGGACCGTCTTCCACTGTTGTTTTATATAACGGGAGACACGCATCCAAAACAATCGTTTCGCAATCATCGGAGCGCCACATCTTCCATCATATCGAACAAGGTCATCCCCTCTGTTTCGAGCGCCTCACGAATCTCTGCTTTCGTCCCACTCGCGAGCAGTTGCCCATCATCGATCCATACGAACCGGTCACACAACCGCTCGGCCGTATCAAGAACGTGTGTGACTAATAAGACACTTGCCCCCCTCGCACGCTCCGTTTCTAACAGTCGAAGTAACTGAATCGTCGTCGTTGCATCCAATCCGATAAACGGTTCATCGACAATCAATATCTGCGTTTCTTGAATGAGCGCCAATAAAATCATCGCCTTCTGTTTCATCCCTTTTGAAAAAGAGGAGAGATACCGGTCGGTCACATGATCGAGTCGGAAAAGCTGTAGCAACTCCTCCGTTTTTTCTGTTGAATCGACTCCCGTTAATTCTTGGACGAGTGCGATATGTTCAGACAGCGTCAAATAATCATAGTAGACCGGTTGCTCCGGGATGTACGCATAGCGTTCCATCTCGACCGTTCCCTTCATCCAAGGAATCGTTCCGGTAAGACAGGCGATGGTGGTCGTTTTTCCCGCACCATTCGACCCAATCACCCCTAAAATCTCACCTGCCCGTACATCAAACGAAATGTCTTGAATGACGGGCTCGTTGCTCTCATATCCTGCTTGTTCAATTCTCACATCCACGATGGGTCCTCCTTACGAAAAAGTCGCCATCGCGGCGACTTTTACTTCACAATATTGACCGATGAAAACACAAATTTATCGTATCGGTGACGGGCAAACGAATACTCGAACGGTTTCCCGTTACTCAAATAGACAACTTGCTCGACTTCGATAATCGGTTCAGTGACATCATTCTTCAAGTAAGCTTGATCGTACTCATCCGGTTTATCTGCTCGTATCACTTTATGCGAGCTTGTAATCGTATAACCCAGCTCTTCTTGAATATACGCATACACGGACTTTTCTAAAATTTCACGTGTGATTCCCGTAATGAGGTTAGCAACCATGTACGTCAATTCGATGACATATGGCTCATCGTCTACGTAACGCACACGACGTATTTCATAGACTGGTTCTGTCAGCTCAATCATAAGATGATTGGCGACTTCCTGACTCGGAAACTTCACCTCAAAATTGAGGACCTCACTTCGTAACGAGCGATCTCCGATAACTTGAGTCAGCCCTCTCGTTTCTTTGCTAATCACGTTGATGCGATCTTTTTGGAAGCTCGACTGTAAAATGAATGTTCCTTTGCCACGTTTACGATAAATCAGCCCTTCCATGACGAGAATCTCAAGCGCACGTTTCATCGTCATTCGGCTCACCCCAAACTCTTGGGCCAAATGGATTTCATCAGGTAATGCATGTTCTAGCGGATAAACGTGTTCAATAATTCTTTTACGAATTTCATCAGCAATGGTTTCATATTTCGGTTTTTTCTTAGTAGACATATAGCACCTCATGTATAGACATATATGTACAATATATCAAAAAAAGCTGACAAAGAGTAGTCTTTGTCAGCTTACTTCATTATTCTGTAAAACCATTAGCGTCAATCAACTGTTTAAACCAGTGCCCTGATTTTTTTACAGTACGTTGTTGCGTATCTAAGTCAATGCCTACAAATCCATAGCGATTTTTATAAGCATTGCTCCATGACCAATTGTCCATGAACGTCCAAAGATGATAGCCTTTTACGTTCGAACCCTCTTCAATCGCTTGATGCATCCATTTCAGATGTTCGCGAATGAAATCAATTCGATAATCGTCTTGGACACTTCCGTTCTCGTCACGATAACGTTCTTCACCCTCGACCCCCATTCCATTCTCTGAAATAAAGCAAGGAATATTACCATAGTTTTCTTTTAGATTGATTAATATATCATAGATTCCTTTTTCGTAAATTTCCCATCCACGATATGGATTCATTTTACGTCCAGGCATCTCATAAAAATCAAATAAGTTTTCCGGTAAGAATGGTGCGTCCAGATTCGGCAGTGATGCTTTTGCTTTCACGCGACGCGGCTGGTAATAGTTGATGCCAAGCAGGTCGACTGTATGTTTTCGAATGAGTTCAAGATCGCCTGTTTCCATCTGTGGCATCGCATCTTCCGACTTCAGCACATCTACTAATTCTTGAGGGAACGTGCCTAAAACAGATGGATCGAGGAACGAGCGATTGAACATCGCATCAGCAATGCGCGCTGCGCTCAAATCAGCTGGGTGCTGACTTCTCGGATATGAGGGTGTCAGATTTAAGATGATCCCGATTTGCCCAGATTGTCCCATGTCACGATACGCTTCGATTGCCTTCGCACTCGATAAGATCGAGTGGTACGCTACTTGGACAGCTCGCTTGAAATCAACAACGTTTGGATAATGAAAATCATATAAATATCCACCCTCTACCGGTACAATCGGTTCATTATGCGTGAACCACTTCTCGACGCGGTCACCAAACAACTCAAAGCATGTCTTCGCAAAGGTGACATATGCCTCCACGACTTCCCGTGATTCCCAACCACCTTGTTCTTGAAGCGCCATCGGCATATCGAAGTGATACAGATTGATGAACGGTTCGATACCATGATCGATTAAGCAATTGATGACATTGTTATAAAATGTGATTGCCTCTTCATTTACTTCCCCGACACCTTTTGGAAAAAGACGTGACCATGAAATGGAGAAACGGAACGTGTTATGCCCGAGTTCTTTCATCAATGCGATATCTTCTTCATACAAATGATAGAAGTTTGAAGCCTCTGTTGCGCTTACGCCATTGAAAAAGCGATTCGGCTCTTGCATGTACCAGTAATCCCAGATATTCAATCCTTTTCCACCTTCAAAAGCAGCACCTTCCATCTGTGTAGCAGAGGAAGCCGTTCCCCACCAAAAATCTGTCGGAAATTGATAGGTCTTTTGCTCTTTCATTCGTGTTTGTGTCGGGTTCGTCATCTTTTATCTCTCCCTTATTTCTATTTTCTCTATTTGTTTACACTGCTTCTTGTTTATCTGTTGATTCTTCTAACTCTTTTTTCAAGTTCATGCGGTCGATAAATTTCAAGAACGGGAACCAAATCGCCAAAATAATGAAGAAGTTCACGATTTGAAGAAGACCTCCGGCAAGCGAGTTCGTCGCCATGATACCACTCAAGAACATTGGGACAGTCCATGGAACAGCGACACCCGTTGGTGGTGGGACTAAGCCTGTCGACATCGCGAAATATGTGACCGTTACCGTCACGAGCGGTGCGACAATCCAAGGAATCATGATGAGCGGGTTCATAACGATTGGAAGTCCGAAGATGACCGGCTCGTTTACGTTGAATAGTCCAGGTCCGAGGGATAGTTTCCCGATTTGTTTCAACTGTTTCGATTTCAAGAACAACAAGATAGCCACGACGACAGCAAGTGTAGATCCGGAACCACCAAGCCCTACCGTGTAAATTTCAATGAACTGTTTACTGATAATGTTCGGAACATCTCCAGTCGAGGTATAAGCCGTCAAGTTCTCCACAGATAATGTGTTCCAAATCGGGTCCATCACCGAGTTGACGATGACCTGACCGTGAAGTCCGAAGAACCAAAATAGCTGAACGAAGAAGATTGCAATCAACGTTGGAATGAGACCATTCCCCAATGTCACAAGTGGTTGCTGAACGACGTTGAAAATGACGTCATGAAGATTCGTATTGAATAAGTTCGTCACGATGATGTTGAATGTTAAAAATACAGTCAAGGTTAATAATGCAGGAACAAGTGCTGAGAATGATTTCGCAACAGCTGGCGGTACTCCATCCGGCATCTTAATCGTCCAGTTCTTTTGAACGACAAATCGATAAATCTCACCGGACAGGAATCCGGTAATCATCGCAAGGAACATCCCTTTCGCTCCAAGGCGATCCAACGGAAGGACATTCCCGACTGCCTCTGACATACCGTCAACTTCAATCAAGAAAGGCGTTAAGAGAAGGAAAGACACGAGCGAGATCGCTCCTCCGAAGACAGCCTCGACTTGATAACTTTTCGATAGATAATACCCGATACCGAAGACGACAAAGATAGACATAATCCCCATCGTTGCAGATGGGGCGTTTCCGAGTGATGTTTTAAATACACTGAGTGTACTCTCGGACATGAAACGGTCGAGGAACGGCAGGTTTGCAATGACGACGATGATTGACCCAAACATGGTAATCGGGAAAGCGAGCATGAATGCATCTCGCAATACTTGTAAATAGCGACTGTTGTTTAAATAGGTCGCCATCGGCATGAGCAGTTTACTGATCATGTTGAACATCTTATTGTCCTGTGACATATGATTCACCCTTCTTGATTAGGATTTACAATCTTTTGTTCGACCATTTCGACCAAACCCGCTGTCAAATCAAGCATTGTTTGCGTAGACATTAAATGGTCCTCTGCATGAAGAAGCAATAAAGAGACGTCTGTTTTTTCTCCATTCGCTTCTCTTTGGATTTGTGAAAAGTGTGTTTGATGTGCTTCTTTTAATTGTCCACGTGCCTCATCAATCTTTTCTTCGAACGTTTCATAAGAACTCGTTTTATACAGTTGAATCGCTTCCTGAATCGTACTTCTCGCATTGCCACTGTGCAAAATCATCATGAATGCCATTTGCTCCAAGGTTAACTCGTCTACCTGTTCCACGTTGTTCACCCCATTAATTTCATCGCTTGTTCGTATGCAGCTTTTCCATTCGCCGTGCCGTATGCCATCATATCGATCACTTCAATCGGTGTTGATGTTTGCGCTTTCAATTTATCCAACAAGAAACGCATTTGTGGACCAATCAAAATCACATCTGCCTCGTCCATCTCGGTTACGACCTGATCTTGACCGACTGCCCAAATCTTCGCCTCATCCCCGATTGATGTGGCATGATCTTTCATCTTCGTTACGAGTAAACTCGTCGACATCCCTGAACTACACGCTAATAAGATTTTCTTCATGTGTCCTCACTCCTTATTTGAAATCGGTTACATGTTTTATTATACACATGATTTATTTCATGTCTATACTTGATTTAAACTTTGTTTAGTTTTTAAATTCATAAGTGTATATCAAATTAACAGGAGGACAGGATATGAGCGCTATTCTTTTAAAACCACACTATCAACAGCGACTTTGGGGAGGGGAGCGTCTGAAGCAATTTGGTTTCGATTTCAATGACCCTTCGATCGGTGAAGCTTGGACGGCTTCTGCATTAGAAAAAGGTAGTTCAGCCGTTGCTTCCGGACCCTACGTTGGTCTTTCTTTGCGTGAACTCTATCAACAATATCCAGAGTTGTTTCAAATTAAAGCGGACGTGTTTCCGCTACTGATTAAATGGATTGATGCGAACGATGATTTGTCTATTCAAGTTCATCCTGATGATTCGTTAGCGGAACAACTCGAAAACGAATCATATGGAAAAAATGAATGTTGGTATATTCTCGATGCTCCAGCAAATGCGACACTCATTTACGGTCACTCCTATGCCACCTCAGAAGACTTCAACAAAGCGCTTGAAACAGGCGATTTGGAACACGGCTTGATACGAAAATCGATTCATGCCGGTGATTTTTTCTATGTCCCAGCTGGAACGGTCCATGCATTGACAAAAGGGGTATGCGTACTGGAAATTCAACAAAGTTCGGACACAACCTATCGTCTATACGATTACGAGCGACTGGATGTGACGACCGGTCGTCCACGTGAACTTCACGTAGAAAAGGGCATTCTCGCTTCTTTCGTTCCTCACCTTGGCTATAGTGAACCAATCCGTCAACTCGATCACTTTCGAACACGTTTGACGAAGAATCCATTCTTCTTCGTGGAAAAATGGCATGTTACAGCGAAAGAAAAGATTTCGACCGACACGTTCCGGTTACTATCTGTCGTGCAAGGAACATTAATCGTTGATGAGATGGAAGTACCTACGGGAGGTACACTCCTTCTCCCGGCCAATGAGTCATTCTTGATTGAGGGAGAAGCGATTTGTCTAGTGACTGGTGTTCCTTCCGATGAAAAACAAGCTGTCCGAATCGGGATTGATTTAGGAGGGACGAACACTCGGATTGCGGCTGTTTCACTCAAAGGTGAAGTACTAAAACAACTCACGTTTAACACGCAGCCTCAACTTCCTTTCGAAGAGACACTACAATCTATTGAGACTGCGATTCATCAATTCAATGTTGAATTCGATATCCGGCATGTTGGAATTGTGGCTCCCGGTCCACTCGATTTGAAACAAGGGATGTTTTTAACGCCTCCAAACCTCCCGAATTGGCACAATCAAAAAATTGTTGAGCCTTTAACACAGCGCCTCGGCTTTTCTGTCACCCTTGAAAACGATGCGAATGCAGCAGCTCTCGCAGAAGCTAAATTTGGAGCAGGAAAAGGATTCGATGCTGTTTTTTATGTAACAGTGAGCACTGGAATCGGTGGCGGTTATGTCTATAAACATCAAATCATTCGAGGGGCGAACGGCAGTGCCGGTGAAATCGGAAATATGATTATCCGTTCGAACGGACCAGTTCACCCTGTACTGAATCGAGGCTCTCTCGAATCACTCGCAAGTGGTACCGCGCTCATGAGTCGCGCAAGCGAAAAAGGATATACAAACGTCCCTTCGCTATTATCAGATGACGAGTACCGCCATCACTTCGTCGAGGAACTGGCTAGCGGACTAGCTAACATCATTCATACCGTCGATCCTGATGTGATTGTATTAGGAGGCGGCGTCATGATGTCGGCCTCATTATTTTGGAACGAATTACAACAAGCAGTCTCGAATAAAATGTATCCACATGCTAGTGGAAAAACGCGTCTCTGCCTCACTCAATTGTCAGGAGATGCGGGTGTGATCGGCGCTGCCTTTGTCGAAGCATAATGAGGTTTGAAAAAAAACGGACATTCATCGTGAATGTCCGCTTTTTTGTATACAGAAATGTGAAATAAATCAACATTATACTTTGCGAATCATCTACAGTTTCTTTTCTAGATTGAGTTAGATTCGTTTACTTTAGCGTGGTAACGTGAAATGATAATGATAACAACTCTTTAAAGTGAGGTGACGGTGTGTCTACCATAGAGCACGAACAAGCGACATCTATTTTGCATCACCTCTTTACCGCCTCTTCTTTTGTCGGAATCGATTTCGGTTCTGGTCCGAACCATCATCTTCTCTATTTCAGTCGTCAAGGACTGGAATCTTGGATCTCCATTGAGGGACCGTGGCATGTCCATGCGACGCAAAATACGTTTGACGAAGGTGAACAACTCGAACAGCTCATGCGCTTAAGAAGAGAGCGCATCCATCACGTACGACTCGGTGACGAACACCCCCACCTCGAACTGGAATTTGAATCCGGATCCCTTCTCTTCATCAATGGATATCAAGAACACTTTGAGTGCTGGCAAGCAGGGGACGCGAGACCACTTGGTGGAGACGCCTATCTGTTGGTCGCGATGCCACAAGGGGAGCTCGCAATCTTTGCGGATGGAGACGACGAATGAACACTTGGATGGAAATTATCTTGTATATGTTGATTGCTGGGGGCATTAGTCTCGCGATCATCTTATTGCGAAAAATCACGAAAGCATGAAAAAGCGGCCGAGGCCGCTTTTTTAGTCGAACAAAATCCGTTGCATCCGCTCTGGCGCATCCAGATAGTCGCGCATGACCTTTACATGTTCCAGATCGTCAAATGCAGTCGGAGTAAGCCCCGTCTCCACTTGTAAAATCATCGCACCTGGATATGACATCAAGATAGGTGAATGACTCGCAATGATGAATTGACTGCCGGATTGGACAAGTTCATGCATGCGTGCGAGCATCGTCAATTGGCGCATCGGCGACAATGCGGCCTCTGGCTCATCCAAAATGTAGAGCCCCTCTCCACGGAATCGATGCAACATGAGGGAGAGAAACGCTTCCCCGTGCGACTGCTCATGAAGGGAACGTCCGCCATATGATTCATAAAACCGTTCAGGATCACGTCCTGACTTTGCCATCTCATCCACATAACTCGATAGCTGGTATGCCGTCTCGGCGCGTAAGAAAAAGCCATCCTTCGGTCGATACGGTCCTCGAATCGGACGCAACGCTTCATACAAAGAACTATGCGTTGACTCCGTTTCGAATTGGAAGGAAGGTGCTCCGCCTTCTGGGTTGAATCCAGCCGCGACCGCCATCCCCTCAATCAACGTCGACTTTCCACTCCCGTTTTCTCCAACGAGAAACGTGACCGGATGATGAAACGTCAGTTCATCGAGTGTCTGAAAGATTGGTAACGAGTACGGATAACCCGTTGATTGGATGCGGTCTTTCTCTAACCGCACTCCTCGTAAAAATAACGTCATGTCCATCTGATCCAAAACGTCGCCCCCTTATCTGAATCGACGCCATAAGAAAGTCCTTGTGCGTCAAGAAGTAACTTCGTGATAGCGAGACCTAAACCATGTCCGTTAGAGCGATCCCCTTTCACATACATATCCCAAATGGAATATTGGACGGCAGGGTCAATCCCGTCCCCTTCGTCTATCACGTCTAGTCGATTCGGTGTCAGTTTGATGGTAATGCGTCCCCCAATTGGGCTCGCCTCATACGCATTTCTCAAGAAGTTCGAAAGAACCCGTTCCATCGCTAGTCGATCGGCTTGTATTGTCACAGGTTCTAATTGTAAATCGAGCATCACGTCTTTTTGTCGGAACCACTCGGACATGCGTGGCGTCAATCGACGAACCAATTCATCGAGTTGAATCGATTCCATTTCAAGCGGAATGGAACCTGCGGACAATTTGGAGTATTCAAGCATCTGATTGACAAGTCGGTCGATCCGGTCCACTTCCTCGGTAATGCTTTTACCGGTTGTGGCCATCTCTGTTTCATGTACAACACCAAGCTCTAATAGTTCCGCCTCGTTTCGAACGATAGCGAGCGGTGTACGCACATCATGCGTCACGCCAGAGATGAACGATTTTTGAAGCGCTTCTTTTTCTTGAAGTGATGCGTTCATTTGTCCGATGGTGACGGTCAAATCCCCAATCTCATCATTCGTCACATTCGGTAGAGTGATGTCGTGTCGTCCCTCCATAATCGATGCGGTCGCTTGTTTCAACTCGACGAGCGGTCGCGTGAGTCGACGACTCATCCAAAACGTGACAGCGATGGCGACCAGCAGGGCCAGAATAAATCCGCCCGCTAAGATGAGGTAGATTTGTTGGAATTGTGGATTCGAGAACGGAACGGGGCTATAGGTCACAATTTGAATGTCCCCTTCTTCTTGTAAATACGTCAAAAAGCGAGTTCCGTTCACACTCACTTCATCTTGAATCGCTAAATCATCCGGATTAAGGGTGACAAGCGGCATGCGATGCATCCGTCCACCTCGTTCGAACTCAATACGCTGCCCGTTTTGGAATATCAGCACGTCAAGCTGCCCCGGGATTCCACGCCCCTCTTGAATGGCTTCATACACAATCGCTGCCTCTCGCTCTAATTGTGTGTATGTTTCCTCTTCTGCGAAACGTCCGATTAAGAGAGAGGTGAGACCAAATGTTAAAAGGGCCATCACGGCAAGCGGTAGAATGGCCGTCCAAAGTAACTTCTTCATTAATCGATTCATGACAGTCCCTCTAACCGATAACCGACCCGGTGCACGGTTTTCAGCTGTTCTTTCAAGGTGGGTGATTTATCACGCAATTGTTTAATATGCGTGTCGACCGTTCGTGTATCTCCGACAAATGCGTAATCCCACACATCATCGAGCAAACGGTTTCGGTCTAACGCCTCCCCGACATGTTTCCAAAGATATAACAGCAATTCATACTCCTTGTTCGTCAAACGAAGAGGATGACCATTTTCTTGTACCATTCTCGATTTGATGTCGATGGTGAGTGCGCCGAACTGAATCACATCTGTCTGTTTGACGAGACGCTTTAACCGAATCTCCAACTCTTTCAGGACGATCGGTTTGACCAAGTAGTCATCCGCTCCAAGTTCCAATCCAAATACACGATCATCTGCCTCACCACGAGCCGTCGTCAGGATAATTGCAGGAGCAGGCTGTTGCGCTTTTAACGTTGGAATCAAGGTCCATCCTTCTCCATCAGGAAGACGGACGTCGAGTAAAACTGCATCAAAGCGCTGGTGTAACTGTCGCTTCGCTTCTCCAAGGGTCATCGCTACGGTCACATCAAACCCTGCATATGTTAAAAAGCGGGACATGCCGTCCGCAAGTTTCTGTTCATCTTCCACAACGAGTATGTTCATCTCATATCGCCTCCACATCCATTATATCGTACCCATCAATCGTCCCACCGTTTCCCAAAGACAATTTGCAGAAATCTTGCAACTCCCTCACAACTTCCGAAGCCTTCAGTTCTACACTTGAAGTATCAAAAGGAGGAGATACACATGAAATCAAAAAAACTAGCAATCGCCTTAGCCGGTCTTTTGGCTGTATCAGGCACTGGCGTATATGCCGCGACAAATGACACGACAACTGACGAAACGACAACGACAGAATCCACACAATGTGATCGTGGTGAAAAAGGACCCGGTATGTTCGGGGACCGAGAAGCGGGTCATGCCGCTCTCATCGAAGCGCTCGGTTTAACGGAAGAAGAAGTGGATGCGGCTCGTGAAAACGGGCAATCTCTCCCTGAACTCGCAGAAGAAAAAGGGATTTCCATTGAAGCGTTCATCGACGCCATCATGACGTCGCATGAAGAAAAGCTCGCGACTGCTGTGGAAGAAGGAAACTTGACGCAAGAAGAAGCGGATCAAATCCTCGCTGACCATGAAGAGCGTTTTGCCGATGTGACGAGTTACGATGACTTAGAAGATGCTCGCGGCATGCGTGGTGGACGTGAAGGTGGTCGCCATGGGCATGGTCACGGTCCATATCATGACGATTCATCTTCTTCAGATGATGATGCTTCAACAGAGAGCGACAGCAACGTAGAAAATCAAAGCAACAGCTTATAAGTCAAAAGGCAGCCACGACGCACGTGGCTGCCTTTTCATATGACGAGTAACAACAACGCATAACCTAATAACCCAACCAAAAATGCACCGAAACTACTTTCTCGTTCAGCAGGTAGCTCTTCTTTCATGACATTCAAGATGACACCTCCTGCTAAAAAAGCGACAACAATCGATAAGCCGAGATCATTCACTTCCGCAAAGGTGCCAACTGCCCATCCGATGAGTACAGCAAGTGATAAAAAGATTCGTCCACGCTGATCATAGAGTTGCTGATGATGCTGACGTAACCCTTGATCAACCGTTACAAAGTGTATACCGAGTGCCACAAAATAGAGGAACATCGTCCCATTCGATTGGAACTCACTTTCTGCGAGCACATACCCGATGCTAAACGTATAAAGCGTGAAGGAACCGATGTGAATCCAAAACACATACGGTTTTTGTTTACGCTTATTGGCCGTTGCGAATCGTTCGAGCCCATAAAAGACAGCCAGTCCTAACATACTGATGATCAAGATATGGTTCTCGAGGGAAGCGAAGATATTATTTCCAATCTCTCCTTCGAGTTCGCGTTGATACTCATTCAACTCGGGCAACAAGTGTAAAAAAACATAAGCAACGGCAATTCCACCTGCTATCGATAAAAAGCGGCTCCTCGGCACTTCATGCACATGAAGAAGTTTTCCCGAAAAAAAGTGAATCACCGCAAAACCGAGTGCAAACCAAAAGCTTAAGTCGAACACATAAGTCCCTCCCACATTAAGACTTCTCTCTATGTGCTCTTACCCGTTCGCTGTATGCTACATTCATTTTTGGTTTGATTGCTCTTGTTTCTTTCTTGCCCGAATCTCTTTCTCCACTCGTCGTAACGCTTTTTTCGATCCGCGTGCAAAGTCATGCGCTTCCTTTCGTTCTTGATACGTCGTAAACAATGTATCCAAATCATAATCAGCCGGATAAAGCTCCGTTGCTCGTGCTTCTAACCGGACACGACGACTCGGCAACTCTACATATTCCGAATCTACGAAAACGCGAACATGTCGACGCGATGCATCAACCGAATAGACAAGCCCGACTTGATTCGTCTCTAACAACCGGACACGGTCACCTTTTTCAAAGCGTTCCGCCTCTTCAAGCGGTGCCGCTTCGATTTCGCGTGTGATTTTAGAATCATCGACTTTCGTAGTGTCATACGTTTTCTCGTTCATGTAACGGGATGCTTGTTTCAGAATCGCTTCCGGTAACTTCATCTTACGGGCGATAAAGAGGGCGTTGCTGTCGCCTGACTGCCCCATGAGCAGTCGGTATTTCGGTTCGAGCGTTTCCGGATCAAACTGCATCGCAGCGTTCATGAAATCTGGGTGGGCTTCAGAATAGGATTTGATTTCACCATAATGTGTCGATGCCACAACGATTGCGCCCCGTTTATATGCCGCTTCTAAGATGGCAATCGCAAGAGCGGCTCCTTCGTTCGGTTCCGTCCCGCTTCCGATTTCATCGAATAACAAGAGCGACCGTTTTCCAGCGGTCTGCATGATACTCGCTACGTTGTACATGTGTGCAGAGAACGTACTGAGTGCCGATTCCAAGTCTTGATTATCTCCGATATCGACGAACACCTCATCAAATGTCGAAATGACTGTATCCGTGTGAGCCGGGATATGCAGTCCCGTCATCGTCATCAGACTAAGGAGTCCAATCGTTTTCAAGACGACCGTCTTCCCGCCGGCGTTCGGTCCGGTGATGATCAAGCCGCGATAGTCTGTACCGATGGCAAAATCAAGTGGCACAGCGCTTTCTAAGAGCGGATGACGTACTTGTTTCAATCGGATGTGACCGGTCGCATTGACGTGTGGTATCACGCCATCAATCGACTGACTGTACTTCCCTTTTGCGAAGACCATATCGTACTGGGCGATGACATCGAGCGTCGATTCGATGTCAGGAAGGACTTCTGTCACCGCTCCCGTCAACGTCGCTAGCACTTGATACACCTCTACCGCTTCTTCTGTACGTTTGACGACAAGTTCAGCGTTTAACTTCGCAATTGCTTCCGGTTCGATAAAGACCGTCGTCCCTCGATTCGAGGTATCTACAATCGTCCCTGCCACTTTATGCTTATAAGAAGCTTTGATTGGAATGGTGAAGCGGTCCTGTTTTTTCGTGACAAATCCGTCTTGGATCATCTCGCGATTAGCGGCGCTCTTTAAGAACTTGGTCAATCGTTCCTCGATTCGTCCTTCTAAAATGTCGACTTGCTTACGAATCCGCTTCAACTCTTTCGATGCTTCATCGACGACCTGTCCGGCTCGAATCGCTTGTGTGATGTCTTCTTCTAACGTTCGCCATTCGCCCATACCGGCAGCATAAGCCGAAAGAAGCGGTGCAAAGAATTCATGCTCGAGCATGAATCGCTTGAGTTTGCGTGCCCCTCGTAAAAACTCGGCGACCGCTTCAAGCTCTGTTGCCTCGAGTTGGATGCCTCGTTGCAGTTTTCCGATAATGGTCTCCATGTCAGACACACCGATGAACGGGACGTGTGACGTCGCGTCTAGAATCGCGCGGGCTTCGGATGTTTCTTGCAGGCGCTTCTTCACCGTCGTAATGTGGCTCGTTGGGCGTTGCTGTCGAAGAAGTCGTCTTCCGAATCCGCTGATGCAGAAGCGCTCTACTTTCGTCATCAATTCGTTGTATTGTAATTTTTCAAATGTTTGTTCGTTCATGTGTCTCTCTCCTCAAATGATAGAATCGAGATACCGCGCAAACAAAAAAGCGTCGGTCGATGACGACCAACGCAAAAAGACAGACGGGTGTCTGGCAGTTTTTGATGGGCGGTATCTGTAACGGAACATGACGGCATGACAAAAAGACGTGTCATCCGACATTTTTCAGTTCGTTAGGCAGATACAACCTCACTCATCAACATGCAACACCTTTCTTACTTAGATTCGCCCTTACTATACAACAGATTCATCCCCTTGTAAAATTTTAGAGAACGCTTTCAAAAAAGACTTGTGTCTCAAACCAACACATGTTATGTTGAACGTGAAGAAACGAATAGCGATCACATGTGACTGATTCGATCAGGCATGGGGTAAGACGTACGGTGCATGCCATCCGTCTATACTCCATGCCTGTTTTGTTTTTCGGTGTTTTGTTTCAAGAAAGGATGTAGTAGACATGCTATGGAATAAGTTAATGAATCGACACAAACCGACACTGCACTCACCAATGGAAGGAGACGTCATTCCACTCGAACAAGTAGCGGACCCGGTCTTCAGTGAAAAAATGATGGGGGATGGTATTGCCATCACACCAACAGACGGCGCCGTCGTCTCACCGGCTGACGGGGAGATTGTACAAATCGCTCCGACCAAGCACGCCATCGGCATTCGGACCGAGGATGGGGCTGAGATTTTGATACACGTCGGTCTCGATACCGTCGAACTCGAAGGTCGACCGTTTGATCTTCAAGTAGATGTGGGTGACCACGTCAAAACGGGACAGCTGTTACTCACAGCAGACTTGGCGCAAATTCATCAGGCTGGTAAAGACACGGTCACGCCAATGGTCGTGACGAATGGTGGCGCACTCGCTCATCATTATGCCTTCACGTTCACGAAAGAAGCTGTTCCGGGCAAGACGGTTGTCGCCCGAGTGGAAGCGTGACTCCGGAATAAGGAGGACACATGATTAAAATCAAAAAGATTCTAAACAACAATGCGGTCATCGTCTCAGACGAGGGTGAAGAAAAGATTGCGATTGGGCCAGGTGTCGCGTTTAAAAAAGCGAAAAACGACATCGTGAATCCCCACAAAATTGAAAAACTATTCATCATGCCGGAGAATGACAAGTTCCAACAGTTGTTGAGCCGGATTCCTGTCGAACACTTCACCGTTTCCGAGGATATTATCTCGTATGCGGAAAAGCGTCTCGAGACATCGTTCAATGAACACATCCACCTTGTGTTGACCGACCATATCTCGTTCGCCATCGAGCGGGAAATGGATGGCATCTCGTTACGCAACAAACTGTTGAATGAGATTAAAATCCTCTATCGAAATGAGTACGAAATTGGACTATGGGCAATCGAACATATTGCTGAAAAACTGAACGTTCAAATGCCGAAAGACGAAGCTGCGTTCATCGCGCTTCATATCCATACGATGAAAGTGAAAGGAGGTGATTTACGCAAGACGGTCAAACAGACAACGATTGTCCGCGACATGATTCAATCGATTTCACGACGACTCGATGTATCCATTGAAGAAGATGACTTATCCTACCAACGATTATTAACTCATTTACGGTTCGTCATGGATCGTGTCAACCATTACGATCATCACACGATTGATGAAGACATGCTCCGCATGATTCAGACGAAATTCACGTCTGCCTATGCCTGTGCATCGGATGTCGCGAAAGAAATGGAAGAGACCTATGGCGTCGTCTTGCCCGAGTCAGAACTTGGTTATATTACGCTCCACATTCAACGTCTACAAGATCAACACCATCAAAAAGGAGGAAATCAACAATGATGAACTTTTTCCAACGTCTCGGACGTTCCCTCATGTTACCGGTCGCCGTACTTCCGGCTGCTGCCATTCTCATGGGGATTGGTTATTGGATTGACCCAGTCGGCTGGGGATCTGAAAACATTGCCGCTGCATTCTTAATTAAAGCGGGTGCCGCTATTATCGATAACATTCCAATTCTATTCGCAGTCGGGGTTGCGCTCGGAATGGCTAAGAACCGCGACGGTTCAGCCGCACTCAGTGGACTCGTTGCCTTCTTGACGGTCACAACGCTTCTCTCTGCAGGAACGGTTGCATTGTTCCAAGGAATTGACGTCGAAGCCGTTAACCCGGCATTCGGCAAAATCGGGAACGCATTCGTCGGGATTTTATCTGGTCTCGTCGCTGCTTCCATGTATAATCGCTTCAGTCAAGTCAAACTACCAGATGCTCTCGCCTTCTTTAGTGGGAAGCGTCTCGTACCAATCATGACAGCCTTCTCGATGATTCTCGTATCGGTCGCCCTTTACTTCATCTGGCCGGTCGTCTATACGGGTCTCGTCGGATTCGGAGAATCGATTTCAAAACTCGGCGCATTCGGTGCCGGACTCTACGGATTCTTTAACCGTCTCTTGATTCCAACCGGTCTCCACCACGCCCTCAACTCGGTATTTTGGTTCGACGTCGCAGGAATCAACGACATCGGAAACTTCTGGTCAGGTCAAGGTGAAAAAGGTGTGACGGGGATGTACCAAGCAGGTTACTTCCCAATCATGATGTTCGGTCTTCCGGCCGCAGCACTCGCGATGTACCATACAGCGAAAACAAAACGGAAGAAACAAGCGGCTTCGCTTCTTCTCGCAGCGGCATTCGCTTCATTCTTCACAGGGGTAACAGAACCACTCGAGTTCTCATTCATGTTCCTCGCACCTGTTCTTTACCTTGTCCACGCCGTCCTTACAGGAATTTCGCTCTTCGTTGCGGCAACGTTCCAATGGACAGCCGGCTTCGGATTTAGCGCAGGCTTGGTCGACTTCATCTTGAGCTCACGCTTGCCGCTTGCGAACCAACCGTATATGCTCATCGTTCAAGGTCTCGTGTTCGCAGTCATTTACTACGTCATCTTCCGCTTCATGATTGTGAAGCTCAACTTGGCGACGCCAGGTCGTGAACCAGATGAAGTTGTCGATGCGGTTGCAAGTGAGACAGCAGACGGTGAAACGAAAGTGGCTCCAGTCGCATCTGCTTCAGGTAGCGAATACTCAGCGATGGCAAATATGATTTATGACGGTCTTGGCGGTGACAGCAACGTCACTGGAATCGAGTCTTGCATTACACGCCTACGCGTCGATGTCAAAGACATGGATACCGTCAACCAAGATCAAATCAAGAAAGCGGGTATCCCAGGAATCAAAGTCGTCAGTCCAAATCACATTCAAGTCATTGTCGGTACAAACGTCCAGTTCGTCCTCGATGAGATTGAAAAAATCCGTAGCCACCGTGCCGGATGAACGTCGAAAGCCACCTCATTCAGGTGGCTTTTCTTGTTTGGCTGCATATTGTTGATAGAATTGAATGAAATAGTAGAGGAAAATCCACGGCAAGATGTATTGCGTAAGCCACATGATGACACGCATCAATTGCCAAATTGGGTTATTGAATATCGATCCCGATAAGAAAATGACAACACAGAAGATCAGACTATACCCTATGTATTTCTTTTTACTCAACTCACCCGCCTCCTTATTTTCCCAATTCAGTGTAACATAAAGAGCCTACCGCAACGGATAGGCTCTTATTTACATTTGACGAAGTCGGGAAATACGCTCGACCGGATCCGGGTGTGTTGAGAACAGACCGCTCACTTTCTTCTTAAGTGGGTCGGAGAAGTAAAGCGGTGCCGAGGCACTCGACGCTTGCTCGACGGGCGTCTCGACGTTCGCAATCTTCTCAAGCGCCGAGGCGAGAGCGTCCGGGTTCCGGGTCAGTTCCGCCCCACTCGCATCTGCCAAGAACTCACGATTCCGTGAAATCGCCATATTGATGAGCATGGCGATGAGCGGTGCCAATACCAACAAGACGAGTCCGATGATCAAAAAGATGGGATTCTGATTCTGATCACGTCGTCCACCACCAATACTTCGGAAAAAGAGCATACGCGATCCAATATCGCTCATGATGGCGATGACTGACACGAGTGCGAGCGTGACCGTCGAGAGTCGTACATCATAATTTTTAATGTGTGCGACCTCATGCGCAATCACCCCCTCTACTTCTTCTCGTGAGAGTCGTTCTAATAGCCCTGTCGTGACGGCGACGGCTGCCTTTTCCGGTTTCAATCCGGTCGCGAAAGCATTCGGGGACGGGTCGTTGATGATAAAGATACGAGGCATCGGTACTCGCGCGACCATCGCCATGTTCTCGACCGTATGCCATAAAAAGCGGTGTTCTTCCACTGAAGTCACCTCTTGTGCCCGATTCATCTTCATGACGATGTTCGTACTCGACATGATCACGATGCCGACATAAAACAACGAGAAGACGGGTGTGAAGATCAATCCTGGGAGTGCGTCCCCATAATTGACATAGGAAATGGCCGCTCCGACAAGAAGGACAAACAAGACAAACCCTGTGACGATGAAGACCGTCTTCACTTTATTCTTTCGAATCTGTTCATAGAGGAGCATACGCGCCACCTCGATTCATCAAAATGAGACGCGAACGTTCTCGCGCTCTTCGGCACGTGCCTCGAGCATATCGCGCTTTTCGAAATGATGGACGGAAGCGATGATGTTCGTCGGGACCGATTCGATTTTCGTGTTATATTTCATGACCGTATTGTTATAGAGTTGACGCGAATACGCCACCTTATTTTCCGTCTGTGTCAATTCTTCCTGCAACATCTTAAAGTTCTCGTTCGCTTTCAAGTCCGGATACGCCTCACGAAGCGCGAAGAGATTTTTCAGTGCTCCACTCAATTGATCGTTCACTGCCATTTGGTCCTGACGATTCGACTTTTCTCCGAGCTGATTTCTCAGTTCGACGACCTTCGCAAGCGTTTCTTGCTCGTGTTTCGCATAGCCCTTCACCGTCTCGACCAAGTTCGGAATCAGATCATACCGCCGCTTCAACTGTACATCGATTTGAGCCCATGCCTCATCGACCCAATTTCGATATTTGACGAGCCCGTTGTACATTGAAAAATAGATGAGTACGAGCACGACAACCGCTACAATCGCAATAATCCACCCCATGATAGCACCTCATTTCTTCAGTTTCTCCTGTATTAATTCCCTTTACTCGTATAAGATAAGCTTAACTTTCATAAAAAACTGTAAATGCATTCAATTCTTGACGCGAGGGTCACAAAGGAGTGTACGCAATGGTTGTCACGAATGCCGAAATACGTTTGACTGAGTTGTTCGAAGAGATGGTGTCGCTAAGACGTCATTTTCATCAGTATCCAGAACTATCTTTCCAAGAAGTCGAGACACCGAAGATGATTGCTTCTTATCTCCGTGAACTTGGAATCGAAGTACGTGAGCACGTTGGCGGTAATGGGGTCGTCGGTCGAATCAAAGGCGGGGATGGTCCGACCATCGCGTTACGTGCTGATTTTGATGCGCTTCCCATTCAAGATTTGAAGGACGTTCCCTATCGTTCAAAAGTGAACGGTGTGATGCATGCTTGTGGACATGATGCCCATACAGCGACACTCCTCGTTCTTGCAAAAGTACTGACCGAGATGCCTCTTCCTGGAGATGTCGTATTGATTCATCAATTTGCTGAGGAATTGGCTCCAGGTGGTGCCAAACCGATGATTGAAGACGGTTGTCTCGACAACGTGGATTATATATACGGTGCGCATATTTGGACGCCACTCCCCTTCGGAACGATCGGTGTAAAAACTGGACCTGTCATGGCTGCGGCTGATCGCTTTGAATTGACTATTACAGGAAAGGGCGGACACGGCGCGATTCCTCAACATACGGTCGATGCCCTTATGGTCGCTGTGAACGTGGCGAATCATCTCCAACAGGTGGTCAGCCGCCGAGTCGACCCGCTTGAACCTGCCGTGTTAACCATCGGGACGCTCCACTCCGGACAAGCGTTCAACGTCATTGCCGAAGAAGCGAGATTATCTGGTACCGTGCGTACATTCACTCGGGAGATACAAGAAAAAATCATCTCTGATATGGAACGAATCATCCGATCCGTCTGTGAGGCGAGTGATGCCGATTATGAATTGGAGTATATAAAAGGATATCCGGCTGTCATCAATCATATGAGGGAAACAGAACTCGTTCGCGAGAGCGCACTTGACGTCGTCGGCGCAGACGGTGTCATTGAGATGGCACCGCTCATGGTCGGAGAAGACTTTGCGTATTATATGGAACATGTTCCAGGTAGTTTTTTCTTCGCAGGTGCAGGAAATCCCGAGCTCTCCGCAATCTTCCCTCATCATCATCCTCGCTTCGATGTGGATGAACGGGCGATGTTGCACACAGCCCAAGTCTTGTTAGGCTCGTTACAACGAACGTGGATGACACACGAAAAAGAGGGCTGATGCATCGCATCAGTCCTCTTCTGTAATTGGTTCTTGTAGCTCTGAGACAAGAACCTGGTCGACACGCTTCCCGTCCATATCTACGACTTCAAAGCGAAGACCGTACGCTTCCACCACATCGCCCCGTTTCGGAAAATCGCCCAGTGCATAAATGACGAGTCCTGCGAGCGTATGATAGGAGTTACGCCCTTCGTCGAATCGGTCATCCCGAATCTCGAATGTTCGTTTCAAATCCTCGATCCCGAGCAATCCATCCGCTAAATATGATCCATCTTCACGACGAACCACTTCCGGTGTATCTTCTTCAATCATGACTTCTCCGACGATTTCTTCTAAAATATCGAACAATGTGACCATGCCGAGGAATCCGCCGTATTCATCTAAGACGAAGGCAATTTCGACACCATTTTTCTGCATCATCTGAAGCACTTGGCTCGCCTCTCGCTGTTTCGGAACGATGAGCGGCTGTTTGATGCGCTTCAAAATTTGTGACGGCTCACGCAGTGTCGGTAACGTCAAAATATCACGTACGTCGATGTATCCGACAAAATCGTCAAGCGAGTCGCGCCCGACCGGTAACTTGTTATGTTTACTTTCATAGATCGATTTCTTCATATCGTCCATGTCATCTTCTAAGTCGACCCATTCGAGCGTCGTCCGTGGTTGCATGAGCTCGTAAATCAATTGATCATGAAACGCAAAGACCCGTTCGACTTGCCGAACTTCTTCATGAGCGAACTGACCTTGCTGTGCGCCTTCGAACAAGAGTTGTTTGATCTCGAGTTCGGTCTCCCCACTCGTCTGTTCCGCCTTCAATCCAAGTAGCTTGAATAAGAAAAGCGTCGATTTCGATAAAATCCAAATGAACGGTTTCATCACCTTGCTGAATAGATCGAGCGAAGGAATAATCGCCATCGTGACTTTCTCAGGCGAGACGAGCGCGATCCGTTTCGGGACCAATTCACCGATAATCAGGGATAGATACGTGATAATTGTAACGACGGCCACATAAGCAACGGTTCCGGCATACTGCATACTCATCCCGGCTTGTTCAAACGCCGATGCGAGCGGTGCCGAGAAGCGTGCGCCCCCGTAGGCCCCGTTAATAATCCCAATCAATGTGATTCCGACTTGAACGGTCGACAACAAATCTGTCGGGTCTTTCGAATAATGAAGCGCAATCTTGGCACTTCGTTTCCCTCGATTTGCTTCAACCTCAAGTTTTGCAGGTTTCGATGAGATGAGCGCAATTTCTGTCATCGCAAAAATCCCGTTCAACACAATCAAAAACAAAACAATCAACAAATCAATCACTATGGAAGAATCCACTTTTTTCATCACCTCAGCTATTTTTTAACCATACTGCTTCATTTTATCAAAAAATCGTTACCAACCTGTACCCGTTTTGCTCAGAAAAATAGCCACTCCTCAAGAAGTGGCTTCGTTGACAGCTTGTTTGGCGATGGCTGCCGTCTGAGACTGTTTAAAGAGAATAACTCCGACGAGCAGGACCGTAAGCCCAACGACTTGTCCAGCTGATAACGTGATTTGAGGCATCCCGAAGGCGCCGTACAAATCGACGACTAATGCCCAAATGAGTTGTGACACGAGAATGAGTGACACGGACAACGTGGGTCCAAGAATCTGGATGCTGCGCATGACACAGTACACGACCCCGACCCCAAGCAAACCACCGAGCCAATAGATTGGCGATAAGTCACGTAATCCAGCAATATTTCCTCCAAATAATACTAACGGGATGATGGATCCAACCAAACCAACAATAAAGACCAATACCGTGGTGGCCCATGCCCCTAAATTTGTATTCATTTTCGCGTTGACCGCCGCCTGTACGCTAATAAATGCCCCAGCCACTGCCGAACAGATGATCCCAAAAATCATATAACCCCTCCTTACTCATAAAACATGCCGTTCGCACGTTCCTTCAATCGCTCACTGTTTAAGATGATCACTTCTTTTCTCGTTCGTTTGACCAATCCTTCATCGACGAATGCCTGTAGCGTTCGGTTCAAGTGACGATAACTCGTCCCGAGCCATTCTGCGACTTCTTTCCGTTTCAGTTGACTCATCTCCGCTTGAAACAGTTCATTCCCGGATTCACTGAGAGAAATCAAGTAACCGGCCAACCGCTCTTCAAGAGTCGACATGAGATGGTTGGATGAAGCGTTCGCCTCAATGAATAACTTTTCGGATACGCCTCGTAACAGATGCTCCGTGAATTCGACCGTTCGATTATATCGTCGAAGCGCCTCGAACGGGATACGCAGACACGTAACGGGACCGACTGCTTCAACTGTATGCAAGACGTTACGCCCGCTCGCATACTCGATATCCCCAATCAGCGTAGGGGCTGCTTTTAGCCGTAATAATCGAAGCTTCCCTTCTTCACTGAGCGTATAAATTTTGACACGCCCTTCAAGGACTACGAATAAAGATTCGATGTGCTGATCGTTCGAACATAACATGGTCCCGGACGCATATGTCACCAAAGACGAGGACTCAAGCGTTTCATTCGAAAATAGATGATTCCACTGCAATCGTGTCAGTGCATCCATAACATTCATCATGTAAAGTGAACTCCTTAAGAAAATGTATAAATTCCGATGCCAACGACCATCAAGACGAGTCCCATGACCTGTCCCGTGTTCATCGGTTTCCGTTTGACCCCAAACCAGCCATTCAAATCAATGATAAAGGCTCCTATCAATTGCGCTACAAGCAATACACAGATTGCCCATGTGACCCCTAGTTGTTGAATCGCCGTCAATTCGCCGAATACAACGAATACGCCGAACAATCCTCCTAAACTATAATACCAAGGTACACGCTTGAAGGCTGTCATATCCGCATCCCGCTTGAAGAAATAAATCGCTAGCGCCAATAAAAGTCCAACGAAGTGAACGATGGTGACCGACATCCATGCCCCGACCGCATCTCCTAATTTCGCATTAAAGATTCCTTGGAGGGCGATGAACGTCCCAGATAAGATGGCAAATAAAATTCCCATGTCATTCCCCTTTCTCTCCGTATGACTTTACGAAAAGGAAGAGGACTTGAATAGGACATATGTCCAAAACAAAAAAGCAACTTCGACATTCGAAGTTGCTTCACTCAATTATCCGAGTAATTTGACAAGCTCTTTCCCGACTGCTTCAGAAGACTGCGGGTTTTGTCCTGTGACGAGTCGCTCATCAACCGCCACGTTCACCGCCCAGTTGTCAGCTCCTTTGAACTGCCCACCTTGATTGCGTAGTCCCGTTTCAAGTAAGAACGGTACGGTAGAATCGAGCTGCATCTCTTTTTCTTCTGCATCGGTGAACCCTGTCACCTGTTTATCTTTAACGAGTGGCTCATCGTTGCTGAGTTTCACATTGACCAATCCAATTGGTCCGTGGCAAACTGCCCCGACAATATTTCCACTCTCGTATACATTGCGAATGACACGTTGTAACGTTTCATTTTCTGGGAAATCAACAACTGTCCCGTGACCACCCGGTAAGAAGATTGCATCGTACGACTCGTCTGCGACTTGATCGAGACGAGCTGTGTCTTTGAGCAATTCCCGTGTATTGAGAATGTCTTCTGACAAACCATCTTCTAAACTATTCGCATCGATTGGCACGTCTCCACCTTCGATACTCGCGACCGTCACTTTATATCCTTCTTTTTCGAACAATAAATAAGGAACGGCAAACTCTTCAAGCCAAAGTCCCGTTGCATGACCATTTGATAATTGATTTGCTGACGTCGTGACAATCAGTACATGTTTCGACATACTCAATTCCTCCTTCAATAAAATCAACATACGACTCTACTGTTCCCGATTCATCATCTGTTAAACCCAATGACCTGCCGTCTCACGACAAGGCATATCTTTTTTTGACCTGGTAATTTATTCATCCTCCCTTTTTCTTCCGACCTCCTATACTGAGGAGGAATCGCAATTCTAGTCTATGAAGGAGACGTGTGCCATGACGAAACGAATGAACGACTGGGGGTTTCTCATTGTCGTCGCCATCATCATCCTATTACTTGTGCTCGGTCAGTTGCCGTTCTTCATGTAATCTTCACGAACATTCTTTACAAACTGTAGTATGATGACCTTGTAAGCACTTACATCAAACCTGATATGAAAGGATGGAGTTCACTATGTCAGAACGCATTTTCATCAGTCCGGCCAAGTATGTGCAAGGGAAACAAACGATTGATCGCATCGGAGAGTTTGTCGCTCACTTCGGTTCAAACGCTTTACTCATCGCGGATGACGTCGTATGGGAGTTGATCGGCGAACGGGTGACCAAATCTCTGCAAGCGAGTCAGCTCAAAGCGACGAAAGCCGATTTTGTCGGAGAAGCTTCGAAGCATGAGATCACTCGAATCGCTAGAGATGCTAAGGAGAGTGACACAGCGCTTGTCATCGGTCTCGGCGGTGGGAAGACGCTCGATACAGCAAAAGCGGTCGCAGATGAATTGGATGCGCGCATCGTCATCGTACCGACCATCGCCTCTACGGATGCACCAACGAGTGCATTGTCGGTCATTTATACAGAGGAAGGCAATTTCGAAAGTTACCGTTTCTATAAAAAGAATCCAGATCTCGTCCTTGTGGACACGGAATTGATTGCACAAGCACCGCCACGCTTCTTAGCGTCAGGTATTGCCGATGCATTAGCCACGTGGGTGGAAGTACGAAGTGTCCTGGCATTCGGAGGCAAGACGATGGCTGGCGGCGTCCCAACGCTTGCAGCGGAGGCGATTGCCGAACGGTGTGAAGAAGTTCTATTCACATACGGGATTCAAGCATATGAAGCTGTCAAAGCAAAAGTCGTCACACCTGCGCTTGAAGCCGTTGTGGAAGCCAATACCCTATTGAGTGGACTTGGCTTTGAAAGCGGCGGCTTGGCTGCAGCCCACGCCATTCACAATGGATTCACCGCGCTTGAAGGAGACATCCACCATTTGACGCACGGTGAAAAAGTCGCATTCGGAACACTCGTACAACTCGCACTCGAAGGACGTCCTCAAGAGGAATTCGAACACTATGTCGCCTTTTATATGGCTCTCGACTTACCGGTCACACTCGAAGAGATCAAATTGAAGGATGCGTCTCGAGACGACATCTTGAAAGTTGGGAAAGCCGCAACGGCAGATGGCGAAACGATTCATAGCGGTTTCGATGTCACAGCTGAAGAAGTTGCAGACGCCATCATCGCTGCCGATCGCTATGCACGTCTTTATAAAGAACATCTATAAAAAAACAACGAGAGGAAGCTCACACGGCTTCGTCTCGCTGTTTTTTGTTCAAAAAGAATGATAAGAGAATTCCGACTCCCATACAGCTGACCGTCAAAAGGAAGAACGTCAGCTGATTCATATAGATGATATTCGTGAACTGGTTCCATCCTGCTGCGTACGACTCATTGGCTGACAAACGAATTCCTTCTCGAAGAGACGCCGCCTGCGATTGGTTAGTCATCCAAGCTATACCAGCCATGACGAAACTTCCAATCGCTAAACTAACCTTTCCAAATGGTCGCACGGATGCGACGACTCGATGTGTCAAACGAACGGTGATCCAAATAAACAACAACAGAAACGGCCATCCAATTAAGAGAACAATCCAGTATAGATTCCCTTCACTCGGTGTTTCCGAGTAAGGGGTCGTCATCACTTCACCAAGCTTAAAGATTCCGAACGTGATCAACGTCACGATAAACCATGCTTTTATCAATTTCTCCATCTCAACACCTCGTCCTCAGTATAGCAAAAACACCGTATGCGTCTGCATACAGTGTTTACTCTTTCGGTCGGACGACGTAGTAAATCAAAATGACGAGCCACGTCCACACTCCTGTGAAAATTCCGATAATCCCGACGATGAAGAATCCAAGCGGAATCATCGATTTCGTTCGATTGTAGTCCTTCCACATATTCGATAGCCCTTTAATATTAAAGTATAAAAAGGCAAAGAATAGGACGAGCAACAACAGTGGTAATCCAAATAAGACTTCCATTCGCTCACTCCTTTCTACGTTCTCATTCGTTATCTTCATTGTAACGGATTCCATGCCCACCTTCATCGGGCCCTAGCCGTATCATCTTCCCACCTGCAGATGGATAAAACATGTGCAGTCTCTCAGAAAACAGGGAAAAGGAGAATTATCCAATCCTTGAGGAGGCGTTCGCTATGAAGTCCCTGCGTGTCTTGATTATTTGTTTGGTATTGTTTCACGTATCGCCGGTGACAGCGGCGTCCTCATCTCCACAACCAGGTTACACGATTAAAACAACGTATTTATACGGTCGGGCCATGCAGTCTTCTCCCGTCCTCAAAACGTTACGCACGAACGTCCCGGTTCGCTACACGACCTATAATCGGAGTTGGTCGAACGTCTATATCGGGAATACAAAGTACTTCACTCCCTCTGCCAATCTGAAAGCTGGTATTCCGAAGATGCCATCTGCCGATCGTTTACGACTGGTCAACAAGTCACATGGGCTTCCTTCAACTTATCGTTCCCCTCAACTCGTCACATTAACCATCCCAACCGTTTATCAAAAGGGAAGTGAACGTACTCTGATGACGGCAGAGGCTGCTTACGCTTTGGCGAAATTGTACTACGCCGGTCGAAAACAAGGGCATACGCTATATGCCCTGAGCGCTTATCGATCATATGCGACCCAAAAGTCACTCTATGCCTACTACGTCAACACACGTGGAGTCGCTTATGCCTCAAAATATGTGGCCATCCCAGGACACAGCGAACATCAAACAGGTCTAGCCGTCGACATGACCAGTCAACGAATGCGCTTAGGATTATACGCATCCTTCGATCAATCACCGGAAGGGAAGTGGATGATACAAAACGCACATTCCTATGGCTTCATCATTCGTTATCCAAAAGGAAAAGAGAAGATTACGGGATACAACTATGAACCATGGCATTTACGGTATGTCGGTGTGAACGAAGCGACGACCATGAAACAAAACAACTGGACGTTTGAAGAATGGTGGAATAAACATTGAGTGAGCATCCTTTTTCAGGCATTTCCCTGTTCACGTTATAATGGAGTCATCTTATTCGTATAGGGGGAAATGTGGGATGTGGATTGTCATGAACAAACTAGACGTTGAAAAAGGGAAAGCCGACGCGGTCAAAGCACGCTTTGAAACAACGAAAGGGATTGAAACGATGGACGGGTTCGTTCGCATGCAAGTGTTGACGGATACGTCTGATGCGGCGATGGACCATGTCGTCATCATGACTACGTGGCGTGATGCAGCAAATTTTGAAAACTGGCGAGACAGCAATGCCTATAAGCATGCCCATAAGAAGCGTGATGATGGGACTTCAGAAGTGAAACCAATCGTCCTCGGTAACACTGTTACCCAATATGAGGTCGCCATTGAACATCTCGCCTCAACGGAGCGCGTTCAATAAATCTTGTGGCCGGACGATGCCGAGTAACGGTTCATCCGGATTTCCGGTCTCTGTGATGAGAAGGGCGTCATATCGTGCGCCCTCTTTCATTTGTGTAAAGCAATGCTGCGCCTCGATGACCGTCGCATCTTTGCGAATGAATCGATACCGGTGCATATGCGGATCGTGGTGAAGGACGTGCTTCACCCGAACTCCTTTGAGTGACAAGTTGGTCCCGTCGATTGTTTCGGCTAGCCAACTGGTCACTCCTTTTTTCGTCAACAGTCCGCGCCAAGATCCATTGTCATGATATACCGGGAATTGCGAATAATTTTTATCTCGAATCTCCCGAAGTACTTCCGTCAAAAAATCTTCGGACTGAAACGTCACCACCGATTTTGCAAATAACGGAATGACGAGACGTGGGTGCAGGAGTTCACGTTCCACTTCTAAAATCAATGCAACGAGCGACTCGTGTGGCTCTGCGATAATAAAATCAGGTTCCCGCCGCTCATGGACGATGGCATTTCGTAGTTGACTCATCTGATGTAAATCTTCTTTATACCGGTCGATGATTGGATTTTGTTTCGCTAACCGATTCACCATGTTGCTAAAACTGAAATGCTGCCCATTTCCCATCTCTCGACTCAAGTAATCCTCGATTCGATGATAGGATGCCAAAAATTCTTCAGCACGACTCATGTAACCACCCTCCTTAACGATACATGTATACCCTCTTTTTCATCATTTGAGCAGGAAACCGTTTATTCATCCCGAATGACATAGAAATCATCTAAATGATCAAGGAGGGCTATCATGGCGTCGTCGATTCATTCCACATCACCGGTTTCACCGCCACCCACGTTTCGTGCAGGACTACGGGCCGGCATTCCCGTTGCCATCGGATATATCCCGATTGCGATTGCCTTCGGTCTTTTGGCACAATCTTTTCATTTACCGAACGCCATCACCTTATCGATGTCCTTTTTAATTTTTGCCGGGGCAAGTCAGTTCATTACTGTACAACTTCTGATGACCGGTTCAATGTACTGGGAAATCATCTTGACGACGTTCATTCTAAACTCTCGTCATTTTTTGATGTCCGCCGCACTATCCCAACGGATTGAGAGTACGTCTAGAAGACTATTGGCTGTCATCGCGTTCGGTGTGACCGATGAAACGTTCAGTATCGCCTCTACTCGTCAAGAGGCCCGCTCCGGTATGTTCGTGCTCGGGTTAAATACAATCGCCTTTCTTGCTTGGAATGTGGGGACATGGATGGGGGTCTTCCTCGCCTTCGGTCTTCCAAGCACCTTACAGGCGAGTATGGGGATTGCACTATATGCGATGTTCATCGGATTACTCGTTCCATCATTAACGACTCGTCCTATCTTCGTCGTCGCAAGTTTAGCAATCGTCATTCAAGCCATACTTCATTGGATCATCACGCCATTCTTTCCCATCTCGGACGGGATTCGAATCATCGTCGCGACTGTTGCCGCAGCCGGATTCGGTGCTTTTCTATTCAAGGAGGAAGAGGTCACATGATATCGTTGTTTCTGCTCGTTCTAGGATTGGCACTGGTCACGTACCTCCCTCGCCTCTTCCCGCTACTCTGGCTAAAGGAATTGGCGTTACCGGCATATATGAAACGATTTCTTTCCTTCATCCCGTATGCGGTATTGGCGAGTTTGATTTTTCCTGGGGTCCTCTCCTCCACGACCACCACCTCGTCCGCCTTATTCGGAGGCGTGGTTGCTACAACGCTTGCGCTACTCCGGGTCAATCTCGTCGTTGT
Organism: Exiguobacterium sp. s22; assembly: GCF_018617455.1. Lineage (GTDB taxonomy): Bacteria > Bacillota > Bacilli > Exiguobacteriales > Exiguobacteriaceae > Exiguobacterium. The sequence goes on from NZ_JACSKD010000003.1 coordinate 172,278, forward strand.
CGTCATAGGAGCCGTATTCGGGGTGTATGCCTTCCAGACCCTATTATAAAAGGAGCCGCACACGAGGTGCCGCTCCTTTTCTTATGCCGATATGGCCTGACGACGAAGCCGGACGAATACGTCTACGAATTCTGCGTCCCATTGCGTTCCACGACCGTTCTCTAAAATAGAAAGTGCCTTTTCCACCGGCATGCCAGAGCGATAAGGTCGATCTGATGTCATGGCGTCATAGGCATCGGCAATCGCCATAATCCTTCCGAACAATGGAATGTCGACCGCATGTAAGCGGTCCGGATACCCTTTGCCATCGATTCGTTCATGATGCGACCGAACCCCGGCTAAGATCGGTTGAAGCGATGCAGGTAAGTGAATCTGACTCAAAATATGGATGCCAATGGTCGGATGTTCTTGAATTTTTGAAAACTCTTCGTCCGTCAGCTTCCCTTCTTTTAGTAGGACGTCATCTCGAATCCCGATTTTTCCGATGTCATGTAGAAGTGCCGACTTATTGAGTAAATCGACTTGTGCATGCGGTAAGCCGATGGCACGAGCCAGCTCAACGGAATACATCGCGACACGCTCCGAATGACCAGCTGTATAAGGGTCACGTGCATCGAGCGTTGCCGCGAATAAAATGAAGAGGCTGTCTAACAGCTGTGCGTTTTCTTGTTCGCGAGCAGTTACCGTCTCGACCATTTGATTGAAGCCACCAATCAATTGGGCGAACTCATCTAAATAGGGATTCTCGATTTTCTGGAGTTGTCCTGATTCCATTTGCTCGATTCCTGACGTCAAGAGCCCAATCGGACGTTTGATATTGTCATAGAGCAAGAAACTGCATAGCACTGCAATTCCAACGATGATGACAAGAATCACGAACGCCCAATTCCAATACGTATCCGTCCGATTCGAAGTCGACAATTGCACACTCGATGCCAACATGAACAACATGATGGGAAAGACACCCGTAATGAGCATACTGATCAATAATTTAGTACGGACACTAAATGACCGATACGTTGCATGAATAGGCTGATGATAAAGTTCGAAGTGCCTCTCTTTCATGTATACAAGTAAAGGTTCGACCGAACGTACCGTCAAAAAGTACTCAATCAAGGCATGTAGCACCGCAATCATGACGGCACCAATGGCAGCGAGACCAATCAAACGATACGGTAAGTCAATCCACCCCATCTGAATGAAAACGGCGGTCAAACCAATTGACGGGATGGATAACCCAAACAAATGAGGACCTAAAATCCGTTGCACCGTTAAAATCGGGAATCGACTCGCTTGTTCGAATGCCGACGTCAATTCGTCAACCGATGGAGACTCGGTCATAAAAAGTTGTCGGATTGGTCGAATGTGACGACGGTATAAGAGTAGTTCTAAGGAAATCATAACCATCCCCGACCCTAACATGATGCCTAACAGTAGTGAAATCTCTCGAATGGACAGGTCAAGCGTTTGAAAAATAAAGACACCACCCACCCCAAAAACGGCCAAACCTGAGCCGATGATATAGTTCATCACGAGCGTCCGTTGAAAACGTTCAAACATTTCCTCACCCCTACACTCTTTTCTTTTACTATCGACCAGATTTACGCTTGAGTTGAACACAAAAAAACGGATCTCCTCGTGGGAGACCCGTTCAAGCATCAATTATGGGCGTAACGGACCATCGTTATCATCAAGTGATCGATTGTCCTGATCCGGAGTGATGTTCTCATGGAACGGATTCGGTTCCGGTCCATCAACATGGTCAACTTTCGGATTTTGAACATCTCGCTTCAACTCGTGCTTCGATTGTTCCGCTTCATGTTTCGACTGCTCCATGCCTTGCTTCGCTTGTTGTTTTGCCGCTTCCGCTTCGCGGCTCATCTGTTCTTTCTCCTGCTCGAGACCTTCTTTTGAAACTTCCGTTTCATCAATGCGTCGCTCCGCCTTTTTCAAATAACGTGCCGCCGTCTCGCGACCACCAAGACCGAAAGCAAGACCGAAGGCGAGGGCAACAGCTCCAAGAATGAGAAGGAATGCTGTATTGACAATCATCGGTGCGATGCCGAGTTGGCTAATGGCCATGAAGAAGACGAGTCCGAGAATCGCATACTTCGCTACGTAGCGAAGCGCACTCGGTTGTCCTGCTCCATCGACAAGTACACTTCCGACCAACCGCTCTGCCATGTTCGCCAACCAGAATCCGACTGCCAAAATGATGAGTGCTGCGATGACCATCGGCAAGTAAGCAAAGATGGCTGTTGCAAGAGATGCCATGAACTCGAGATTCGCAACCTGAAGTGCTTCAGATACGAAGAGTAAGATGACAATCACTTGTACAATGACACCGACCACTTGGGCGATTGACATCGAAGTCGCACGTTCTCCGAAGCCCATTTTTTGAGCCAACGAATTGACACCTAAGTTCTCAAGTAGCGATACGACGACACCCTTCAACCATCTTGCCACGAATACACCGACGAGGACGAGGACGATTGCGACAAGAATGTCTGGAATCATGACAAGAACATCATTGAGCATCGCAATCGCTGGTTCCGAAATTCCTCGAATATCCAATGCTTCAAGTGCCGAAATCGCGACCGGAATCATGATGAAAATGAACACGATTGTACCGATTGCTTTTGCAAGACTTGATCCCTTCACATAATCAGAAAGATGGAATCGCTCTGCCAATCGATTTAACCCTGCTGCTTCAAGGAACTTCGTCAAAATGTCACGTACAATCTTCGCGACGACATAACCGATTGCGAAGATGAGCGCCGCTGCGACAAGTTTCGGAATGAATCCGAGGAAGCTGTTCAATAAGTCTTCGAATGGTCCGCTGACCCCACGAAGTCCAAGGGCATCAAGTACAGCCGGTAGCGCCAATAAGAGCACGAGATAGAAGACGATGTTCGCGACCGTGTCGACCCACTTCGTTTGATTGACACTTGTCGATTCTTGCCCCGTTTTTTCCATCAACTTGCTCAAATTCAAACGATGTCCCGCCATTTGAATCCCTTTTTTCAAAAGGGTAGCGATGACCCAGGCAACGAGTAAAATCAGGCCGGCTTTGATGACACCGATAATCAGTCCAGAGAATCCTTCATAAATTCGACTGAATGGTTCCGTAATGGCTGGAACGTTCATGAATTCAAAGATGATCAGGAATGCGAGGAGTAATACCCCAAAGAACACGACTTTCCCGATAATGCGTTCAGGGGTCCACTTTTCTCCTTTCTCCCCATCTTTTTGAATACCCACTCGCTCATCGAGTCGTGCTTTCTTCAATGCTTTACGTGTCACGTTTTCCAATACTTTTGCCAAGATATAACCGACTACGAGAATAACAATTGCCAGCAAAAGCTCTGGTAGCCAAGACATGAACGTATTGAAGTTATACGTTGTGTTGTTCATCGAATCTTCCTCCTTTTTTTATATAATGATTGTTTTTCTTTAACAGTGCTACTTCTATAAATACCTATATTTCAAAATCATTAAACATTATGCACATGACAACTCGTTTACATCACTATTACGATTCAGTGGAATTGGGTAGGTAAGTTAAGAGAGAAATCGTGTCAAACGACGCGAGATATGATACGAATAACAAGAGAAGTCAAAATAGGAGGAATCGCTATGAATATCGCTTTGGTGGCTCATGACAAAAAGAAAGATGATTTGATTGTGCTAATTAAAACGTATACGCATATTCTAGAAAAGCATCAGCTATTTGCAACGGGCACGACGGGAAAACGAATTGCAGAAGCAACCGGGTTGCCTGTTCATTGTTTTCGCTCAGGACCGCTTGGAGGGGACCAAGAAATTGGGGCTGCCGTCGCTCGCGGTGAAATGGATATGATTATTTTCTTCCGCGACCCATTGACAGCCCAACCTCATGAACCAGATGTGAGCGCATTGATGCGGCTTTGTGATGTGTATTCCATCCCGCTCTCGACAAACATGGGAGGGAGCGAGATTTTGATTCGAAGCATCGAGCAAGGTGACTTCGAGGCACTAAAACTTTCTCATAACGACGAACCCCCTGCTTGATTATGACAAACCAAGAAAGGAGAGGAATCTCCCTGGAACCGAATATGATCCACGACCCGAACGTTCAACAGTTTTTTAATGCCGTACGTCAGCGTCTGATTGAACTCCTTGGAAATGAGGCGGAGGCAGACCGCCATCTACTGGCACTCGCTGGATATATCCGACACGCAGAGAAAAGCGGTCAGTCTTTGGATAGTCTTTTAAATCAAGATCCTCAAGAATACGCCCGTTTTCTCATCGAACAACCGGAGACAAATGAAGAATATCGTCGACGCTATCACGTGTTGATTGACGCCTCAGACGAATTAAAACCTCATGAAAAAGCGCAAGCCAACCGTGACTTTGATTGGGCCGTCAATCAACTAGATGAAGCGAAACTCTCATTAAAAGAAATCGAGGTACGCGACCTCGCCTTCCTTGCCTACACAAAAATTGAAGCACTCAAGTCATCGCGCACGATTTGGAACCGTTTCGGCTGGTTGCTCGGAATGATTTTAGCGTTCGCTTATGCCAACTTACTACTCGTCATCGATGACATCTTTAGTGGTCGTCTATTCAGTGCTCCGATGTCGACATATCCGGTCGACTATTTAGCCTTCCTATTGCCCGTCCTCGTGACCGGTGCCATCTTCGGTGTATTAACCCGCTTTCGGCACCACATTCAGACGCTCGGACGACGAATTGTGTTCGCCTTACTCATCGTCGTCGTCTACATCTCGTCCATCTTTTTGATTCAGCCACTCTTGATGACACTTGGTTGGTCATTCGTCATTCAGTTGACGCCACTCTATGCGCTCATTTTAATGGGCATCAGTGGATTTATGGCCATCTGGACGCTAATCGAGTTCGTCTGGAAGAGCACACGGTGTTCACTCGGAGACGATACGCTCATGCTTTATTACTAATCACGCCACTCCTCTTGGGAGATGGCGTTTTTTGTTTCGATTATGGCAAGAACGGAAATTACTCCTATTGTGACGCTAATTGAAGATTGACAACATCTAAGGGGGTATTCGATGTCAGATCGAAAAATGATTGGTCTGTTTCAGACCGAACCGGAAGTCATGCACAAAGTCGAAGAATTGAAGGCCGCAGGGGAAGCCGAAAAAAATATGCATGTCGTCGCCAAGCGGGACGGGGAAATTTCTGCCTTACGTGACCATACAGATGTGAATGCCGAATCCGGTATCCGCGACGTCAATTTACTCGACCGTGTCAAAGCCTTTCTACATGGGAGTGACCGGATACGAGACGAACTTCGTAATATGGGACTGAACGATGCAGAGGCAGAGCAATATTATAACGCCATTGATGAAGGGCAAATTTTACTCTACATCGATCGACACTCATACGACCGCTACCCGAACATGTATAAAAAAGACAGTGAGCTCGACCATGATAAAGGGGAAAAAGCGGACGGGATCGCCTTTGATGCAAAACCGTTCAACGACCATGACGAGAATCCACGAGGTACGAAAGATGACCCGATTGTACGCGGTCATTCTGGTCTAGAAGACCACCGACGATTATAAGGAGGAAACGACTATGAATGAGAAACGATTCATTAGTATGCATGAGACACAGGAGGCAGCAATCGGCAAGATTGAAGAATTGCGCGCCAAAGGCTATGAGGATTCACATATTTATGTCGTCACGAAACATGAAGACAACGTCTCCATTTTAAGACGTGATACCGATGTCCATACGGAAGCGACCCACCATGCGAGTTGGTTCGATAAGGTCCGTGCTTTCCTCAGTGGTCATGAGGACGTTCATGCCGGTCTACGTAACATGGGACTTAGCGATGATGAAGTGAAGCGCCACTATGACGATGTGGAAGCTGGGAAAATTCTCGTTTACGTGGACGAAGATTTCGAACGTCGTCATCATGAAGGTGTGACGGTTGATGCGAAACCGTATCAAGACGCATCGTCCACCCATCTCGGTAGTCACACAGATGACGGGTTAGAAATCGACTCAAAACCTTACCATGAGGCCCAGACCGTCGACCCGAGTCACCCTGTGGATCCGGAACAAGACAAGCTAGATGAAGAAACGAAGCGAGCAGACCGTGAGGAAAAACTACGGGGACTCGACGATCGCGCGTATCGTAACGATGTCGAAGACCCAGACAATATCCGACGCTTCTAATGAACAAGAGCCTGACGCCATGCGTCAGGCTCTTGTTACGTCAATCGATTCTTCGGTTCTTTCCCTTCGAGCACATTCGTGATAGCATCTCGGTTCAATGCCATCATCGCCAAACGTGTTCGAATCGAGGCACTTCCGATATGAGGCAACGTCGTCACATTCGGAAGCGTCAACAGCGGATGATCAAGGTCGACCGGTTCTTTCGTGAACACGTCGAGTCCCGCTCCCCAAATCTTTTTCGCCTCGAGCGCTTCATACAAGGCTTGTTCGTCAATGATCTCTCCACGAGCGACATTGATGAAAATCGAGGTTTCTTTCATTTTGGCAAACTCTTCGGCTCCGAGCATACCACGCGTTTCATCTGTGAGCGGTGCGAGAACGACGACGAAATCAGATTGCGCCAATAGTTCATCGAGTTCTGCATAAGTGAATCCGTACATCGACTCGGACTCATGGCGTCGTGTCCGGTTATGGTATAGGACTTCCATGTCAAATCCGCGTGCCCGACGTGCGACCGCTTCACCGATGCGGCCCATCCCGATGATACCCAGTTTCGCTTGATAGAGATCCATCCCAACGTAACCCATCGGTAGCCAAGATTTCCATTCACCAGCGCGCAAATCACGTTCCGCCTCTCCGAGACGTCGTGCCGTCATCATCATGAGCCCAAACGTCAAATCTGCGGTCGTTTCCGTCAAAACATCCGGTGTGTTCGTGACGATGACACCATGCTCTTTCGCTGCGTTCAAATCGATATTGTTATATCCGACCGCCAAGTTCGAGACGACCTCTAAATGCGTGGCACGCTCAAACACGTCACGGTCAATCGTATCACTGAGCATCGTCCAGAGCGCATGCGCAGATGACGCTTCCTCTAGTAGCACATCCCGTGGCACACTTTCCCCCTCATGCTCCCACATGCGTACATTGTATCGATTACGAAGCGGTTCGACTGACTCTTCCGGCAAGCGACGCGTAATATAGATTCGTTTTTTCATCTTCCTCCCCCTCTCTACACTTACCTGTAGTCTACCAAACAGGAGACGTTAAGAGGGTCGATCCGACTTCGGAGTCTGCTTCAAAAACTGTTCAAACAATGACCCGAACTCTTGATTTAACAATTGTTCAATCGTTTTCGAAGAGTCGAGCGCGTTCCGATAAGCGATTTCGTTGATGGCGAGCCCGATGGCCCACGTGATTCCTGATGCGACGGTCGCGTTGATGACACCGGCTGCCGCGTTCGCTCCCGGGAAAAATTTCATGACATTTAACAGTAACGTCTTCGACAAGGTACGACCGATTTGTGGAATAATCGTGCTTCCAATGAGTGTCTTCAGTAAATCGTCACTCGCTTTGACACCCCAATAGCGAAACAGATGGACGCTCATCGTCACCTGAATCGGCGTCAATGCAACGGCATCTGCAAAGGGGAGAGGTACTGCAGCGGCCGTTCCCGCGCTCGCCACATAGCCTGAAATAATTCGATTCGCCTTTTTACGCTTTAACTTGAGCATCGCTTCACTCTCTGCGTGAATCTCCATCAAAAGCCCTTCCTGCAAAGAAGCATCTAGTTGTTCAACCGACCATACGATCAATCGTTCCCAATCGACGTATTGTCGCAACGCTTCATCGTTCAATATTTCCGAAGAAATGCTGACTTGGAAGATGACCTCTTCGGGAACGAGTCCAGTCAGTTCATTTCGTAGTGCCGTCAGTTCATCTAAATCGACCTGGTCGATTTGTGTGAATAAGACAGCGACAGCAGTCGACTCACGCAGGCGGCGAATCAGGGTTTTGTCGAGTGGTGTGACACGTTTTGTTGCAGCATTGATGGTATACCAAATGAGATGGATTCGTTCCGATGCCTCTTTTCGGGATGCACTTTCCACGAATCCGATGACTTCTTCTTCGTAATGTTGTTGCCTAGCACTTCCGATTTCATAGCCTTCACTATCGAATAAAGTGACTGCAATATCATCACTCTTATATTGATGAATACCTCGTGTGACGGGTTCCCCGGCTGCCACTTTCGTCAAATCACGTCCAAACACATAGTTCACGACAGAGCTCTTCCCTGCTCCTGTCGCCCCTGCAATCAAGATATTTGGCTTTTTGACGTTGCCACGTAGTCGCTCAAGCTCCGCCTTTACATCATAATCCTTAAAATTAAATCGTTTCGTCGATTCCATTTAAGTCTCCCCCTTATGAGTTGAGCGTGCGACCGAGTTGACGCATCTCGCGCTCAAAACCACGTCGAACCTCTTCTTCAATCGTTTGTCTTACGGATGCGTATTGCTGTTCAATCGCTTTTTTAATTCCTCGCTCTGCCGTCCGACGCTTGAATGCCCAGTAGATGAAATGTACCCCAGGAATCATTCCAAGTACCATCTTCCGAACGGTTTTTCCAAATGAATAGTCAAACCCAAGTTCGACACGTCTTGTTTTAAACAATCGGTCTGCCTGCTCACCGACTAAAGGATAACGTTGCATGAGTTGAATATAGTGGCGTACCCCTTCCGCCATCGCCTCTTCCGTCGTCACAGCAGCCTGTTCGAGTGTTTTTTCTAAATCTTTTTCAATCTTTTGGGCTTTCCAGCTAATCGTCACTTGGGGAGTCAGCATACGAATGGTTTCCGCTGAAGCGACACTACGAACTCGCCATTCCTCCAATTCCTCTAATAAATGATTAGTCAGATTTATAGGAAGCTTGCGTTCAATGTCTCTCCATAAATTTGTCCGATTCCGCCTCCAGACCGTCTCATATCCACTCACCGGGACACGCTTACCCGTCAGTAACTTCTTTTCGACGCTATTGACGCGAATGATATTCTCTTCTTCGATGGGAAGCTCACGTAACAATACCTGTTCCATCGCCTCCGCTTTTTGTACACTCATCGGGTCGTCTTCATTAAAGTTGGTCAGTATGAGCGTGACATTGCTCCCACGTTCATATAACGGCTTTAAAATCGCCTCGAGCTCATATGCCTCGACACGTCCCGACTGTACGGATAGTAAATAATAGATGGTGTGAAACCATTCAGCGATATCGAGCGCCCCTTCACGCTCGTGAACAATGGATAGAATCGCGCGGTGCCACTCCTCTGATCGGTCTGCTTCAAGTCCCCATGTATCAAAGAAACGAAATAAAATCCCTCGTTCTAAATCGTAATACTCGTATTCGTGAAGCCCTTCTGCCGTGACCGGACTTCCGGCACGCGATTCGGCGACGTCATGTCCGTAAATATAGTTGATGAACGCACTCTTTCCAACGCCGGTCTTTCCGGCGATTAAAATATTCGAGACGAGCCCTGTCCGATCCATATGCTTCCTCCCCCATACGTTGTATAGTTCAATTATACCGAACGGACCGTTTTCAAACGTCCATCGAAAGGATGATTCTCATGCTTCACCATGTTGAGCTTTACGTTTCGAATCTACATAAGAGTGTAGGTGCCTGGGAATGGCTTCTCTGTGAACAACTTGGCTACACAATCTACCAATCTTGGCCGGAAGGACGGAGTTATCGTTACGGAGATACATATCTTGTGTTCGTTCAAACGGAAGAGGATCATCTGACGCCACCCTATCACCGGAAGAAAACCGGCTTGAACCACTTGGCGTTTCATGCATCCTCGCTCGCACAACTAGAAGAAATCCGACGACAGCTCACGGCTCGTGGCTTTCACGAACTGTATGCGGACCGCTTTCCTCACGCAGGTGGCCCGAACTATACAGCACTATTTTTTGAGGACCCGGACCGCATCAAAGTCGAACTCGTGGCGACAATGTGAACGGTTTCATGAGAACTTTTCGAAAGTTTGTGAAAACAATTGCAAACTTGACGTCGACCTCCTAGACTGAAAGGGTCTAAGGAGGTCTTTTTCATGGAAAAACCAGTCATCGATTATATGGAAGACGCCGCATTTAAGAAATCGTCACTGCTTCAGCATTCATTTCCGCAATATATGTTGCGATCCATCATCGCCGGTTTTTTGATTGGGATTGGTGTTGTCTTTTCATTTACTGTCGGAAATATGTTCATCGACACGCCTGGTACGATGCTCATCGCCGGTGCCAGTTTCTCAGTCGCGCTCGTCTTCATCGTTTGGATGGGAGGAGAATTATTCACGAGTAACACGATGTATCTCTACACCGGTGCAAAACGAGGACGTGTCGCTTGGCTCGACCTCGCCAAAATATGGGGACTCAGTTGGGTCGGTAACCTGATTGGTGCCGTCATTCTGTCCCTGCTCGTCATCGGTGCTCACAGTATGGGTGAAGTGACGAGTGACCACTTGCTTGCCGTCGTCGCCGCAAAAAAAATCGGTGGGGATGCCCTCGCTATATTCTTAAAAGGAATCCTATGTAACGTGCTCGTTTGTTTGGCCATCTTCATGCCATTAAAATCAAACAACGACGTCGCGAAGATCATGCTGACGATGATTCCAGTCGTCGTATTCTTTGCCGCCGGATTTGAGCACTCGATTGCAAACATGGGCGTCTTCGCCCTCGCGCTCCACTATGTACCGTCGGACCTCATCACCTTCAGCGGTGCCCTTTATAATTTGTTCTTCGCCACACTCGGAAATATTGTCGGTGGTGCCTTATTCGTCGCCGGAAGTTACTTATATTTGAACAAATCAGAGACGGATCAAGCCGTCAAACCGATGCGTCATCACGCATAAAAAGACAGGGACCCCGATTAGCAGGGTCCCTGTTTGTTTCGTTTTAAAAATTAAGATTTTGAAGAGTCGGCAGCGGCTGCTTGAACAGTACCTTGTGCCACTTCGTCTTCTTCCACATCCCAGCACTCTGTGTTCTCGATACCGAGTTTACGAGCCGAGAAGCGTGGGTTGAGACCTTGAGCACGTTGCTCCTCGTAGTCTTTAAGAACTTTGAAGGCAACGCCACCGAGCAATGTGATGGCCGCGATGTTGATCAATGTCATCCCTGCCATGAAGAGGTCAGCGAGGCTCCAAACGAATCCGAGGCTTGCAACCGCTCCGATGAAGACGAATGCCATTGTCGCAAGACGGAATCCGAGAACTGCACCTTTGCTCTTCTTGATGAATTCGATGTTCGTTTCACCGTAGTAGTAGCTTCCTGCAATCGAGCTGAAGGCGAACAAGAAGACGCTGACAGCGATGAAGGCTGGAGCAAGTGCCCCGATTTGTTCAGTCAATGCGTTTTGAAGAAGGACAATCCCTTCACCATTCCCAGCAGCGTAGCTGTCCGAGAGAAGGATGATTGCTGCAGTTGCTGTACATACGATCAACGTATCTAAGAATACACCGAGTGCTTGAAGGAAACCTTGTTTCGCAGGGTGCGATACTTCAGCAGCGGCTGCTGCGTTTGGTGCAGAACCCATACCTGCTTCGTTCGAGAAGAGTCCACGACGGACACCCATCGAAATCGCAGCACCGATTGAACCACCAACCGCTTCGTTCAAACCAAATGCGCTTTGGAAAATCATAGCGAAGACGCCTGGAAGTTCAGCGAAGTTTACAACGACAACGTAAAGTGCGATTACAAGGTACAAGACAGCCATGACTGGTACGACGATTGCCGAGAAGTTCGCGACACGTTGTACCCCTCCAAAGATGACAAGACCAGTAAGGACGACCAAGATAGCTCCACCGATTGCTGCATCGATTCCAAATGCGTTATCGAATGCTGCAGCGATCGTGTTCGATTGAACGGAGTTGAAGATGAGACCAAATGTAACAGCGATGAGAACCGCGAATACGATTCCAAGTGCACGGTTGTTCAATCCTTTTTCGATGTAGTACGCTGGACCACCGCGGTACGCGACATCGTCTTTCACTTTGTATACTTGAGCGAGCGTGCTTTCGATCATAGCTGTTGCGCCACCGAGAAGGGCGACGATCCACATCCAGAAGACCGCTCCCGGTCCACCGAGCGTAACCGCTACTGTAACCCCGGCAAGGTTACCGGTACCGATACGAGTTGCAGCACCGATAAAGAATGATTTCATTGAAGAAATGCTCTTACCATCTTTCGCTGGCGTCACGTCCGATTTATCTGTGATCGTCCGGAACATTTCTTTTAAGTAACGGAATTGCATAAATCGTGTTCTGATCGTGAAGTAGATCCCAGCTCCGACGAGCGCGGCGATCAATACGTACGACCATAAGATGTTGTTCAAAAAGTCGACGCTTCCCTGTAGCAAACCTTGAATCGCTTCCATGAATAAGTTCCTCCCTGTTGTGTAAATCTGAAGTTGAGATTTTTTATGATGTCTTAGTTCTGAATTATACAAAGATTCTGACAATTGGCAATAATTTTTTTATAGGTAATTTCACTCTTTTTTCACATTAGATATGCTAGACTCCTTACTTATAAGCATTTAAAGCGCTTACATAAAAATGTTTAGAAATATTAAATCATGATTATATTTCATAATAATGAAACGAATATTCAAAAAAACAGCCACTCTATTCGAGTAGCTGCACGTTTAAATACCAGTACGTTTCTTCTGGTTATTCGGTTTTTTCGTCAATTGGCTCGTCAACGGCTTCTGTTTTGTACCGTGTAAACCTGTCGGAACCTTTGTTTGGTTTTGCTTCTTCTCTGCCAGCTTTTGTTTCATCGCTTCTTGAAAAGATAATTTTTTCTCGCTCATCTTACTCACCTCCAGCTTCGATCACTTTCACACGACCGACCTGTCCATCGCTCAAACGCACTTTGATTCCGTGCGGATGACGTGGCGAGTTCGTCAATATATCTTGAACGACGCCTTTCGTCAGCTTCCCGCTTCGTTGATCTTGTTTCAAAACGATTTGGACGTGGAGTCCTGGGCGAATGTCAGCACGTTTTGTTCCATCCATACCCGACACCCCTTTCCATTTAGTCAATCTCTATCATATGCTCTTTTCCCTCATTTGTCACAGCCTATTCCAAATGCCGATTTGTCGCATCGGGTCCGTCATGTAACTTTGATCGGTCTGCAACGTCTGCATCGAAATGGGCTCGTGAAACTCAATACGTACTCCTCGACGTGAGAAGAAGATGTCGATGATCTCGTTTTCGTCTACATCGCAAAGTGTCGCTGTTCCTTGAAGAGCATGAAAAGCCTCCGCGAACGCTTCCCCGAAACGGAGATATGCTGTCACGGATGTCACTATACGGTTTTCCCCAACCTTTAACGTCACATGTTTGCGATCGGCACTCACAATCACGATCTGTATCGTATCGTTTCCATTCGAAAATTCAATCGTATGCATCCACACCCCACCTCTCATTCAAAAGAGGTACCCTCCTCAGAAGGTACCTCTCTATCATAAACGATATAACCGTGCTGCGAATGGTCGAAGCATGAACGTTTCCGTATCAATCATTTCCGGGTCAATCTCATTCGTCATGACAAGCGTCGCACCTGCAATTTCCGGAATGGTCACTTCTGCCGGATTGGCGGTCAAGTTGACGACCACGAAGAAACGGTTATTCTCAAACGTACGTTCATAGACGAAGGCTTGCTTATGCTCGGGCAAGACGTCGCGATAACGACCATACGTGAACGTCTCCTCAGCTCGACGAAGACGGATCATCTCCTTATAGAACGACAGGATGGAGTGTTGATCGTTCTGTTGCGCCTCGACGTTGAGCGTCTCATACTCTTCATGAATCGGCATCCATGGGGTCGTCGTCGAGAAGCCGGCATATGGTGAGGCATCCCACTGGATTGGTGTCCGGACGTTATCACGAGATGTCCCCCAAACTTGTTGCATCGAGTCGATTTCACTCATCCCGTTCGCGATTCGTTCGAAGTACTCGTTTTTTGTCGCGACATCATCATAGTCATGAATGGACGGGAGCGGCACATTCTTCATCCCAATCTCTTGTCCTTGGTAAATAAATGGCGTCCCGTGCATGAAGAAGTACATCATCCCAAGCGCCGTGGCACTTTCACGCCAATAATGATGCTCATCCCCGACGAGCGAGACAGCTCGCACCATGTCATGGTTTTCAATGTATAAGGCATTCCATCCTGTCTCACGTAATCCTTGTTGCCATTTATCGAAGATTCGCTTCAACTCAACGACATCGAGCGGTGCAAGACGTGACCGTCGCATGATATCGACATGATCAAAATGAAAGGCCATGTTCATCGCACCATTCTCAGGTCCCATCCATTGGTCGGCTTCTTCTGGTTCAATGCCGTTCGTCTCCCCAACGGTCATAATGTCGTATTTAGAGAACGTTTCTCGCTTCATCTCTTGTAGATATTCATGAATTCCATCAATGTTCGAATACATCGAAAAGGCCGTAACGATCGGCTTTCCATCCGGAGAAGGGAGCATCGTCTCCGTCGGCATCTTTTTAATATGACTGATTGCATCGACACGGAATCCGTCGACCCCTTTGTCGAGCCACCAGTTGATCATGTCATAGACAGCCGTTCGAACGTCACGATCCTCCCAATTCAAATCGGGTTGTTTCTTCGAGAAGACGTGCAAGTAATATTGGTCGGTCGGTTCGTCATATTCCCAAGCGGACCCGCCAAAGATACTCGCCCAGTTGCTCGGTGGCATCCCATCTTTCCCGTCTCGCCAAATGTACCAATCTCGTTTCGGATTGTCTTTCGAGCTCTTCGATTCAAGGAACCATGGATGTTCGTCCGACGTATGGTTGACGACGAGGTCGAGCAATAGCTTCATCCCCCGTGCATGCACTGCCTCTAGCAAGGCATCAAAATCCTCCATCGTCCCAAACTCATCCATAATGTCTTGATAGTCACTAATATCATATCCGTTATCATCGTTTGGCGATTTGTACATCGGACAAATCCAAATGACATCAATTCCAAGGTCTTCTAAGTAATCGAGCTTTTCAATGATTCCGCGAAGATCACCGATTCCATCCCCGTTCGAATCTTTGAAACTTCGTGGATAAATTTGATAGGCGATGGCCTCTTTCCACCATACACGACTGATCTCTGTTTGTTTCGTTTGGCTGAACAACGTCTCCATACGGCACCTTGCCTCCTACAATAAGGTATGATTCACATCTACCATAGCACTAGTGCAAGCGTTTGCAAAGAATCAGTTCACAAAAAATGCAGTTTTTACACTGCATTTTGGTGGCGCGCCCCAACCTGTTCACAGAAGGTCGTGATCAGCTTCGACAAATGTTTCCAATCATGGTCCATTGTCGCGACGTGATACGAGTTCGGAAGCACCGCGTATTCTTTTGTTCCTTGTAACTGATCAAACAGCCAAATGGAGTCGGAAGGTGGCACCACGTTGTCGACAGCAGAATGGATGACATACGTCGGCACATCAACCGCTCCGACGTGTGGTCGCACCTCGTCAATCAGTGAAAGCAATTCCCGAATCGCTCTAGTCGGCACACGGTCATAGACAATCTCATATACATCTTCTGCCAAGATGTCAGGCGCGTCTTCATCGATAAATCGACAGTCGGTATCCGCCGCATGACACGCATATCCTGGTACCGATAACGCAGCGTTGATCGTTACAACCGCATCCGCCTTCCCTTCAAGTGCCGTCTTGAGTGCCAACGTTCCACCCATTGACTGACCGACGACAATGATTGTCTGACAAGATTCACGCAATCGCTCAATTCCTTCAATCACACTTTTATACCAACATCGATGCGTTGAACATCGAAAGTCTTCTGGGTCTGTTCCATGTCCCTTTAAGCGAGGAGCATAGACCGTAAACCCTTGCTTCATCAGCTCAATTCCGACGTCTTGTACACTCTGAGGTGTTCCGTTAAAGCCGTGGCAAAGCAAAATACCAATTTCGTTTCCTTCATAATAAAACGCACCTGCTCCAGGAATGACTGGGTAGTTGACTGCTTTCATTAGTGCCTCCTTTTAATTCACACTTAACCGATACAATTAATTCGTATTAGAAGAGTGTAAAAGTTATCGAGACAACCGTCAAGTTCTTCCGACCACATTCACCTTGTAATCAAAATGTAATCATAACTTCGTATTTAGTGGATTGAGTTCTGACGTCTGCTTGGTTATGTTTAACATGTAGTAAAAAACTTGGGAAATGAACGTGCCATTTTTGACAATACACGAATAATTTTTCAAGGGATTCATCACAAGAAAAGTAATGTAAGCGCTATCATGTTGTTTTTTTGAAAAAGGAGGATATAAATTCACTTATTTATGACGACATGAGTTGGGGAAATCGGATTAAACCATTACATCTAAGGGAGACTTACACATGGGGAAACCAACACAATCATTTAAGGCAGTCACTGGCCTCGCCTTATCAGCTGGACTTATCGTCAGCAGTATGACACCGATTGCGGCAAACGTACACGCTGAGACGTTAAACGCATCAGATCTTTTCATTTCGGAGTACGTAGAAGGATCAAGCAACAACAAGGCAATTGAGTTGTTCAACGGAACGAACGCGACAATCGACCTTTCCGCTTACAAAATTGAACTATATTCAAACGGAGGTACGACGGCCGGCAACACATTGAATTTGACGGGCACACTCGCACCAGGGGCTACATATGTCATTGTGAACGGTAGTGCATCGGACGCATTGAAAGCAAAATCGAATACGGTGAGCGCCGTGACGAACTTCAACGGGGATGACACGATCATCTTGAAAAAAGGAGACACGGTTCTTGATGTCTTCGGTCAACTTGGATTCGACCCAGGAACGAAATGGGGAACGACCGTTGCGACTGCTGACCAATCGCTCATTCGTAAAGACACGATTACAATGGGAGACAGTGATGGCAGTGATGCTTTCGACCCGGCTTTGGAATGGACATCGACACCACAAGACACATTCGATAACCTCGGAAAACATACATTCCAAGGTGTCGAATACGGAGACGGCGGTACAACGGAACCTCCTGCACCGATCACACCGATTTCAATTGCTGATGCACGAACAAAAGCAGAAAATGAAACGGTCACAGTCAAAGGAGTCGTTACGGCTAAATTGGCGAACACGATTTCGATTCAGGATGCGACAGGTGGTCTTTCCATCCGTCCGACGTCTCTTGCCGTCAACGTTGGGGACGAGGTCGTCGTCACAGGGGTCGTCGGAACGTATCGTGAACTTCTTCAATTAAACAGCGCTGTCGTTGTTTCAAAACAAGCAGCGACGCTCCCGACTGCCCAAGTCGTCACAGGGGAACAAATCAACGAGGACGTTGAATCAGAACTTGTCACCGTCAAAAATGTCACGCTCACAGGTAGCGGTCAGAACTTGACGGCGACGGACGGAACAAAAGAGTTCGTCGTTCGTGACGAACGGGGCATCCTTGATTTGCAAACGGACGTGAACTATTCATCGATCACAGGAATCGTTCAACAGTTTGACGATACGTACCAGATCATCCCTCGTGACCCATCCGACACGGTCATCGATACGTCCGTTCTTCGTCCGGCTGTCGCAAAACCAGGTGCTGGGACATTCGTCGGACCACAAGACGTCACGCTCTCGACAACGACAGCGAACGCCGAGATTTTTTATACACTCGACGGCTCTGACCCGAAAGAGAACGGAATTCGATATGCAAACCCAATCCACATCGAAAACTCGACGACGTTGAAGACGGTCGTGAAAACAGGAGACACATTTAGCGCCGTCTCCACGTTCTCTTATAAAATCACAGATAAAATCCGTATTCATGACATCCAAGGAGCGAACCATGCATCTCCGATGAACGGACAAACGGTTGAAGGCGTAGAAGGAATCGTCACATCGACGTTCGTTTCGAGCGGGACAACATATTACTTCATTCAAACACCTGATGCTGAGGCTGATGACGATGCACGTACGTCTGAAGGAATTGTCCTTTACGGTGGACGTTCGATTGCGGGTATTCAAGTCGGTGACCTCGTCAAAGTGAACGGAAAAGTGAGCGAGTATGCGATTGAAGGATACAGCGACCGTCAACAAACAGATATGAAGATGACACAAATCGATACGCGTAACGGAAAAGTCGAAGTCGTCGCGAGCGGCGTGACCCTTCCGACACCGATCACAATTGATGCTTCAAACCTCCCGACCGAGTTTATCGACAGCGATAACCTCGCCGTCTTCAACCCGGAGAAGGATGCCATCGACTTCTGGGAGAGCCTTGAAGGAATGCGTGTTCAAACGAACAATTTGAAGTCGGTCGGACCGCAAGAATATGGTGACTTGGTCACTGTTCTCGAAGATACGCCAACGGAGACGTACAATGGCGGCGTCTTATTGAAAAAGAACGACGCGAACCCAGAACGTATTCAGTTCCGTCTCGAGCCAAATACAGAAGCACGTGATTTCGATGTCGCGACAGGCGACCGTTTCAACGGGCCGATCGTCGGTGTCGTCGGCTACTCATTCGGTAACTATAAGATTCAAGCTTCACTCGAAGATATGAAAGCGGCCTTCGTCAAAGGTGATGCACAACGTGAGAAGACGTTCATCGAAGCAGAAGAAGATCAATTGACGATTGCCTCTTACAACTTGGAGAACTTCTCAAATAACATCAAAGAAACATCGGATGAAAAGGCACTCAAATTGGCAAAAGCGTTCGTCAACGAATTGAACAGCCCTGACATCATCGGTGTGACAGAAGTACAAGACAACGACGGACAGGACAAAGGGGCAGGTTCTGCCGCTGACCAGAGCTATCAACGCTTAATCGATAACATTGTCGCTGTCGGTGGGAAGACGTATAAATACGTCAACATCGACCCGGAGAACAATCAAGACGGCGGGGCGCCAGATGCTAACATCCGCGTCGGCTTCTTATATGATCCGGAACGCGTATCGTTGACAGAAGGAATGCCTGCCGGTGATGCGACGACAGCTGTCGGATACGCTGACGGCAAGTTGACGTATAACCCAGGACGCATCGACCCGACGAACGAAGCATTCGATCGCTCGCGTAAACCGCTAGCGGCGCAATTCGACTTCCAAGGCGAGAACGTCATCGTGATTGCGAACCACTGGAACTCAAAAGGTGGCGACACTGGTTTCTTCGGCTCACAACAACCGGTCGTTCTCGGAAGTGAAGTGCAACGTAAGAAAATCGCACAAGTCGTCCACAACTTCGTGGCAGACGTGAAGATGAAGAACCCGGAAGCGAACGTTGTCGCACTCGGAGACTTCAATGATTTCGAGTTCTCGGATGCGCTCCAAATCTTCAAAGGCGACTTGATGACGAACATGGTCGAGAAGGTCCCTGCTGTTGACCGTTACTCGTATGTGTATCAAGGGAACTCTCAAGTACTCGATCACATCCTCGTCTCGAACCGCTTGGCCGCTTCTACAAAGATTGATATGATTCACGTCAACTCGGACTTCACTGAGATGTCAGGTCGTGCGAGTGACCACGATCCGGTCCTTGCGCAAATTGATTTCACACCAGAACCAGAAGTCGAATTGACACGCTATACTGTTGAAAATCATCCAGCGGCACGCCTCGTCCTTCAAGAAGATTACATCGGCGTGACAATCGGAAAAGGCACGAACTTCAAAAACGGAATCTTCGTTCGTGGCGTATACACGGAATTGACAGGAGACCCATTGAAAAACGTCGTCGTTCAAGTGAAACCGAAAGAAGCCGGTGCCATCATCGACTTCAAAGGTGCGACGGTGAAAGAAGTGATTGTTGACGGGAAGAACCTTGCCGAGATTCACGGGGCAAAAAACGTCCAACGCATCACGTATACGAAAGGCGCTTCTCCTTCATCGATCATCATCAAGAAATAAACATGTTGAACCGTAGACACATCGTCTGCGGTTTTTTGGTTTCACTTCTATTGAAGCGGGGATAAAGAGGAAGATACTGAATCATGGAGGGTGAGACCGATGGAATTGTATAACGGAGACTTATATTGGCCAACGACCGAATCAGAGGACGTCGTGTTAGAGAGACCTGACAAAAAAGAGCATTACGACGTACTCGTCATCGGAGCCGGTATGTCCGGAACGTTGACGGCATATACACTACACCAGGATGGGGTCGATTTCGCGGTGCTTGATGGACGAAAAGTCGGGACAGGCAGCACATCGGCCAATACGGGTTTAATTCAATATTCAAATGACATCATGTTACATGAACTCGCAGAAAAAATCGGCGAAGATGCGGCGGTACGCTTCTATCAATTATGTCTCGATGCGGTCGAATCACTCGAACAGGTGGCAAAAGATGTCGATGCATCCGATATATATATTCGACGGGACAGTCTTTGTTTTGCGAGTGAAGAGACTGATGTTGCCAAATTGAAACGTGAGTATGAGATGCTGTCTAAACACGGTTTTGACGTAGAGTGGTTGGATCGTGAGTCATTACGCGAACGTTTCCCATTCGAAAAACCGGCGGCCCTTATCACAAAAGGCGATGCCGAGGTCAACCCGCTCACCCTCAGCCGTCAAATCATCCGCCATTTATCAAAACAGAACGTCCCAATTTTTGAAGAAACGGCGGTGGATGAGGTCGTGGCCGATGGTGACGGATGGCTCGTCTTCACCTCGAATGGGACATTCAAGGCGAAGAAAGTCATCTTTGCGACAGGTTATGGGCCTGCTCCCCTACTCGATTCCCATCGAATCGACTTGAATCGGTCATACGCCATCGCAACGAATCCGATTGCCGAGTTTAGTGAATGGGAAGGTCGAGCGCTCATTTGGGAGACGAAACGACCGTATCTCTATTTGCGCACGACCCCGGATGGACGAATTATCGCAGGCGGGCTTGACGAAGACAAGGCAGAGACACCGCACGACGAGGCGCTCATGAACGACCGGGCGGAACGGGTGAAAGAAAAAATCGCCGAACTGTTCCCGATGTATGACTTAGAAGTCGATTATGCCTGGGTCGCCTTGTTTGGCGAATCGGTGGACCAACTCCCGTTCATCGGGGAGCATCCGAATCGACCGAACTTGTTTTATCTGCTCGGATATGGGGGAAATGGAACGGTGTATAGTATGCTCGGCTCTCATATTTTGAGTGCCCTCGTTCGTGGTCAGTCGCATCCCGATGCGGACCTCGTTCGTCTAGATCGAACGTAACCCCCGGCACAATGGGGGTGTTACATAATTGAAGGAGTGCTTTTGAATTGAAGAAAAAGAGAAAATCAAAAGGGGTATACCGATTACGTCGTCTCGCCGTATTCCTTGTCCCGCTTGGCTGTGTCATTTGGTTTTGGCCACAGGAATCGTCCCCTACAACGCAATTGAAGTCTGAACACACTTCTATTTCCAAGGAAATATATACGATTGAAGAACGTACACCCATTGAAGAAGACGGTGTCATTCGATATGAGTATGATATCGTGGTGCATAACGAACCAAGTACCGATGAATTACAATCGATCAGTCATGATATCATCGATGACGTCCGACAGTCTGATCAGTTCCAGGCCGCCTTATTACGTTTTTATGATGATGCTGCCTATGTCGGGACGGATCCTCCACTCGGTGAAGCCGTATTCGCTCCGGAAGGCGACTATGCGCTTGCGGACTGGGTGGAACCCGGCCAAACCGACGACATGACGTTCGGTTGGCAACTGCGGGAAAAAGAATGGACGAGCAAATTGACCGATGCAGAGATTCAAATTTGGAGATCATGGCAAGACCAATATACAAAGCAGAATCCTCACGACCCCGACGTGAATGCGAAAGTGACACGCGTCATTTCCACAGAGTACGAACTCGACCCTAAAGTGGTGCAACAAATCGTATTGAAACAGCATGTGTGGGCCGCATTATAAATGTTTGTGTGAAATCTCTCTTTTTTGAAAAAGAGGGATTTTTTTTAGTGGCGTTAGGGAACACCGATACAGTAGGTCAAACGGTGACTTACGACGGTCAGTCATACTTAAGGGAGGCAATCACATGGGGAACAAGAAAGAAGAGCAGTTAAAACAACATACGATTGATAACGAACAACAAGCTGGCTTGACGACGAACCAAGGTCTGAAGATGGCAGAAGACGAATTCTCGCTGAAAGCAGGACGTCGTGGTCCGACATTGATCGAGGACTTCCATTTCCGTGAGAAGATGACCCACTTCGACCACGAGCGGATTCCAGAGCGAATCGTCCATGCGCGCGGCGTAGGAGCACATGGAGAGTTCCAGGTGTATGAACCGCTCGCCGAAATCACAAAAGCGGACTTCTTGAACGACCCTTCGAAAACGACACCCGTATTTGTCCGTTTCTCGACCGTTCAAGGCTCACGCGGATCCGCCGATACGGTCCGTGACGTTCGTGGTTTTGCGACGAAGTTCTACACAGACGAAGGGAACTACGATTTAGTCGGAAACAACATCCCGGTCTTCTTTATTCAAGATGCCATCAAGTTCCCCGACCTCGTCCATGCCGTGAAGCCTGAACCACATACGGAAGTGCCGCAAGGGGGAAGCGCGCACGATACGTTCTGGGATTTCGTCGGACAAAACCATGAAACGGCCCATATGGTCATGTGGGCGATGAGTGACCGCGGAATTCCACGTAGTCTACGCATGATGGAAGGGTTCGGGGTGCATACGTTCCGTCTCGTGAATGCGGAAGGAAAGGCTCATTTCGTCAAGTTTCATTGGAAACCAAAGCTCGGGGTTCATTCACAAGTATGGGACGAAGCCCAAAAAGCAGTCGGGAAAAACGCTGACTTCCACCGCGTCGACCTCTATGAAGCAATCAATAAAGGTGACTACCCCGAGTGGGAGCTCGGCCTGCAGCTGATCCCGGAAGAAGACGAGTTCAAATATGACTTCGACATTTTAGACCCGACCAAACTGTGGCCGGAAGAAGAGATTCCAGTGAAACTCGTCGGGAAGATGACACTCAACCGAAACGTCGACAACTTCTTTGCGGAAACCGAACAAGTCGCCTTCCATCCGGGTCATCTCGTCCCAGGAATCGACTTCTCGAACGATCCGCTCTTGCAAGGTCGTCTCTTCTCGTATACGGACACGCAGCTTTCGCGTCTCGGCGGACCAAACTTCCACCAGATTCCAATCAACAAGCCCGTTTGTCCGTTCCACAACAACCAGCGGGACGGGATGCATCAGATGGCTGTCCACAAAGGTCAGACGAGCTACCACAAAAATGCGCTCAACCATAACCAGCCGGAACCTGTACCAGCCGACCAAGGTGGGTTTGAGCACTATCAAGAGAAAATCGATGGACATAAGATTCGGGGACGTAGTGACAGCTTCCTTGATTTCTATTCACAAGCGAAGCTCTTCTATAACAGCATGACCGATGTCGAGAAACAACATATCCAAGATGCTTGCAGTTTTGAGCTCGGAAAATGTGAGTCCGACATGGTGAAAGAGAACGCCGTCGATTTATTGAACCGCATCGATCGTCATCTCGCTGAAGTCGTCGCCGACAACTTAGGGGTAACTGTGCCAGACGAGAACAATGAGGTCCAATCAGATAAGACGTCCCCTGCCCTCTCGATGGCGAACACGATCAAAAAGCCTGATACGAAGAGCGTCGCCCTTCTTCTTGCCGGTGACGTGGATGCGAATCAGGTGAAACAGTGGGTGCAGACGCTCGCCGACCACAACGTCAACTATAGCCTCGTCGGCAAGAAAGCATATATGCTTGGTGACTTGAAAGTGAAAGAGACATACGACACGGTCGACTCGAGCCTCTTCGATGCCGCGTTCTTAGTGAGTGCCGCAACCTCGGTCGAAGATGACGTACTCGAATTTATCGAGAACACGTATAAGCACTATAAACCGCTCGCTCTACACGTACACCATAAAGAGGCACTCGCCACGTGCCGCGTGAAGACCGACCAGCCTGGCGTCTTCATGTTTGATGAGCACAATCTCAATGGATTTGATGCGTTCATCGATGGAATTGCGACTGCCCGTTTTTGGGATCGCGCTTGATGACTTCACTCGACTCATATTTTGGGTCGAGTGTTTTTGATTCTGACGAATTCGATTCGTTTAGTGCGTCATCTCGGACAATTCTCCCTCCGATTTGGTATACTCATTTAGTTATGTTTATTAACTATTCGAATTTGAAGAGAAAAGGAGGCGTCGTGTTCGATGCAACAACCTATTCAAAAACTATGGACGAGAGACTTCTTGATCATCTCGCTCATCAACTTTTTCCTGACGCTCATCTTCTTCTTATTGATGGTGACCATCGGAGTGCATGCTGTCGAGTCGTACGGGGCGACAACAAGTCAGGCAGGACTCGTCACTGGTATTTTCATCATCGGAACGCTGACCGGGCGCCTATTCATCGGTCGACTGATCGACTCGATCGGTCGGAAGAAGACGCTTTATATCGGACTTGTCTTTTTCACCGCCACTATTCTACTTTACTTCGTCCATTGGGGCGTCGGTTTCTTACTATTCACTCGATTCGTACATGGACTCGGGATGGGATTATCGAGTACGGCAACGGGAACCATCGTCGCGCAAGTTATTCCTGCGACACGAAAAGGTGAAGGAATCGGGTATTATAGTATGAGTTCTACTCTGGCGACAGCCATCGGGCCATTCGTCGGATTACTTCTTAGCCAACATACAAGCTTTACTGTGATTTTCGCTCTCTGTTTCGTGATCGGGGTCGTCAGCTTGGCGAGTACGTTCTTCGTCAACGTACCGGAAGTCGATGCGCCAGAAGTCGTTCGCGGTTTCTCTTTGAAATCGTTCGTTGAGCCAAAAGCGTTACCGATTGCTCTGATTATCGGTGTGGCTGCATTAAATTATTCGAGTGTCTTATCCTATATCAACTTTTATGCGAGTGAACTCGACTTGATTGAGGCGGCAAGTATCTTTTTCCTTGTCTATTCAGTCGCCGTTCTATTATCGCGCCCGGTTACAGGGAAGTTGATGGATGCGCGTGGGGCGAACGTCGTCATGTATCCAGCAATCGCAACCTTTGCCGTCGGACTTTTTGTGCTTAGCCAGGCAACTAGTGGTTTGATGCTTTTACTCGCAGGGGCGTTGATTGGATTAGGTTTCGGGAATATCCAATCTGGCACTCAGGCAATCGCCGTCAAGGCCTCTCCCCCTCATCGAATGGGGATGGCCACGTCGACCTTCTTTATCGCACTCGATGCTGGTCTAGGATTCGGCCCATACTTCATTGGATTATTGATTCCATTGACTGGATTCTCGACACTTTACTTGATTCTTTCTGGCGTCGTACTGTTTACCATTTTCTTGTATTATGTGATGAGCGGACGAAACGAACAAAAACAATTAAACGAAGCTGCTTGACGGGATGTACGTACATCCCGTCTTTTTTTGAAAGTTCACACATTTGGTCGAATGATGCGGTAAGATAAAAATGACGTGTAAAAAATAGAATGAACGAAATGAGGGAGACGAGATGAAAGCTGACCAAACACTTCAATCCAACGCATCGATTTTACTACGGACGTTCGATAAAATTTCAGACTATGTGTTCTTTATGGAAGTCGATGGTTCAGCATATCGCTATGTCTTCGTAAATGAGCCTGGGAAACGGGCCATCAATTGGTCGGATGCGGATGTCGGCAAGACCATCGATGAGTTGGTCCCGACCGAGACCGCTACACTTATTACGCAGTATTACGATGAAGCGATTCGTACAAAAAAGAGTGTCGTCTATGAAGATTACCGTCTGGCCGACTCCTTTTATACGGATACGGTCGAGGCGGATGATGTATTGACGCTCCCCCTTCATTATTTCGAGTCAGAAGTGACGCCGATTTTTAATGATGACGGAATCTGTACACATATCGTCTCTGTCGTACGTGAAGTGACGGAACGGAAGCGTCGCGAACTCGAATTGTCGATCTTAAAAGATCATCACGAGTCGCTACGACGGTATTCTCCTCATGGCATCTTTGTACTCGACCATCATTTGAACATCAAATCCGTCAACCCGGCCGTCACGGTCATCACCGGTCATACGGAACAAGATATGCTTCGTCATCCGTTCCTACATTGGCTTCCCGAGAGTGAGCGGTCTCGAGTCAGGAAAGGGTTACAATTCACGCTGTCTGGGATTCCACACAAGTATTCCATTTATGCTGAACATCAATCCGGGGAACGACTCGACTTAACCGTCCTCAACATTCCAATCGAGGTCGGCGGTAACATCACCGGCCTGTTTGCGATCATCATTGATTTGACGCCAGAGAAGAACGCCGAGCGTGCCACGGTCGAAAGCGAACGTCGTTACCGTCAGTTGATTGAAACCATTCCGGAAGGCATCATTGTGCATCAGGAAGGACAGATTTTATATGCGAACGCGATGGCACTCGCCACAATCGAGGAAACCTATCTTGAGAATGAATCGATTTTTTCCTTTATCGCGGAGGAATACCATCAGTCTGCCAGAAAACGAATCGCCTCTCTTGAACTCGGCGGTCCTGTTCAAGATACAGAGATGGTCATCGTGACACCAAGTGGCGACCATCTTCAGATGGATATTAGCAGTCTCCTCATCGACTACGAGGGTGAAACGGCCGTCCTTACGATTTTGCGTGATGTCACAGAAAAACGTGAAATGGAACAAGCGTTAAGACAGAGTGAGTTACAATATCGATTGATCACAGAAAACATGAGTGACCTCGTCTGCATACTAGAGCGGGACGGTACCGTTCGTTATGCGTCCCCTTCTCACCGTACCGTGCTCGGCTTCGCGGTCGGGTATTACGAAGGAAAGAATACACTCGACTATATCCATCCGGACGACATCCACATCGTCAGAGGACAGTTGAAAGAAATGAAGGAACAAGACGTGTCCTTGACCCTTGAGTTCCGTCATTTTCATGCTGATCAGCGCTGGATTTGGCTCGAAACGAAAATTCAGGCCATCTATGATGAATCCGGACACCTCCTTCACTACTTGACGGTCAGCCGAGAGATCATGCAGCGAAAGGCGCTCGAGAAACAGCTGAAACATTTGGCGTATCATGACACGCTGACCGATTTACCGAACCGTCGTTTCTTTCTTGCTTACATCGAGGAGGCAATCAATCGAACCGAATTCGAGCAAGGTGAATTGGCCGTCCTCGCTCTTGATGTTGACCGATTCAAACAAATCAACGATACGTTCGGTCATGATGTGGGCGATGAACTCTTGCGACAACTCGCTCGTCGATTGACATCCGTGCTTCGCAAACAAGATATGATTGCCAGACTTGGAGGTGATGAGTTTGCCGTTCTCATTCGCTTCAACGATCCCTGTGCCCTACATCGGGTTGCAGAGAAAATCATTCAAGCACTACAGCGCCCATGGGAAATCGACCAACATACGTTCATTACGACGTCAAGTGTCGGTGGTGCGCGATATGTCAAAGGACTATCGACTAAGCAGTTATTAAAACGTGCCGACCTCGCTCTCTATGAAGCCAAAGCAGGTGGACGAAATCAATATGCACTCGCAAAGGACCACCGATAAGTGGTCCTTTTTTCACGTGAAACATCGAATATAAACCTAAAACCGAACATTAAACATCAATTTATTTAATTTTATTCATTTTTAAGATAAATTGATTGAGTTATCCTTTGACTTTAAACTCCATTCACGTTATATTACCGAATGGACGAAGTTTTTTTATTGTTCAATACATTAATGTTCGTGAATAGGGGTGCGATATATGGATAAAGTATTTGATTACGAAGATATTCAATTAATTCCTGCAAAATGTATTGTCGACAGTCGTTCGGAATGTGACCCGACCGTCGAGCTTGGTGGCTTCACGTTCCGCTTACCGGTCGTTCCGGCTAACATGCAGACGATTATCGATGAAAAGGTCGCATTGGTGCTGGCCAAGAACGGATATTTTTACATCATGCATCGCTTCAATCCAGAGACGCGCCTGGCGTTTATCCAAGATATGCATGAGCGTGGTTTGTATGCATCCATCAGTGTCGGCGTGAAGGAAGAAGAGTATGGGTTTATCGAAATGCTCAAATCGACCGGTCATACGCCAGAATTTATTACAATCGATATCGCTCACGGTCATTCGAATGCGGTCATCCGAATGATTCAGCATATCAAACACCATCTCCCTGGATCATTCGTCATCGCGGGGAACGTCGGGACACCAGAGGCCGTTCGCGAATTAGAGCATGCCGGAGCGGATGCGACGAAGGTCGGAATCGGTCCTGGTAAGGTGTGTATCACGAAAATCAAGACAGGGTTTGGTACCGGGGGCTGGCAATTGGCTGCACTTCGCTGGTGTGCCAAAGCAGCGACGAAGCCGATTATCGCGGATGGGGGTATCCGTACACACGGGGACATTGCGAAATCGATTCGTTTCGGCGCTTCGATGGTCATGATTGGTTCATTGTTCGCTGGACACGATGAATCACCGGGGGAAACGTTCGAGCAAGACGGGAAACAACTGAAAGAGTATTTCGGTTCAGCTTCCGAGTTCCAAAAAGGAGAGCGAAAGAACGTCGAGGGGAAAAAGATGTTTGTCGAACACAAAGGGGCATTGCAAGATACATTGACCGAGATGGAGCAAGACCTCCAGTCGGCGATTTCTTACGCGGGTGGCGACAGTCTCGAGGCATTGCGCACCGTAGACTATGTCATGGTGAAAAACTCAATCTTCAACGGGGATAAAGTATATTAAAAAGGCGACCTCGTGTCGCCTTTTATAGTTCCTTCATCATCATGTAATAATCCGATCCCGGTGGGTAGTCCGGTAGCATACCTGCGACTGTATAGCCAAATCGCTCATAAAATGGTTTTGCTTGAAACGAGAACGTCGTCAGCTTCACACGCGTCGCACCAAGCGACTTCGCTAACGCCTCCCCTTCTCCAAGTAATTGGCTACCGATGCCCTGACCATGAAAGTCTGCATCGACCCAAAGGCGATCCAAATCGAACCATCCCCAATACACACTCCCATATAAGCCGGCGATTACCCGTCCTTCTTGCTCCACTTTCAACTGAATGGCCGGTACGTGCGCCTCACGAATGTCACGATGGGGAATCGAACGAACGTTGTTATACTCACGTAATTGAGTCGTTAAAAACTGTTGGAACGTCTCGTCTTCCTCGTGAATCCGCGTTATAGTGTATGTCATCTTTCCACCGTCCCGTTCACAAAAAATGAAATCAATTCTTCCTCTTCCTCGTTGATCTCACGATTGACGAGCGAAGCGTATGATCGAGTGATTTTATCACCATTTCCCGGGAAATCACGCGAAATGGTGGCGATTCGTCTTAATGCCAGACAATCTTCTGCGAACGCTTCACGACTCACCATCTCACCGTGTGACCAGACAATCTGTTGGGCATCAAACGCCTCCAATAGATCCAACAACCGAAGGGTTTCTTCCGGAGTCATTCGCCATGTTGGAGAATAGATGTCTGCGTATAACGCATCCCCTAAAAATAGAACCCGCTCTTCTACGACATACAGGACAACAGCATCTTTCGCATGGTCTCCTCCGACATGCTGTAACACGACGTGAACGCCACCGAGATCGAGCATCAGCGACTCTTGAAACGTCAGCGTGGGCAACACGATTTTGATATCACGCGTATCTCCATACTCTTCTCGGATCGCCTGGGCACAAAACTCGATTTCAATCCCTTGCGCCACCCGTTCATCGAGAGAAGCATCATCCCAAGCATACGGAATGAGTTTCTCCATCCCTTGTTTTGTTGCCTCACTCGCAATAGAAACCATCCCTGCAAGCGCAGGTAAACCAAAGATATGGTCCCAATGCCAATGCGTCAATGCGACCATCGAAGGCGCGCGGAGGCCTTGATTCTTTAGCTGTTCTAAAAAGAATGATGCGTGCGACACGGAATTACCCGCGTCAATGAGTAGGGTATGCGTATCGCCGACAACCGCACCGAGAATCGGTCGGTCTGTGCGGTCGACCGGTGTCATATACCAAAAACGATCCGAATGTTTAATCAAGGTTTGCATGAACGAACAGACTCCTCTTCCAATATATTCGTTAATTCTTCGAATGAACGTCGCTCATCGTTTTGAATCTGAACGTGGTGAAGCGGGAGTCGTTCCAGTAGTTCGAGTTCACGACGCTGACGTTCCACTAAAATCTCAATCGTCCCGGCTACCCCATCACGCCTATGGTTCACACCATAGGCACCGCTCGTATAATACTCGACAAAGCCACCTTGCCATTCCATCGGTCGTTCATCATATACGATTGGAAAAATGCGTGCCACGTCATTCAACACCAAATAAACGACCATCGGATCAATCGGTTTCAGGATGTCTGCGACCTCTTGAACGTATGCTTCCATATCTCCTAACGGAACATCTTGCGCAACCATCCCAATCGTAAAAGGATTTTGGAGCAACGCACATTCAAAGATGACGTCCTGTTCTTCCCCCTCTACCTTTTGAACATACCGTCGCCATCGTTCGCACATGATTCGTGCGTGAAGGGCGAAATGTAGCTCGTAGACGTCCGTTCCGACACGTTCTTCGCCATCATCATAACGGACGAGCCATCCGCCCTCGATTTCATCGAGAATGCGACCAGTTGACGGTTTCTCCTCGACCCAATAGACATCATGCACATCTACCGGGTGTGACGCATCCACTTCCGAATAAAATTTACCATTACGTTTATCTTGTAGCATCTCGGCAAACGTAGATTTCCCGCTTCCCGGTAACCCTTCAATCAGCCATAATCTCCCCATACTTAAATCCCCTTGTCATCTGAGTATCCACCATATTGGAACCACTGGTCTCCTCCATTGTTCTTTGCAATATACATCGCGGCATCTGCTTGTTGAAGAATCGAATCGACGGTGTCGGTCGACTTGACTAGGGTGACGCCAACACTTGCCGTAAGATGAATGACTTCACCATTCGATGCGTCTATTCCCTGGGAAATAACTTCATTGACCTGTTCAATCCCACTCAGTGGACCCGTTTGCACCAACATGAATTCATCGTCTGAAAAACGGTACACTTGACCACCAACATGCTGGACGAATTCATTTAATCGTTGTGCGATTTCAATTAACACTTCATCCCCTATCATGTGCCCGTACTGATCGTTGATTCTTTTAAAATCGTCTAGGTTGACCAGTGTCACTGTAATCGATGGCGTCCGGTGCATCTTTTTGTATAAATCGGTCGTGAGCGTATAACGATTGTACAGTTTTGTCAGTTGATCTTGTTTTGCGATTCGAATCATCTCGCGTTGTTTCCGTTCCTTTCGAATCCCATTCTCCATCCATCGTGCAAGCAACCGTACCGTCCCAGTCAACTCTTGCAACATTTCCTCATCAAGATGATCATTCAAGTTGCCTTGCTCCGCGAGAAGAACGACCCAGCCAAACACTTGATGCTCATGCGTCAAAGGAAAACTGACAAACCTCGTGAATTCGATACCATCTACAATCAGATCACCTTCCTGAAGCGTTTGCGCGCCGACCGTTGTCAGTTGATGTAGGGAATGCAGTTCTTCTTCCCCCCAAGTCAAACGAGAGACCCCATGCTCTACTAGAAGACGATGCGAAGGTTCAATCGAGAAGATGACCCCGTGGGAGTAACCGACCCATTCCAATAAAATTTCTTGAACCCGGGCCAATTGATCTTGGAACGGTACACGCAATGCCGTCGCTTCATACAATGCTTCGATTGATTGTTGTCGAGTGATTTGTCTTCTCGAGACTTCCGTGTGCTCGATCTCTGTCATGACCCAATGCGTAAACGATTCGAGCGCCTTCAAGTTTTCTTCTGAGAACGTTCTCGCCTGCCCATCCACTACGCAAAGTGTGCCGATGACGTGACCTTGCTTCGTCCGTAACGGTACACCTGCATAAAATCCGATTCGGTCAATCCAAGGACTGTCACTTTCAATCGCTGCTGCCGCAACATCTTCAATCACCAGCGGAGACTCTGATGTGACAACCCGATTACATAACGTCCATTCCCGTTTGAGGTGAGCGGATTCAAGCTCGATACCGACACACGATTTGAACCACTGTTGGTCTGTCGTCATGATCGAAATGAATGCGATTGGCATCTGAAAGGTTTGTGCGACCAATCGGGAGATCCGGTCAAATCGTTCCTCTTGTGGCGTATTTAAAATTTCCAATCGTAATATCGCTTTGAGTCGTTGTAATTCACGCTCATCTAGAGAAGGATGCAACAACTGCGCAGGCTGCTCCATCTTCGATAACATCATCTGATGGGAATACAAGATTCCGAGCGCCTCTTCTAACTCCGCGAGCGGCATCGGACGACTGAAGAAATACCCTTGAATCTCATCGCAGCCGAGCTGACGTAAGATCCGATATTGTTCTTCCGTCTCCACACCTTCAGCCGTCACCTCTAACTCTAGCTTTTTAGCCAACGAGACAATCAGTTTGACGATTTCATACTCTTTCATGCCGCTCTCCTGATCGAGTTGCGCGACGAACGACCGGTCGATCTTGATTCCATCAATCTCGAACAACTTCAAATAATTCAACGAGGAATAACTGACCCCAAAGTCATCAATCAACAGTCGAAATCCTTGTTGTTTGAGCGATTCGACCGTTTTGATCGCCGCTACCGGTTCATGCATCAACGTGTGCTCGGTCACCTCAAACTCAAATTGTTCTGGCACAAGACCGTACGATGCAATGATCGCAACCAGTTCATTCATATGGTGTTCATGAAATAAATTCGGTGAGACATTCACAGCCACGCGGCGCCCTTCAAACTGCTCAGGTTGTGACGACACATCCTGACATACCCGATTCATGACGAATCGTGTCACGTCTTCGATCAAGAGTGACTGTTCAGCCACACGAATGAACGTTTCAGGTGAAACGAATCCGAGAACAGGACTCTCCCAGCGAATGAGCGCCTCAAAATGAATCGCACCGTCCATCGACACTTTCGGTTGATACACCATGTATAACTCATCTAGCTTCAACGCTTTGACCAGTTCCGTTTCGATCATCATCTCATCGATGTAACGCTGCACGTACTCATCATGTTCATATAAACGAATCGTTTGATTTCCCGTCTGACGCGCTTCCAACAGAGCCGTGGAGGCGTTCATGATGACACGGTCGGCATCCGCTGTACCGGCACCAATCCCGATACAACTCGATAACGGGAATTCGGCCTCCGCCACTTGATACGAATGATCTGCAATCACGTCAAGCAAATGCTCGGCGTACATGTATGCCAACCGGATTGGAGTATGAGGTAACACCGCGATAAAGTCTTCACCGTCTACTCGACCGATAATCGAACCTTTCGGAAGCGTATTCGCCAATTGACGTGTGATGTCTTTAATCAACTGATTCGAGCGCTCCACCCCTTGAAGCGACATCATCATCTTGAAACGGTTGATGTGAAGGCGCATGACGCTCGTCTCTTCCATATCATGTTGCTCGAACAATTGGTCGAGCTCCAATTTGACTTTCATCAGATTCGGCATACCGGTCAAATAGTCCATATGCTCGATACTCTTTAACAACTTGATCTCCGCCTCCTCGGATAAATCAGTTGTCAAACCGAGTACATAACGAACGAGTCCATCCTCATCTTCAATCGGTACAAGCATAGAAGAAGCGAATCGGGCCGTATTGGAGTCGATGTTCATTTGCGACATGAAGTAGACCGGCTCCCCTGTCTCAACGACCGCATCATAATGTTCAATCAATTCCTCGACCACTTCCGAGCGATACATCTCATGTAAATACCGCCCTTCTACATCACTTGGAAGCGAAGAGGCCACCTTCCCCTGTTCGCTCACATTTACGTAACGATAGCCTGCCTCTGTCACTTCCATTAGAAATACCATTCGATACAAGCGTGTGAACAGCTCGAATAGATAATATGGGTCGCCTTTCATCCGTTGCATCGTATCCCTCCACCCGTTCCTTTTTCTTATAGTGTAGTTGGTTTCGCTCAAACTATGGAGAAAACCTTTGAAAAAATGGGGAAACGTTTTTCTCTTATAAAAAAACACCCTCTCATACTTGAGAAGGTGCTCTTCAGGTTAAAGCAATTCATTCGCCAAGAGACGATAGACGTTCAGGCGATCTTCCTGCTTATGCTGGATGCTACAAATCATCGCCTCATCGAAACCGTAACGTTCCGATTCATCCCGTAACTGTTCCGCAATTTGTTTCGGCGTTCCTACGAGGTGAATGGCTCGATTGTTGGCGATATGGATTTTATCGACCTCCGTGAGCGGATAGTCGTGGGCCGCTTCCGGACTCAACAGCTGTCTCAATTGACCACGCATCAAGAAGAGACGCGACAGATCAGAAGGTCGGGCCAAATATTCCGCCTCTTCTTCCGTCTCTGCCGTCGTGACCAAATACGTGACGCTGATGTCCGGTTTCTCCATAAAATCAGACGGCGTGAAATGGTGACGGTATGTGTCGAGCGTATCGGCACTCAATTGTCCGTTAAAGAACTGGGCAAACGAATAGCCGAGCCCCATCCGTCCGGCCTGCACGGCGCTGTTCCCACTCGAACCGAGTAACCACGCTTCTGGAAGCGTAACGCCTGTAGGTGCTGCTGGCGTGTTCTTATACCATCTCTCTTCAGGTGCCTCATCTTTAATCAATTGAAGCGTCGTATCGAGCTTCTCGTAAAGTCCATCCATCATCGGCTTCTGCCCTTGTGACATCGCATAGATCGCGTTCGCATCACCGCCTGGCGCACGTCCGACACCAAAGTCGATCCGTCCTGGAGCGAGCGCGCTGAGCGTCTTGAATACCTCTGCCATCTTGAGTGGCGAGTAGTGCATCATCATGATGCCGCCGGACCCGAGACGAATCTTGTTCGTCTTCGCTGCCAGATAAGCCGTGATGACCTCTGGAGCCGAGCTGGCAAACGACATGCCACCATGATGCTCCGCCATCCACATACGGTAATATCCTAACTCTTCTGCGACTTGTGCGAGCTCGACCGCGCTATTAAGCGCATGTTCTCCTGTATGACCCGACGTGACCGGCGCCTGGTCTAACACACTCAATCTCATCATGCATTCTCCTATCTCTATAATGAAGTTTCTAAATATCTTGAATTTGTTGGACTCGCCGTCATCATACTAAATGGTTTGATGGAATACGAATGTTTTGCCTAGTGTTTAACCTTGTATTTTTCAGAAAATTTCCGCATGTTGTTGATAGCACCTGGTCATATTTTCTATACTAAGAAAGAAATACGTTTCAATAACGGCTGGATGTGTAATGGGGATACATAGACAGCACAAACACTTCGGGGAAATGGGGAATGCATCATGAATGGTTCATCAACACCAGACGGAAAGAAACCTTCTTTTTCGAGTCGAGACTTCTTTAAGTTCTTGATTCCATCACTCATCGGGATCATGTTTTTCATCGTACCAATCTCATCAGAGGAAGGTTTCACGATTCCAGTCGCCTTCTTATCCAATCTGCTGATTGACTGGATTGGGGATTTCGTCCCGACACTCGCCGTCATCATGATGGGGATTTCGATTGTCGGCTCATTATTACTCTTTACGGCACGTCCTGCTTTTATGATGGAGCGACCATCCATCAACGCACTGTTTAGCGTGACACCGTTTTGGTTCGTCATGCGCGTGATCGGTTTCATCGCCGGGGTCATGACGCTACTCACACTCGGACCAGAGATGATCACGTCAGAATTTACAGGGGGCTTATTGCTCTTTGATTTGATTCCAATCTTATTTGCGACATTCTTCTTTGCCGGTATGTTGTTACCGCTCCTATTGAACTTCGGACTTCTCGAGTTCGTCGGGACGTTCTTGATGAAGATCATGCGTCCGCTCTTCCGCTTGCCAGGGCGCGCCTCACTTGACTCGCTCGCCTCATGGGTCGGGGATGCGACGATCGGAATTCTACTGACGACCAAACAGTATGAGGAAGGTTATTACACGAAACGGGAAGCGTCGATCATTGCGACGACATTCTCCGTCGTCTCCATCACCTTCACCATCGTCGTCTTACAGTATGTCGAACTCGACCAATACTTCTTGCCTTACTACGGGGCCATCGTTTTATCCGGACTAGTCGCCGCTCTCATCATGCCACGGATTTATCCATTATCTAAAAAGGCAGACACGGCTTATGAGAAGACCGAGCTCAAACCGGAAGAAGAAGTACCCGCGAACGTGTCACTCGGTAAGTGGGCGTTAATTCAGGCGTTACAAAAGTCACGTTCGAGTAAAAGTTTCCTAGAGACGCTCAAAGACGGCTTCAAGAACGTGCTCGATATGTGGATCGGCGTCCTCCCTGTCGTCATGGCAGTCGGGACGATTGCGGTCATCATCGCAGAATATACGCCGTTCTTCACTATCCTCGGAAAGCCGTTCGAACCGATTTTGATGCTCCTTCAAGTGCCTGAGGCATCGGAAGCCGCTCAAACGATGGTCGTCGGTTTCGCCGACATGTTCTTGCCGGCCGTTCTCGGAAGCGGCATCGAGAGTGAGTTGACACGGTTTGTCATCGCTACGTTGTCGGTTACCCAGCTCATCTATATGTCAGAAGTCGGGGGCTTGTTGCTCGGTTCGAAACTACCAATCTCATTCCTCGACCTCGTCTTGATTTTCTTGTTACGTACCTTCATCACCCTTCCGATCATCGTCGGCATCGCACATCTTGTCTTTTAACGAAAACGACGCCCTTTCTCTTTTATGAGATGGGGCGTCCTTTGTATACTAAAAGAAAAGGAGGGAGACCGAGATGGAGCACCCATTTGCAGGACAACTCGAGGTTGCGAACAACGGCTATGCCGGGATCATCGACCCGGAAGCTTATGTGAACGATCGTTATCACGGACGCTGGACATTAAAGCGCTCTGTACAAATTGAAGGCGTGCCCGTCTTGCTCCAACGTCAGTTCGAGAACGGGAAGAACAACTGTACGTTGACGTCCATCACCGCCATCTTCCGTTTCTATCGAGATCATGGGTATACGAACATCCCAGATGATGTGACACAGATCCAAGAAGATGTGCGCGAGATCGCCTTCAGGCACCATTTCAAAGACGAGAAAGGGACACCGCCGACACAAATCGCCACCATCATCACGAAACTGTGGAAGCGATACGGGTACGACGGTCGAGGCAGTTCCCGCTATCTTTGGAAATGGTCGACGTTTGAGCGTGAGCTGAAAGCAGGACGCCCGTTTGTGTTGAATATGGCGAACGGCTTCTATAAAAATCATTCCGTCACGGGAGTCGGCTACTTACAGTTTGAAAAACGGGGGTTCCCGGACGTCATCTTGTTAGCCGTGCTCGATAATCGTTCGAAGGACGTGCGCTACATCGACTTCAACGAATTCAACTTTTGGGGAAGCATCACACGTGTCCATCCGCCAGCCACTCGTCCATAATCGTGTCAATCGCTTGCCCGATTTTTAACAGGTGCTCGCGCTTCGCGTATGACCCGTAATGTAGCCCGTTTGAATCACGGCCATTCCCGAGCCCAACGAACACTTCTGAAGGCTTCATATGGAGGCCAATCATCGGGATACCCGAATCATGGCGTCCAATTTCATAGGTGACGGCGGGATATGCAGACAGTCTTCCGATTGTTGAAAAACCGTTCAAGGCACGACAGTTATCCCGTCCGAGCACGATGATACGGATTGGTTTGATGTACGCAATCGTCCGTTCCAACAATTCGATTGAGGTCGGATGTTCCATCCAGTGGCGCCCGGTCCTCATCTTCCCCATCTGTTCATATGTCGCAAACTTGAAAAAATCAACGTGGATGACAGCGGCCGGATGATCATAGAATGATCGCCCCATCCCGTTGAGGAGCGCCTCGAGTTTGGCGCCACCCGGTTTCCCAAACCAGCTCGTCGTCGCGCGACCCGACTCGAAATAGACCGATGCCCGTTCGAGCGTTTGTTGCAGCGCCTCTTCATTTCCGAGGTAATCTTCAAACGAGAGCGTTTCCCGCCAATAGAACTTTTGGTGTTGCCCCGTTCTCGGTGTCCCGTCACGATGTAAAAACTCGCCGCGAGACGGATTCGTCCCGATAGTCAGCCATTGATTCGGACTAGGTCGACCGTACCAAAGGACAGGCGACGCCTCCGGAATCAATTCTTTCCCGAACGGTGTATCGCACAATGCCTGCTGAAATCGGATCGCGTCTTGTAACAGTCGTACTACCTCCATGTCACCCCTCCTCTCCCATTCGTTTCCCGCTTTCGAGAGTTTATAAAATGCGTTATAGTGATAGGACGAAGCCAAACAAAGGACGTGTATACATGCGCATCAATAAATTCATCAGTGAATCAGGCAAGGCGTCCCGTCGCCAAGCCGACCGTCTCGTCGAAGAGGGACGCGTCACCATCAACGGGAAGAAAGCAAAAATAGGCGACCAAGTCAAACCGGGGGATGAAGTCCTCGTCAACGGTTCGGTCGCACGTGTCGCACGAAACAACGTGTATATCGCCGTCCATAAGCCGGTCGGGATCACGAGTACGACAGAGAAGAAAGTAAAAGGGAACTTGGTCGACATGGTCAACCACCCGCTCCGCATCTTCAACATCGGTCGTCTCGATAAAGACTCGGAAGGTCTCATCTTGATGACGAACGACGGTGATATCGTCAATGAGATTCTCCGTGCCGAAGGCGAGCACGAGAAAGAATACATCGTCTCGGTTGATAAGCCAATCACACCAGAGTTCGTCGAGCAGATGGAAGCCGGTGTCAAAATCCTTGGCCAGAAGACACTTCCGTGTAAAGTCCGTCCGCTTTCAAAGTTCGATTTCAACATTACCCTCACGCAAGGACTCAACCGCCAAATCCGTCGGATGTGTGAGGCGCTCGGATACGAAGTATTCCGCCTCCAACGTGTTCGTGTCATGAACATCACGCTCGGGAAACTCCCGCCTGGACAATGGCGCGATCTTTCGAAAAAAGAGCGTGAGCAGCTGTTCCGCGAATTGAATTACGAACCGAAAGAATGGTACTAAAAAGCAGCCTGAGTCGTCTCAGGCTGCTTTATTCTGGTCGAAGTGATGAGACATGGTCGGTCTCACGACGAATGAAACGTTTGAGTTGAGCGCTCAAGTCGTCGAGCTGTCCCATCGTCGTCCTCATTCTACATTTCATATGAACATGGTCAAATGAGTCAAACTGCCATTCATCATGAATGAAAATATCGATTTGGATGGTCCCAATCCGGTCAATCAACGTGAAAGTTAGATTGACTTGCAAATCATCCGAACCCTCTTCTTCATCGACTAGTCTCCATGTGATTGGTTCTTTGCCCCACGCTTGATTGAATTGATTGATCTTTTGATGAAGATCTTCAAGACTCGCATCATCTAAATAAATCAACTGATTACTGGTGCAGGCAGAAGACCGAAGTTGAAGCTGAACTTGATAAAACAGCTCCGTTTCATCCATCCAAATCCGTTCCATCTCAAACTGAGTGTCCATCTCACTATACCAACTTTCATAGTTAACTAAATAAAATCAATTTCCTTTTTCGGCTCATTTGGCACTGTTCTACACTTGTCATCTCACTCTTTCATGTCGACTATATCATGTCAATTTGATGAATCACTTAAACTCTTTACACAAAACGGGAATATAAATAATACAGATGATTTTAA
The DNA here is from genome assembly GCF_018617455.1 of Exiguobacterium sp. s22. Lineage (GTDB taxonomy): Bacteria > Bacillota > Bacilli > Exiguobacteriales > Exiguobacteriaceae > Exiguobacterium. The sequence goes on from NZ_JACSKD010000003.1 coordinate 212,001, forward strand.
AATGAAAAGAGGTGAATCCTCATGAATGGTGCAATCTTTTCACATACTTCAATCGGAAATGGAGTTAATCGGAATCTTAGAGTAATTAAAAAAGTAGGGCCTCCATAGAGACCCTACTTTTACTTCGCCGTCACGCCACCATCTACCGGAAGTTCGATTCCGCTAATATGATTCGCCTCGTCTGATGCAAGGAATAGGACGGCTGCTGCCACCTCATCCGCTTGTCCGAGATTCGGCAAAGCGATTTGATTCAAAAAATGTTGTTTATAGTCTGGATGCTCCATATGTGGCGCACTCATCGGTGTCACGATATATCCTGGATGCACCGAGTTGACCCGAATGTTTTGCTTCCCGTAATCGACGGCCGCTGCTTTCGTGAGAGAACGGACCGCACCTTTCGAGGCTGTATAGGCCCCGGCACCCGCCATACCGGTCAATGCAGAGATGGAGGAGATGTTGACGATTGATCCTCCCCCATTCTCCGTCATGAGCGGAATCGCGTACTGTGTCCCTAACATGACTCCATCGATGTTGATGCGATACGTGCGTGCCCAGTCCTCTTCCGTCTGTTCCAAGAACGGTTTCGCAAGTGCGATTCCAGCGTTATTGACGAGAATATCTAATTTGCCACACGTCGCTTCCACTTCTGCGAATACGTCCTCCCAGCTCGGACGTGAGGTCACGTCATGCTTCACCGCGATAGCTTCCCCACCTTGTGCCCGAATCGACTCGACTACGCTTTGTACCCCTTGTTCATTGATATCTGTTGCGACGACCGTCGCCCCTTCTTTGGCGAATAGGCGTGCCGTTGACTCTCCCATACCGCTTCCTGCCCCTGTGATGACCGCCACTTTCCCCTGTAAACGCATTGTCCCAGCTCCATTCGTTAAATTATGATAGTCTAACTATCATAATCATAATTGGATGTGACATTAATTTCAACGAAACTGCTCGAAGACGATATACTAGGGACAGACAATGAGGTGATGGAATTGAGTAAACGACAACAAAACAAAGAAGAACGAATCCAGCTGATTATCCAAGAGGCCGAACGCTTATTTTTAGAGAATGGCTTTGAGAAGGTTCAGATGCAGGACATCGCGGACGCGGCAGGGATTGGGGTGGCCACACTGTTTCGCTACTTCCCGAAGAAAGATCAATTGATCGTCGCGGCAGCCGTCAAGAATCTACAGCCCACGCTCGAGCGATTTGAACAGTTCATGCATGGGGAAGGCAACGCCTATGAGAGGCTCGAGATCATCTTGAACCACTTTTTCGAGATGCAGTTGGAGCGGACGAACCACGCCCGTTTCCGAGAGGCGTTCGAGAGCTATGCATCGTTCGTCGCCTCACCGCTTCCTGGGATCGAGACATACATCGACGTTCAACGACAGATCATGCAGACACTCGAACCGTTGATTGAAGACGGGAAACGAGACGGTTCATTCCGCTCGGATATCGATGTGAAGGTGACCGTCGTCACGATCATCAATACGTTCGGGACGTTCGGCAACAACATCCTATTGAAGTCGCACATCAGTTATTTAGAGGACGATATCGAACCGGCCGTACAATTGCGTGCTTTAAAAGAGATGTTCCTCGCATCCATTCGGGCATAAGAAAAGCCTCCCTTCGTTTGAAGGGAGGCTAGTTGTATACATAAAAAATGAGCACCTCTCACTAGAGGTGCTCTCGAAAGTCTACCGCGACGGACCACGCTCCACAACGTGCTCCTCAAGGGAATGTCCGCCGTCTTACATAGACCAGCTCATCGCATGTACTCAACTATATGCGAAACCTACGTCCTCGTCAATCTTTTCTTCAATCTCGGTTGACATCTTCCTAAAAATTAGGATAATCAATAGTGTTAGCACTCCTATATACAGAGTGCCAAAATACAGACATCAAAAGGAGAACGATCATGACAAAGAAACAGTTTCAAACGGAATCGAAACGAATTTTAGAGTTGATGGTCCACTCAATTTATACACATAAGGACATCTTCCTGCGTGAGCTCATCTCGAACGCGAGTGATGCCATCGACAAGATGTATTATCGTGCCCTCTCAGACGAAAGCATCGAGTTCAACAAAGACGATTACTTCATCAAAATTGAACTCGACAAAGAAGCACGGACGATCACGATTCGCGATACAGGGATTGGGATGACAGAAGAAGAACTCGAAACAAACCTCGGAATCATCGCAAAGAGCGGTTCACTCGCCATGAAACAGGCGACGAAGATGGAAGAAGACCATAGCCTCATCGGTCAATTCGGGGTCGGGTTCTATTCCGCGTTCATGGTCGCTGACCGTGTGACCGTGCGGACTCGCTCGATTGACAGTGATCAAGGATACGTATGGGAGTCAGAAGGCACAGACGGCTATTCGATCGAGCCGACAGACAAAGCGGACATCGGTACAGAAATTACGCTCCACTTGAAGGCAGACACAGAAGATGATACGTATTCGTCATTCCTTGAAGAATACGAGATTCGCTCACTCATCAAGAAGCATTCGGACTTCATCCGTTACCCGATCAAACTCGATGTGACGAAACATCGTCAAAAAGAGGACTCAGAAGAGTATGAGGATTACAAGGAAGAAGAGACCGTCAACAGCATGGTGCCGATCTGGCGGAAGCGGAAGAGCGAACTGACCGACGAAGATTACAAGGCGTTCTATCATGAGAAGCGCTACGGCTTTGATGAGCCACTTAAGCATCTTCACTTGAACGTCGACGGGACGATTCGTTATCAATCAATCCTCTATATCCCGTCAACGGTTCCGTTCGACTATTACACGAAAGAATTCGAGAAAGGGCTCGAGCTCTACTCGAATGGCGTGTTGATCATGGAGAAATCACCCGACCTCTTGCCGGACTACTTCGGTTTCGTCAAAGGGATGGTCGACTCTGAAGACCTCTCCCTCAACATTTCCCGTGAAATGTTGCAGCAGGACCGCCAGCTTCGCGTGATTGCGAAGAACGTGAAGTCAAAAATCAAAGGCATGCTCGAGAAGATGCTCCAAAACGAGCGCGAGGACTACGAGAAGTTCTATGAGTCGTTCGGTCGTCAGTTGAAGTTCGGCGTGTACGACCAGTTCGGTGCAGCCAAAGACGAATTGAAAGACTTGATTCTGTTCCATTCTTCCCATGAGAAGAAACTCGTCTCGCTCAAAGAGTACGTTGAGCGGATGAAAGAAGATCAGAAGTATATTTACTATGCGACAGGCGAATCGATTCATCGCATCGACCTCTTGCCACAAGCAGAGCGCTTGAAAGAGGAAGGATATGAAATCCTCTACTTCACAGAAGAGATCGACGAGTTCGCCATCAAGATGCTTCAGTCGTATGACGACAAAGAGTTCAAGTCGATTGCGAGCGGCGACCTCGGTCTCGATGACGCGGAAGCGAAATCCCTCAACGAAGACAACCAAGACCTATTCGCCTTCATGAAAGAAGAACTCGGGGACCGCGTCAAAGAAGTGCGTGCCTCGACACGCCTCAAATCACATCCGGTCTGCTTGACGGTCGCGGGTGATGTCTCGATTGAGATGGAGAAGATTTTGAACGCGATGCCAAACGGCGGCGGTATGAAGGCGGAAAAAGTGCTCGAAGTGAACGCCGACCACGCCATCTTCCAGACACTCCAACGTGTGTATAAGGAAAATGAAGCGAAAGCGAAACAGTATACAGACCTCTTGTATCAACAAGCCCTCCTCATTGAAGGGTTACCGATTGAAGATCCGGTAGCGTATTCGAATGCGGTGTGTGCGTTGATGGCGGAGTGACGGTGAAGGCAGAGGGAGTCCTCTGTCTTTTTCGCATTCCTCTTTACAATCAATAGGATTAAAACTAACATAAGCTTATGTATAAACATATAAGGAGACTAAACCTAATGCATTGTTTACAAATAGCTATTAAGGAAGTCAATCACCTAAATGAAGGTGAGATTTTTTTACTAAAGGATTTGTTTAAAGGCTACGAATGGAATCGTTTAAACATAGGAGAGCGTCGCTCATTAGGACTTCTTTTCTTACATGAAGTAAAGCACGGGAATTTAAGCACGACAATTGAGACGACCACAAAAAGTAGTGCTAACCAACAACTTTACATCAAAAAATAAAAGTAGTATTTGGAGTTGAATTATAACAATGAAGAATAACAAACCGACAGTAATTGATATGTTTTGTGGATGCGGAGGACTTTCAAAAGGTTTTATAGATGCAGGATACGAAGTTTTACTAGGTATTGATAATAACAAATCTGCCCTCGAAACTTTTAAGCACAATCACGGTGATGCAGTAGCTATGTATGGAAACTTATTTGAAACAACCACAATAGCAGATATGGCTAACTTGATAGATAATCAAGAAGTCGATGTTATTGTTGGCGGACCACCTTGCCAAGGGTTTTCTTTAACCGGTACACGAAATGAACACGATGAGAGAAACAATCTTTTCCAATCTATGGTGAAAGCAGTTGAACATTTTAAACCTAAAGCTTTTATATTAGAAAACGTTCCAGGTTTGGCTACACTTTATAAAGGTAAAGCAAAAGAACAGATTATTGAAGAATTTACTCGTCTCGGATATAAGATTAACTACCAAACATTATACGCGCCTGACTACGGTATTCCTCAAATAAGAAAACGTCTTTTCTTCGTTGGACTCAAAGGAGATGAAACATTTGAATTTCCTCCTCCAATAAAAACACCTGATAATTATGTATCTTGCTCGGACGCAATTAGTGATTTACATGACTTCACTGATGACCTTGGCTTCGATATTTCTGAATATCTTAGTCCACCCAAATCGGAATATCAAAAATTCATGAGAGAAAAAACCGACTTACTATACAACCATGTTGGCACTAAGCACACCTTAGAGGTAATTGATGTAATTTCTCAAGTTCCCGAAGGTGGTAACCATAGAGATTTACCTCCTGGTGTAGGTGAGAGTCGTAAATTCAATGAAGCATGGACTCGTTATCACAGTCAAAAACCATCAAAAACTATTGATACTGGACATCGAAATCATTTTCATTACTGCTATAATCGTGTCCCTAGCGTCCGAGAAAATGCTCGATTACAATCGTTTCCTGATGATTTTAAATTTTTTGGTAATAAAACCGAACAATATAAACAGGTTGGCAATGCAGTTCCTCCTTTGTTAGGTTATCATTTAGGATTACAATTAAAAAAATATCTTTGCGAAAGCTTGGAGAGAAAAAATGAGCAGACCGTATAATTTTATTGATATATTTGCAGGTTGCGGAGGACTATCTGAAGGTTTTAAAAAACATGGCAAATATAATATGCTAGCAGCTGTAGAATGGGAAAAACCTCAAGTTTTAAATTTAATCAATAGACTTGAAACAAAATGGGGGATTTTAGATGCTAAAAAGAGAGTAATGAGATTCGATATTCAACGTACTAATGAACTTTTCGAAGGGTGGACCGATGACAAAGAATATGGCAGTCATCCTGGTCTCGATAAAATGATTAATTCGAATCAACTTGATTTGATTATTGGAGGACCGCCTTGTCAAGCCTATTCCGTGGCTGGTAGAATTCGTGATGTAAATGGAATGCGAGATGATTATAGAAACTATCTATTTGAAAGTTATTTAAAAATCGTTAATCGTTATCGCCCTAAGTTATTCGTATTTGAGAATGTTCCCGGGATGTTAAGTGCAAAGCCCGGCGGGATTCTGGTTACAGACTTAATAAAAAAACAAATTAATGACATCGGTTATGAAATTTCCGAAGATTTAAGAGGATCAGCTCAAATTGACTTGACTGATTATGGAGTTCCACAAAAACGTAAACGAGTAATTATAGTTGGTATACGAAAAGACAAACATCTCGATGCTCAAAGTTTATTGAAGAACTTTTATAAAGCGATTCTCCCTGCTTTTAAAGAGGAAACCAGAACAGTCAAAGATGCAATCTCAGATTTACCAAAACTTTGCCCACTTGACTACGATAAAATAATAAACACAAAGAAGTTTTCTCATCAGTTCAATTCATCTGTCCCAAATCATTCTCCTCGATTCCATAATCGAAGAGATATTTCCACATTTGAGTTACTAGCCAAAGATATAGAAACCGGCAATAACTTGTATGTATCTACCGAATCTTTAAAACAACTTTATACTAAACTAACAGGAAGGACTTCTAACATTCACAAATACCATGTCTTACGTTGGGATAAACCGAGTAATACAATCCCCGCTCATTTGTATAAAGATGGCCTACGTCACATACATCCTGATTCTACCCAAGCAAGATCGATAACTGTTAGAGAAGCAGCAAGATTACAAACTTTCGACGATGACTATATATTCATATCTTCTGCAGGAGATAATTATAAGATGATAGGTAACGCGGTCCCACCTCAATTTTCGGAGAAACTTGCACTTTCACTTGATATACTTCTAGATTCACTAAGAAACGATTATATACCTGATACTGTAACAGCCTTAACAAACTAAGAATTTCAAGTTACTTCTATATATGAAAATTAACAAAAACGGATTGAGGACCTATCTTGAACGGTACTCATCCGTTTTTGTTGTTTGTAAATACTAAACTAAAAAATGAATAAAATCGTGATATACGATTTTATTCATTAAATTTGTGCCACTCTCACTTAAATAGAAAAATCCAAATAATATACGCCGTTTCTAATCAAAGAAACATCAACTGTATCTCGCCCATAATTTGTCAAATGAGCTCTTGAAATTTGTGCAGTTGGGCTAAGACCTAACCTCCGTCTCATATACGTACCTAGTATACTTTTATCACCAAAGGACGAAATTTGTTTAGGATATCTAATATTGCTTATGGTTTGAGAGCCTTCCAACAGGCCCGACATAACTACCCCATCATCCCAAATCAGTTCCACAGGTTGGTTACCTTGAATTCCAACTTTTGGTGGGAACAAGTTACTGAAACTTCTGATATGATCAGCTCTAATTGGTATACACGCATCACCCAATGTAGTGTTTCCAGCGCCAAACCCCCAGTTCAAACCACTACTTTGTTGAGTTTGCCCCGTCGCAGGGTCATATAATACCATTTCACAAACTTCAGTAGGTGTAGAAAAGACTGAAAACCCATGACGCACTATTCCTCCAGTAGAAGCAATATTTATGCATTGGGTAGCATTTAATAAGATTCTTTCAACGTAATCATTCAGTTGTAATAGGTTTGCTCCAGTAATTTCTGATAATATTTCTCGACCATTAATATTCAATCCGCGCATTGTAAAGTTTGCCGAACCAGAAAGCGCATAGATTGTCACACCCGCTCTTCTTAAAAGATAAACTTTTGAATGTACAGGTATATTTGAATAATATATTTCATGATTTGTAACATGAAGTCCGCATAAAATATCATGTAGTCTTTCATGAATTAGTTCTTCAGGATACATACCATAAATAACTTTTGTAGAAATTGGCAAGTGTGTTAACCGCTCTACCGGAGTGGGACCAATATATCCAGATAAAACAATCATTTCATCGCATTGATGATGTGCATGCATACTGAATACAAATTCTTCTAAATCATTTGTAAAAATAACTACCATCTCCTTCTTACCTTTTTATTACAATTAAATAGTATACTTAAATCACCTTAGAAGACTATTGGTTATTTAAATAATAAGTCAATAATGCACATCAAAAAGACCAGAATAGAATTTACTAAAAAATTCTATATTTAAAAACATAAAAAAGGTCTGGATTCGGTTCAATACCGAATTCAAACCCTCGACTTTATTTATAAATTAATTATCTAACACCAAAGAAGAGTCATAATTAACCCATATTCAAGAAACTAATAAAATAATCCTTCTAATTTATCTAAAATTATTATACGTCCCCAACAGCTGCATCTGTTTCACTTCATGCAACAAGCTCTGCTCATCCTCTTGCTCATGAATCTCCGCAATTCGATGACCCATCCGCTCAATCAACCCGACGACGAGAGCATTCCCCATCGTGAAGTATCGCTTGCGGTCTGTCATAGTCGCGGTCCATCCGTATGGGAAACCATTCAATCCTTCACATTCTTCCGGACGCAAATAGCGCAATTTTTTCGTATGCGGATCTTCGATGACATGGCTTGAACGGTTGCATGTCCCTTCGCTTGTCAACATCGTTCTACCTGGAAGGTCTAGCGAATCCGGATAGGACATGCCTCCTTCAGCATAGACATAGACGTGACCGCTCGCAGAAGTACGTTCGATTTTTTTCGGTCCTTTCATATAAGCCAATTCCTCTTTTTCCGTACGTCCAGATTTTTTAACCTTCTCTGTATCCAGATAATAGTGTTCCGGAGCATGACCAAATTGCTCATAGACCTCTTGAACGACTTGGCCGAGCGTCTTAGGTGTTTCGCGAACCGGGAGCGTCTCAAGCGTCGTCACTTGATCCCCCGTCATGACTCCCGCATTTCGATAAGTCGCAGAGAATGTGTCCGAGATTTCAACGATGTCTTTCGGTAATTCGAACGTCGAACCTGGATGCTTCTCGCTCGTCATCTCCATGACCGGGAAAGTCGGCGCAAAGAACCCGTCTTTCAACAACCACTGCTCAGGATTTGCTTTCCCCGCTCGGGTTGAATGCTTCAAATCCGCTCGCGTCGCGAAGATGAAGATACGGCGGCGGCGTTGGGCAAAACCGTAATCGGCAGCATTGATGACTCTCCACTCGACCGTATATCCTTGATCGGCAAATGCACGAAGCATGACACTGAAGTCACGCCCTCTTTGTTTCGCAGGTGACTTCATGAGGCGATCGACGTTCTCAAGTAAGACGTAAGGCGGCTTCTCCTGCTCGATGATATTCATGATTTCCCAGAACAAGACACCCTTCTTCCCTTGAATCCCTTGCTCATTCTTTAAGCTACGCGACACACTGTAGTCTTGGCATGGGAAACCCCCCACGAGTAAATGATGTGGTCCTGCTTCCATCCATGACAGCGCGATATCCTCGTTTACGTGTTGGCCACGTCCTTTAAAACGTTCAGCATAGCAATCAAAGGCCGGTTGTACCTTCGTCGCCGGCTCCCACTGATTGCCCCAAACCACATCGAATTTGTCAGATGTAGGCTCGGCATTCACATCTTTGATTCCTTCAAGCGCGATGCGGAAACCTCCTACACCGGCAAATAACTCAACTACTTTAATCAATGGGAACACCCTTTCGTATTTTCTATCTTAAATTTACGCTATTTTAGGTCCTATCACAACCGAACTAGCTCGATGAAATTAGTTTAACAGAAAAGGTGAATGGGATCAACAACTACGTTATACTTATCTTACATATGTAAAATTATAGGAGGTATTCGATTGCGTTACGAAACGATTCAAGAACTAATGGATAAGGCAAGAGAGGCCGAGGGAAAGACATTCGGCGAGATTGACACGACCGGACGGATTAAAAATGTTCGCTCCAAGGGGTCACTCGGTCACATTATTGAAGAGAGCCATTTCGGATACCCAATCAATTCAGATGCCCGCCCAGACTTTGAGGAACTTGGCATCGAGTTAAAGGTCACCCCTTTCAAGAAAAACAAAAATGGTACATATTCTTCGAAAGAACGACTCGTCTTGAATATGATTGATTACCATAGCGAGCATCGATACTCGTTTGAAACTTCAAGCTTTTTATCGAAAGCCACAAGTATGCTCATCATGCTCTATCAATATGAGCCCGAGATCCCAATAGATGACTATCGTATCTATAAGGCATTCTTAAACGAATTCTCGGAGGAAGATTTAGCCGTGATGCGACAAGACTGGGAAACAATCGTTACCAAAATCAAGAATGGAGAGGCTCATCTCATTTCGGAGGCAGATACGATGTATCTGTCCGCCTGTACAAAAGGGGCGAACGGTTCGATTGTGCGTACTCAACCCTTCTCAGATGAACCTGCCAAACCGCGTGCCTTCTCTTTGAAAGCATCCTATATGTCCGGATTGGTTCGTAAATATTTAACACCGGAACTAATGGAATCTATCGCGAACCAAGGTGAGTTAAACGAAATGTCTATCGAGGAACTTCTCGAAACCCGACTCTCACCACACTATGGCAAGACACTGATTGATTTATGTGAAGAAACGAAAGTTCCATATAACCCTAGAAACAAGGCGATGATTCCTCACGTCATGGCCAAACTGTTAGGAGTACAAAAGACAGACCTTTCCGGTATCGAAGAATTTGCGAAGGCAAACATCAAGTTCAAAACGGTCGCACGAGAACCCGACGGAAAGATTCGCGAACATATGTCGTTCGGCAAGGTCGATTTTGAAAATCTATGCCAAAGTGACTGGGAAGATTCAGACCTATATGACACATTCGCAGAACAGAAATATCTTTTCTTAGAATTTCAATATGACGAAGAATACGTCCCGAAGAAAAAGCGAATCCCTCGTTTTGTAGGCATTCGACTTTGGAACATGCCACTCGAGACCATCGATGGCGAACTATATGAGATGTGGTCCGAGGCTCGAAAGGTCGTCAGAGAAGGGGTTGAGCTGATACCTATGAAAAATAGAGTGAAGAATAACCTGCCCGGGCCGAAATTCAACCAAGTCGCACATGTACGTTCAAAAGGTGCGGATGGAGATGACAAAGTCCGCCTCCCAGATGGACAATGGATCACAAAGCAGGCGTTTTGGTTAGATCGAAACTACATTCAGCAGATTCTAGACGCTTAACATGAGTATTTCTCCCCTACAGTGGAATCTTCCTAGTAGAGGGAGGTGAGAGGTATGGCCAGAAACGTACCGAAAGCATCGAGTCCAGCCGTGTTCAAGACGATGAGCGGAAACCGCGGGAAAGATACGAAGATGGAAGTCAAAGTCAGAAAAGCGCTGTGGGCGGCCGGATATCGGTACCGCAAGAACAATCGCAAACTTTACGGGACGCCCGACATCTCGTTCCCGGGATTACGCGTCGTCGTATTTCTGGACTCTTGCTATTGGCACGGCTGTCCCCTCCACTTCAAATTGCCAAAGACGAATGCCGATTTTTGGCGTCAAAAGATTGGACGAAACATCGAACGCGATGCCGATGTCACACAACACTATGTCGAAGAAGGCTGGATCATCCTTCGATTTTGGGAACACCAGGTCAATGACGACTTCGATCATGTCATCTATACCATCACTCATTTCGTTGATATGGCCAAACAAAACCGACGCATACGAAGTAGCTGAGGTCAAAAGTACATCAGTCTAAATCTTCATCGAACATCGGTTCATCATAGGTCTCGGCCGTGTCATCGACAAGTAGGTTCGCGTAGAATTCCTCTACGCGGCCTCTTTTTTCGCCTTTTTCATTTAAATATTCAACGATTTTGAATGTATCCGGTGCTTCAAGTCCGATAATAACAATCGGTACGGTGAGTTGCGTGTTTAATGGCTTCAAATGGTGCACATATTTCTCATACGTCCCAATGGCTCCATCAAAATTACCAGCTCGCTGTAATCGTTGAGTCGCACAGATGATTACTCCGATTCGGGTTTGAATCGCTTTTTCAACGTGATTCAGTTCGCTTGCGATGACCGGTTTCAATAAATTCCAAGCGATTGTACCTGCGTGGTTAAATCCGACCTCGAGTGAGATATTGTCTTTGGCGAAATCAAGACGCCACACATTCTCTGAATAGTAGCGGTCCTGAAAAATCGGACTTTCCTTTTCCCATCCTCTTTTTAAAAATTCTAATCTGAACAGTTCATTCAAAGCTTTCGACAGGCTTTTGTTCTTTTTGGCGTATTTTTCATTAAATGTTTTGATGATGTCATCGTCGCTAATCGATTGAATGATGTCATGAATCTCTGACCAAATCTCCTTGAACTCTTCATCATTTTTCAATATCGTCTCACCGAATCGGTGGGAATGAACTCGATAATTCATAATAAATCCCCCATCTGTAAATGATAATCACGAACAGAAAGACGAGAATAACGATACACTCTCCATCTTTCAATCGAGTTTGTGACTCATTTAATATTTTGTAAAGATACTACTTAAAGAAAGAAAATACATCATTATTGTAATCGTTTTCTTCATTGATATTAAGCTATTCATAAATAATTATGATTTATTTCAACACATTTCAAAGCATGCAAACGCCTTGACAATTCCAGCTCGTTATATGAAGTTAGTATTACATTATAATTATTCTAGTCGAGATAGAAACGCTAGAGTAAAAAAACAAGGAGGACATAACCCATGTCATTAATCGGCAAAGAAGTACTACCATTCAAAGCACAAGCATTCCAAACAGGTGAATTCCTCGAAGTTACAGAGAACGACCTTAAAGGTAAATGGAGCGTTGTCTGCTTCTACCCAGCTGACTTCACATTCGTCTGCCCAACTGAACTTGAAGACCTTCAAAACGAGTACGCTACACTTAAAAACCTCGGTGTAGAAGTTTACTCTGTCTCTACAGACACACACTTCACACATAAAGCTTGGCACGAAACATCTGAGAAAATCGGAAAGATCGAGTACATCATGATCGGTGACCCATCACACGTCATCTCACGCAACTTCGACGTCTTGAACGAAGAAGACGGCCTCGCAGACCGTGGTACGTTTATCATCGACCCAGACGGCGTCATCCAAACTGTCGAGATCAACGCTGGCGGCATCGGCCGTGACGCGAGCACGCTCGTCAACAAAGTCAAAGCAGCACAATACGTACGCAACAATCCAGGCGAAGTCTGCCCAGCGAAATGGGAAGAGGGTTCTGAAACACTCCGCCCAAGCCTTGACCTCGTCGGTAAATTGTAAGGAGCGATTGCATGTTAGAAGCAGCGATTAAACAACAGCTCGACCAATATCTCCAGCTCATGGAGGGCGATGTCGTCCTCCGTGTGAGCGCTGGGGAAGACAAAGTCTCAAACGAGATGCTCGAGCTCGTCAACGAACTCGCCAGCATGTCATCACGTATCTCGGTCGAACGCGCGACACTCGAGCGTACGCCGAGCTTCAGCGTGAATCGTCCATCTGAAGAGACAGGAATCGTCTTCGCAGGGATTCCACTCGGACATGAGTTTACATCACTCGTCCTCGCCCTCCTTCAAGTGAGCGGGCGCGCACCGAAAGTCGATGCGGACACGATCAAACAGATTCAAAACATCGAAGGCACGTATCACTTCGAGTCATACATCAGCCTCAGCTGCCACAACTGTCCTGACGTCGTGCAAGCGCTAAACGTCATGAGCGTCCTCAATCCGAACATCACGCACACGATGATCGATGGAGCCGCGTTCAAGGATGAAGTGGAAGCAAAAGAGATCATGGCTGTCCCGACGGTCTTCTTGAACGGAGAATCGTTCGGTAACGGTCGGATGTCACTCGAAGAGATCTTGGCGAAACTTGGTACAGGTCCTGACGCTTCTGCGTTTTCGGATAAAGACCCATATGACGTCCTCGTCGTCGGTGGCGGTCCAGCGGGTGCGAGTGCAGCTGTATACGCGGCTCGTAAAGGAATCCGTACCGGAATCATCGCAGAGCGCTTCGGCGGCCAAGTGATGGACACGATGGGCATTGAGAACTTCATCGGTACCGCTTATACAGAAGGTCCAAAGCTCGTCGCAAGTCTTGAAGAGCACGTCAAAGAGTACGGAATCGACGTCATGAACCTCCAACGCGCGAAGCGTCTTGAGAAAAAGGACCTCGTCGAGATCGAACTCGAGAACGGTGCTGTCTTGAAGAGTAAGAGCGTCATCCTCTCAACTGGTGCACGCTGGCGTAACGTCAACGTGCCAGGTGAGGCGGAGTTCAAAAACAAAGGGGTCGCTTACTGCCCGCACTGTGACGGTCCTCTCTTCGAAGGGAAACGTGTCGCGGTCATCGGTGGCGGTAACTCTGGAATCGAAGCCGCTATCGATCTCGCAGGAATCGTCAAGCACGTAACGGTCCTCGAGTTCGCTCCTGAACTCAAGGCCGACCAAGTGCTACAAGATCGTCTCCACAGCCTCCCGAACGTGACTGTCATCACGAATGCTCAGACGACAGAAATCACGGGTACGGACAAAGTGAACGGCATCTCGTATGTGTCTCGTGAAACGAACGAGTCACATCATATCGAACTCGAAGGCGTCTTCGTCCAAATCGGTCTCGTCCCGAACACGGACTGGCTCGACTCGGTCGAACGCAACAACTTCGGGGAAATCGTCGTCGACCGTCACGGCGCGACGAACGTCCCAGGTGTGTTCGCGGCAGGAGACTGCACGAACAGCGCCTACAAACAAATCATCATCTCGATGGGTTCTGGTGCGACAGCCGCACTCGGCGCCTTCGACTACATGATCCGCAACTAACACAAAGACTCGTCCTCTATCATGAGAGCGAGTCTTTTTTACAGTTCAAACGTCTTCCCTGAGTCCGGGATGAATAAAATCGAGTCTCCGCTCCCCGTTTCAAACCGATAGCCCACTCGAGGAGTAAATGGATTCCACTCTCCCCCGGTCGTCGGAATGCTCTCCATGTACGTCACGTCATTGTACGTTTTGCTCAACGTCTCTTCTGCCTCAGCTAACGAGTAGCTCGGAATCGAGAGCGAAATCGCCACCCCTACACTTATCACTCCGACCGACACCGCCCACGGAGTCGAGATTGGCTTTCGAAACTGTGCCAAGACTAGTAGCATGATGATCCATCCGATCGGTACCCCAAACGTCGCCGCATTCCCATACCACTGCGCATTGATCGTCAATAAACTGGCGATTACCACACCACCAACTATCCACCACCACTTCATGAACATCACCTCCTCTTTATTATCCCAAAATCAGGAAATGACTCAACGTTTTTTATTCATATTGATGTATGATAACTTATAGTGTATGATATACAGTATAAGGATAAACGAATGAAGGAGGCGAAAAAATGTCCGATGTAAAAGCCTCGTTAGTGACGGAGTTGCGGCGCGGCACATTGACGATTGCGGTGCTCAGCCAATTGAAGACACCCCAATACGGCTATTCTCTCGTTCAAGCACTACTTGATGCCGACATCAACATTGACCAGAGTACGCTTTACCCACTCTTGCGTCGACTTGAAAAACAAGGACTCGTCACGAGTTCCTGGGACACGACGGAGAGTCGACCTCGCAAGTACTATGTGCTCAGCCCAGACGGAATGGATATTTTGAATGAGTTGTACGTGGAATGGATGAACATGTCGAAAACATTGACCCGTCTAATTGAAGGAGGAAATGATCATGAATCTTCGTGATGTGTATATCGATGAAGTCACCTCTCGAATCCCAGAGTCGATGCGGCAAGACATCGCACTCGAATTGGAATCGACCATTGATGACATGACTGGAAATGACCCGTCTGAAGCGGCTTTATTTGAAGCATTGCGCCAACTCGGCGACCCTCATATCCTCGCTGCTCGCTATGCGAACCGGCCACTCTATCTCATTGGTCCTGCCCTCTTCACACAGTATGTGAACATCATCAAGATCGTCTTACCAATTGCCGTCACGGTCGTCACCATTCTCTCCATCATCGGTTATTTGACCAATCCCATCGACGACACGTCTTGGAGTCAATTCTTGATTCAAGCATTCCTTCAAACTGGGGCGGCTATCTTCAATGTCGTCGTTCAGACACTATTCTGGATCACCCTTACCTTCTTCATCATTGAGCGTGCCGTACCTGAGGGTGAAGTGCCCTTCTCGAGTTGGAAACCTGAACAACTCAAGAAAGTAAAGCCACGTTCGACCTCGATTTCTTTTGGTTCGATCTTGTTTGACTTGGTCGCCACCGTTCTCCTGGTCGTCTTGTACGTCAACGCCGAGCAGATGGTTCGTGTCGTCATTAATGGCGAATCCTATCCGCTGTTCAATTCGTCGGTCTTGGATCAATTCTTCCCGTTTGTCATCGCCTTGGCCGCCTTTGGCATCGCCATCGCCATTTACAAATGGATCGTTCGACACTGGACAAAGCCGCTCGCCTTGTGGAATACCCTCTTCAATATCGTATGGATTGCCGTCACGGCGCTCATTTTACTGCAACCCGATTTACTTTCTTCTAATGTCCTCTCATTGATCGCTGAACAAACTACAATCGACATCGAAACAATCAGCCAATGGGCTGTGTGGAGTATTCTGTTCACGGTAATCGTCGTGTGTATCCTCGATTTGACTGAAGGGTTGATCAAAGCGTTTCGACGTTGACCTCACATTCAAACGTTTCATTTCCGAGGAAAGTGGAATACCCGACTAGAGAACGGATTTTGAATGGGGAGGCATTTGATGGGTATTCCAACAATCAAGCTACATGACGGTTATGAGATTCCGGCCATCGGACTCGGAACAGTTTATTTAAAAGGTGAAGCAGGGGTCGACGCCATTACGTGCGCCATCCGGAACGGATATCGACTCATCGATTCGGCGATTCGCTACGACAATGAAGGTGCAGTCGGTGAAGCGGTTCGTCAATCTGGCATCCCGCGCGAACAGCTTTTCTTAACATCAAAATTACGCGCGCAATATTACGACTACGACCAAGCACTCGAGATGATTCGGGAGTCCTTGTATCGGGCGAATCTCGACTATTGGGATTTGTTCCTCTTGCATTGGCCAAACCCGAAACAAGACAAGTACGTCGAGGCATGGCGTGCCTTGATTCAAGCGAAGAAAAATGGATGGATTCGCTCCATCGGGGTATCGAACTTCATGCCGGAGCACCTTGACCGCTTGATTGAAGAGACGGGAGAAACACCGGTCATCAACCAAATCGAGTTACACCCGTACTTCTCGCAAGTCGAACAGCGGCAAGCCGACAAAGAACGCGGCATCATCACAGAAGCGTGGAGCCCGCTCAGTCGCGCCCGCACGGTCATCCATGACGAGAAGATCACAGAGCTCGCGAAACAAAAAGGAAAGAGCGTCTCTCAAGTCATCTTACGTTGGCACGTGCAACTTGGGGTCATCCCGCTCGCCCGCTCGTCTAGCGAGTTACACCAAAAAGAGAACCTCGACGTCTTCAACTTCGAATTGACCGAGGAAGAGATGGAGACGCTCAATGCGTTGACGAAGCAGGATGGTCGCATCGATGACCAAGACCCGCGAGAATACGAAGAGTACTAAAAAAGATTGAGCCACCTCAGGCTCAATCTTTCTTGTTTAAAACGCCGGAATCGCCGTCTCTTCGTAGTTTTCTTCTAAGAACGCACGGACTTCATCACTTGTGAGCGCTTCGCCGAGTTTTTGAATTGATTCGTCATCCTGATTGTCTTCACGTGCGACGAGCGTGATGGCGAAGTCGTTCTCGACACCTTCTGTTAGGAGTGCATCACTCTTCGGTGTCAAACCGAGTGGTGCCGCGTAAGCCGGTGTCATCAAGACCGCATCGACATCATCGTACGCTCGCGCGAGCATCAACAAGTCAACTTCTTCAAACTTGAAGTTTTTCGGGTTCGATGTGATATCAGCTTGTGTATAGTACGTGCCTTCTTTCTCTCCGAGCTCGATCACATCATGTTGTGCGAGAAGGGAGAGCGAACGGTCAATGTTCGATACGTCGTTGGCGATGGCGAGTGTCGCGCCTTCCGGGAGGTCTTCCATATTGTCATAGTTTTTCGCGTATACGCCGTAGTTTGCGAAATAAATCGGTTCGATGGGAACGAGATTCGCATCATTGCTGCGGTTGAACTCTTCCATGTACGGGACGTGTTGGAAGAAGTTCGCATCGACTTCTTTTGCCGCAAGTGCCGAGTTCGGTTGGACGTTGTCTCCGAGGACGACGATTTCGAGTTCGATGTTCTCTTCTGCAAGCTGTTCTTTCGCGATCTCAAGCATATCTGTCATCGGTGGGATGAGTGACGCGACTTTCAACGTCTGTGGTTCGTTCACTTGTTCTGTTTGTGTTTCTGTGTCGTTCCCGCATGCAGCGAGGACGAGTGTGAGCGAGGCAAGAAGTGCCATCAATTTTTTCATATTCATTTCCTACTTTCTATTTAGCGTTTGTCGATGATTCGTGCCACGGTCGTGCCCGTGAATTGGATCAATTGCACGAAGACGAGCATGATGAGAATCATATAGAGCATGAGTTCTGTCTGAAATTGCTGATACCCATAGCGGATGGCAAAGTCACCGATGCCACCGCCCCCGACGACCCCCATGATCGTCGAGTATGAGATAAAGCTGATGATGGATGTCGTCAATCCAAGGACTAGACCAGATCGGGCTTCGACGTAAAGAAACTTGAAGATGATGTCTTTCACCGACGCCCCCATCGAAAGCGCCGCTTCGACAACACCGCGCGGAACATCAATCAACGACTGTTCGACGAGGCGCGCATAATGCGCGATGGCAATAATGGAAAGTGGCACGGTCGCCGCCGCTGTTCCGATGGCCGTCCCGATAATGAGCCGTGTAAATGGAATCAAAAACACGACGAGTAACAAGAATGGGAAAGACCGGACGATGTTCACGACCAAGTTAAGGACGGAGAAGACGACTTGGTTCTCTAACAATTGTCCTTTACGTGAAAGGTATAGCCACGTGCCTAACGGAAGTCCAACTAGGATTGCAGCGAGAATTGATACCCCGACCATCATGAACGTTTCGGCGATGGATTGCCAAATCTCTGATTGATAACGCACCAAGATGTCAGGCATTTGATTCACCTTCCTCTCGCAACTGTTCAACGAACCAACTTGGGTTTTGATCGATGGCGAGCACACCCATCGGCTCCCGTTCAATCGTCTCATGAACGGCGCCGTCTGCCATGACGGTGACGCGATGACAGATTTGACGGATGACATCCATCTCATGTGTGACGAGGACGATGGTGACGCCAAATCGTGCATTGACCGACTGGAGGACACGCAGTACTTCCGCCGTTGTGTTCGGGTCGAGGGAAGAGGTCGGCTCATCGCATAGGAGTACACTCGGCTCACTCGCGAGTGCCCGAGCGATGGCGACACGTTGCTTCTGTCCCCCACTTAACTGGGAAGGATATTTATCGCGATACGCTTCGAGTCCAACGAACTGGAGACATTCCATCACGCGTGTTTCCCAAGATGATTTCGGTCGTTTGGCAAGCTTCAGTGAATCGAGGACGTTATCAAAGACGGTCTTATTGGCGACCAGATTAAATTGTTGAAAAATCATACCAATCCGATGGCGCTTTTTGCGGAGTTCCCGATTGGAGAGCTCGGTCAACTGGTCGCCATCGACTGTGACGCTCCCGGCATCCGGTTTTTCCAACAAATTCATCAATCGAAGAAGCGTCGACTTCCCGGCACCGCTCGCGCCGATGATGCCGTAAATCTCTCCTTTTCGAATGTGAAGCGATACATCACGAACGGCCACCTCTTGTCCATAACGTTTATGGACGGACGACAATGTGATCATGGCGGACATCCTTTCTATATCTCGTGAGTGAGTCAACCGTTTACCATTTTAGCGAAGTAAAGAGTTGATGTCAGGTCATGTGCTCACATGAAAAGAACCGCACTGCGGTTCAGAGTGAATGTCGTTTGAAGTGTTCAGCGATGTGTCGTTTCATGGCGTCTCGATTTTCGGCGAAGATGCGATGGCGATGACCGTTCCCACCAGACGGATGTGGAAACCCGCTCACCACGCGTTCCTGATCCAAAAGACCTCGCTCCACCAATAACTCCACGGCTCGTCTTACGTTCACGCCCATCGGTAGAATGAGGGCATCTTTCAGCTGGGCCATCTCTTCTGCGAAGGTTCCTTCTACGTACGGTCGAAACAGCTCCGTTCGAATCATATCCGGGCTCGATCCGTTATAGTTCTTGCCTTTATAGAAGACGGGATAAGGGAGAACCGCCGTGTTTTGTACAAGATGGTTTGCTGACCCGAACAAATCGAGGGAGGATTCGATTGCTAAATGATGATGTAACTCCAAATCATCTAGCATCGTCACTAAGTTCTTTCGAATCGGACCGGAAAAACTACCACGTTGTTTGACTGCTCGAAGTGCCTCTTCGTCCGTTGCATCCTTCAAGTCACGGATTGCCTCGAACGACTGACGCATCTGATATAAACCTGGCGTGATTCCCGCGATGACGACTTTTGCCTTTGGATTGATGTATTCGAACGGTGCATAATAGATGTCGAGTTGTTTCTTTTCATCACGGTCTAACAGAAAGTCTTCACTTTTCAACATTTCTTCTTCTAAATTTGATAGCTGCAAAATCTTTGATTTATACGTGTGAAATAATGCTGTTCGTGTCATATAAACAACACTCCTTTCGTCTACTTTCTCTATCTCTATTTCCCTAAATCTTTGTGTGAGAAAAGTTTATCTTTCAGACAAACGCTATTCAAGAATAAAGCGCTTTCAATCCATTTTTTGTACTATTCTGACGATGAGATTGAGAAATGATTTTCCATCAGATTCGCTAAATTCTCACAAGGAGTGTGTTCAGACATGAAAGCAGTCGTTGTCAATTCAGCAAGCAAAGCCAACATCGAAGTCGTTGAAAAGGAAATTCGTCCATTACAGGCGGGTGAAGCGCTCGTCGATGTCGAGTACTGTGGCGTTTGTCACACAGACCTTCACGTCGCGGCCGGTGACTTCGGGGATGTGCAAGGACGCGTGCTTGGTCATGAAGGGATCGGGATTGTGTCAAAAATCGCGGACGATGTCAAAAGTCTAAAAATTGTAGACCGCGTCAGTATCGCCTGGATGTATCATGCATGTGGTCGCTGTGAATATTGTACGACGGGACGGGAGACGTTCTGCCGAAACGTTCAAAATGCCGGATATAGCGTGGACGGCGGTATGGCCGAACAAAGTATCGTCGTAGCCGACTATGCCGTCAAAGTGCCGGAAGGCTTGGGCCCTGCGCAAGCTTCGAGCATCACATGTGCCGGCGTCACGACGTATAAGGCAATCAAAGTCGCAGACGTGAAACCTGGGGAGACGGTCGTCATCTACGGTTGCGGTGGACTCGGCAACCTAGCCATCCAATATGCGAAACACGTCTTCAACGCACACGTCATCGCCGTGGATTTGAACGATGATAAGCTCGAACTCGCAAAAGAGAGTGGTGCTGATTTGACGATCAACCCATCGACTGAAGGAGATGCAGCTGACATCGTACAAGAAAAGTTCGGTGGGGCCCACGCCGCTGTCGTCACGGCCGTCTCAAAAGTCGCCTTCAATTCGGCAGTCAATGCAGTCCGCGCTTGTGGGAAAGTGGTCGCGGTCGGTCTACCTTCTGAAACGATGGATTTGAACATCCCTCGTCTCGTCCTCGATGGAATCGAAGTGGTCGGCTCACTTGTCGGGACACGGAAAGACTTAGAAGAAGCCTTCCAGTTCGGGGCAGAAGGACTCGTCGTGCCGGTCGTTCATAAACGCTGTCTTCACGAGGTACAAGACGTGTTCGAAGAGATGGAGCAAGGGAAAATTCAAGGACGTACGGTCATCGACTTCAAAAATAAAGACTGCTAATCAAAACGGGGCCTTATGCCCCGTTTTGTTCTAGATTAGCGTTGACGGGGTATAGTTGCTTTTGTATAGTTAGGAACGTCTAAAAGCCGGAAATGAAAGAGGAGTGACTTGATTTGACTCCATCAACGTCAACCCGTCTACTTGATTTATTGTCAGAGCGCAATGATCAAGTTCGACGTATGAGTGAACAATCTTGGAATGAACAAAGTGATATCCAACTCTCGAACTCGGAATGGTATATTCTCGCGACACTTTATCAGTCGAAAAGAACGATTGCCGAGGTTACGCGCAGTGTCCATATTTCTCGACAAGCGATTCATAAATTGATTAAGAACCTCGAAAGTAAATCGCTCGTTCTCGTGACAGACCATCCACAAAATCGAAAAGACAAATGTATCGAGTTGACCTCGCTCGGTCACACTTGTTATGAGCAAAACGAGACGCTCAAAGCACAACTTGAGCAACGGATCCAAGAAAGTATCGGCCAAGAGGCGTTCGAACAATTGAAAACCATTCTACGCTTGGATTGGAAACTATGACCGTGTCAGCTTGATGGTGACACGGTTTTTCATATGCATACATGCCTCGAAACGTCAACCGAGTTGACATTTCATCTTCTGAATGACTATGCTTATAGGTAAGGAAGAGGTGATCGACTTGTTTAAAACTGGAGACTTAATCATCTACTCGACCCATGGCGTATGTCGCATCGACGACATTTCGGACAAAACGGTCGCAGGAGAGACGAAATCGTACTATACGCTTCACCCCATCAACAACTCACAAAAGTTGCAGATCAGCATTCCCGTCGACAATGACAACGTGATGATGTTGACGTTACTCGAAGCAGATGAGGCATCAGAGATTTTAGAGTCGTTCCGCTCGCCTGGCGTGGAATGGAATCCGCATTCCAACAATCGCAATCGTGAATTTTTGAATGTCGTGCATTCAGGAAACCGTCACGAGATTGCCCAAGTCGTGAATACATTGAGCCGTCGACACATCGAGGCACTTCAAGCGAACAAAAAGCTATACGAACAAGATCGTAAAATTTTAGAGAACGCCAAAACCATTTTGGTGAAAGAACTCTCACTCGCCCTTGAACGTTCAGAGAGCGACATCGAACGTCAAATCGGTGAGTACTTACATGAAAGCATGGCGACACCCACACCTTGACCCCTTCCGTTTGGAAGTGGTCTTTTTTGTTCTGTCACAATAATATACTTTTTTTGACATTTTTCATGTATCCTAAAACAAATACACCAACTGATATAGGGAGGATGTTAGGATGCAACTGCACTCTAGTACGACCCATGTCACCGACACGCACGTCGTTCGGGCAATCGAAAACAATCTGGCCATCATTCGTTTTGATGAACATCGTCGCGTCGCCTACGTCAACGAGATTTTTGCCAAAACGATGGGCTACGAAGTCAAGGAACTGATGGGACGCCCCCATCGTGACCTTTGCTTGCCCGAGTTTGCGAACAGTCCCCAATACGACCTGTTTTGGCGTAAACTCATGCAAGGATTGAGTTATCACGACAAGATTGAACGACGTGCCGCCGATGGTCATAGTGTCTGGCTAGAAGCGACCTACATGCCGATTTTCGATGACGCCAATCAGAACGTCATCGGCGTTTCAAAGATTGCGGCCGATATCACGTCACGGCAACGAGACGTACTCCACATGGCGAATGACCTTCAAGAGACGTCTGAATACTTATCCGCTCAGTCCCAAATCGGGAAACAAGACGGAGAACATGTCCTCGAGAACGTCAAACTAATCGAGCAAGAGTCGACTCAAAACCTAGAGCACTTAAAAGCGCTCCAACAAGAGGCGAAGACGATCACAGATATTGTCCGAACGATTCGCGAAATCGCTGCCCAAACCAACCTCCTCGCACTCAATGCCGCAATCGAGGCGGCACGTGCAGGTGAACATGGACATGGCTTCAATGTCGTCGCGACAGAGGTACGCAATCTCTCGAACAAAGTCTCGCTTTCTATCACAGAAGTGAATAACAACATCGAAGGCATCGTCAAACGCATCGATGACGTGTCGACGAGCATCGGACGAATCTCTCATAAAGTCAAAGATAGCTCCGGACAACTCGAACAGACAGTCCGCGAGTTTGAAAAACTGGCGGATTCAGCCGCCACACTCGAACAGCAGGCGAAGACGTTCTTACGGATGGTCTAATATACTAAAACCGTTCACTACAAGCAAAGACGATGTGTCTCGCTTCGAGTGAACGGTTTTTATCATCTCTCATTAAATTGGTTTAATACATCCTCTCGTAACTGTTGAAACGCATTTCCTTTCCATCCATAGTACTTCAAGTGCTTCGTGCAAAACACGACGCCTGTCGCCCCATCAGGATAGTTGATTGGAATGGGACCCAAGTCAATCCAGTCTTTGAGCCGATAAGACCGATTGTAAACCGATGATTGTATCATCTTGTTGGCGATTAACCATTTCATCAAATCACGTGTCGCATCCAGACTATGCACGATGACGACAGCTGGAGTATGTTCACGCATTAATTTGTGAAACCATTCTTGACCGCTTTGTTTAATAGAAGGATGAATTGCTTTTAGTTTTTTTGCTGTCGGCGTCGCATACGCATTGATATTCGTCTCTAACACTTCAATCGCTTCATTCGACTGCGTTTCTAACTGATTAACCAGTTGATTCAATCCAATCCTTGTCTTTGAAAAAGGTCGCTTCCCCTTTTCTATGTTCTTCTGCTGAATGAATGTTAGAAACGATTCCCGGTCCATTATTAAATCAATGTATCGATCGACATCATGATCCACATCTGTTTTCAAAATCGAAGAGGCCGGATTAATGCCTACAATGAAAACATTGGGGTTCGACGTTTTGCATTTACTGACAAACGGTCGTAAGTATTCATTCGTAGTACCCCTCTCAACAAACTCTTTCAATCCGATTCGATTCATGAGACACCGCTCCCTATTCATCTTCAATTTGGAGTGACTCTGCCGACGCCGTATTCGTAATTTTGTGATAGTGCTCAAATTCGTCTGTCACTTCCTCTAGATATTCAGGACCGACGAATAACACGTTTGTTCCCTTCTCGACTAATACGAGAGGGTATCCTTGAAATGTGACCGCATCAATCACATCCTGTACGTTCGACAGAATCAATGTGTCCTGTGTAGGATGAAACAATCTCACTTCGTGGAGGTCGAGCCATTGCAACACACGTTTGAGTTCCCATTCTCCGTCTAACGCTATGGAGACGAGGACATAATGATCGTTCTGACGCATCAGCACAGCAAAACAATCAGCGAGTTGAATCGACTCTGTCTTCAATTCCATAGCATACTCCTCATAGTTCGGAATGACACAATACTCAAAGTGATCATCGTATGTTCGCAGATGACGTAAATAACGCGCATATTTTTTCTGCTCCCACTGACTCAATTTAATCGGATCGATGACGTACCCCTCCTTTTATATTCCTATTTTTGTAAATACCCACTTTATTGGATCCCTCCCACATAATTCAAAGAAAAAACGAGCATACGATTGTATACTCGTCTTGAATCTATTAATTGTGGACCATGTCCTTTTCCTCTAAACCGAGCGTGACCGCCGTCGATTCGTGAATCGTCTTGAATAAATCCGGGTGTTCTGACAGCTTTAAGCCATACGACGGGACCATCTCTTTGATTTTCGGTTCCCACTCCGGTAAGTATTGCGGGAAGCACTGCTCGAGCACTTTCAACATGACGTGCACGGCCGTCGATGCGCCTGGAGAAGCACCGAGAAGTGCCGCGACCGACCCATCTTCGGAACTGACGACTTCCGTTCCGAATTGAAGTGTTCCTTTTCCTTGCGGTGTATCTTTGATGACCTGCACACGTTGCCCCGCCACGACGATTTCCCAATCTTCGTTCTTGGCGTTCGGGATGAATTCACGGAGTTCATCCATCCGTTTGTCGTGAGACAAGAGTACCTGCTCGATCAAATACTTCGTAAGTGGCATCTCTTTCGCCCCTGCGGCAAGCATCGTGATGACGTTGTTCGGCTTGACCGAACGAATCAAATCCAAGTTCGATCCTGTTTTTAAGAATTTCGGCGTGAAGCCGGCGAACGGTCCAAACAGCAACTCTTTTCGTCCGTCGATAAAGCGTGTGTCGAGATGTGGGACCGACATCGGTGGTGCCCCGACCTTCGCCTTCCCATACACTTTGGCATGATGTTGCTCGATGACCTCACGATTTTTACAAACGAGGAAGAGACCGCTGACCGGGAATCCTCCGATTTGTTTCGATTCCGGAATCCCTGTCTTTTGTAAGAGCGGCAAACTGCCACCACCGCCTCCGATAAAGAGGAACGGTGCCGTATGCGTCTCAATCGTGTTCCGAGACATGTCCTTCACTTTCACTTCCCAATGACCGTTCTCGAGGCGCTTCACGTCCTCGACGCTATGACCGTAGTTGAGCTCGACCCCATTCGATGTGAGATGGTCAAACAACATACGTGTCAATGCGCCAAAGTTCACGTCTGTTCCTGAGTCGATTTTCGTCGCGGCAATCGGTTCATCCGATGTCCGTCCGTCCATGATGAGCGGGATCCATTCCTGTAATTGACTCGGGTCGTCTGATAAGACCATCCCTTCAAACAATGGATTCGTTGTGAGCGCTTCCAAACGGCGTTTCAGGAAATCGACATTCTTCTCCCCTTGGACCATGCTCATATGTGGAATCGAACGAATGAAGGCACCTGGATTTTCAATCAATCCCTGCTTGACGAGATGCGCCCAAAACTGACGTGAGATTTGGAACTGCTCGTTGACGTTGACTGCTTTGGAGATGTCGATCGTCCCATCTGCGTTCTCTGTTGTATAGTTTAATTCGCAAAGTGCGGCATGTCCCGTACCTGCGTTATTCCATTCGTTTGAACTTTCTTCCCCTGCTGCATCGAGCTTTTCGAACACTTTGATGTTCCACTCCGGTACGAGCTCTTTAAAGAGTGAACCGAGCGTTGCGCTCATTATTCCTGCCCCAATCAAAATGACGTCTGTTCTCGTTTGCGTACTGCTCATGAAAACCCCATCCTTATCCCCTGAATTTTTTTGTCATACAACCGAAGAATCCCCATTCCTCAATCATATATTTTATAATCGTTATACCGATTATAACTCTTTTGTGA
Organism: Exiguobacterium sp. s22; assembly: GCF_018617455.1. GTDB lineage: Bacteria > Bacillota > Bacilli > Exiguobacteriales > Exiguobacteriaceae > Exiguobacterium. The sequence goes on from NZ_JACSKD010000003.1 coordinate 238,655, forward strand.
TGAATGATAAGGGTTATGTATGATTTTTTGTGCTGAAACTTTTTATGAACGTGTAATGATTCTTTGAAACGTAGGAGGTTTTCTTTTGAGACGTGGCGTACGTTTTACAATACCTAATCGATACGGTCATTTTTTGCAAGAAATTTTGAATACAATCCCTATAGAACAGTATCAATGGAGCGTGGTAGATGAAGAGTCTTACATCGTAGAGAACGGGGAACTTAATCGTTTGTTGTTTCCAGATTCCACAATAATCGATGGTCATCAATTCGCTGAACTGCTCACACAACATGAGCACTACCTAATTTTTGTCGATATCAAAGCGTTTCAATCTGATATGTCCTCGGAAATCGTAACGTATGAAGACTTTTTACAAAGTACGTGTGAATTCGCTCTGCTGGTGACCGACAGTCAAGACGTCACCATGTATTGTAAAGACCCACAGATGCTCAACTCCCTCTATGAAAATGCTGCTTTGCATGGATTTGGGGATATCACATACATCACCAGTCATAATGACTCGATGACACGCTTATCTTGTTGGTAACTAGACATCTTGAAAAGGAGAATCCACATGCCTACACTCTATTTGATTCGCCATTGCTCTGCCGCTGGCCAAGAAGCTGACGCCCCACTTACGGAAGCCGGTCACACCCAGTCCTTACTGCTTCGCGACTTCTTTTCTGAACCCACAATCGACCGAATCATCTCAAGCGATTACACTCGTGCGATTGCTTCAGTCACACCACTTGCCGATGCTCATCACCTTTCAATCGAACGTGAACCGTTACTGAGAGAACGCATCCTGTCTCATGAACCACTCGAAGACTGGCTAACCCCACTACGTCAGTCGTTCAGCGACCTGACATTCAAACTACCTGGTGCCGAATCTGCTGAAGAGGCAACACATCGTATCCTACAAGTGGTCGAGAGCGCCATTTCACAACAGGTTTCCACTCTACTTGTGACGCACGGCAACTTGCTAGCACTTCTATTACAACATCTCGACCCACGATATGACTTCGAGACGTGGCGTACGATGTGTAACCCGGACGTCTATCGTCTAGATTTTAACGACAGCACGCCAGTCATCGAGCATATTTGGCCAAACGAAAAAGCCGTCTCGCGATGAGACGGCTTTTGTTATTTCTCCACGAAGAACATCGAGATGGCACCGAGACCGACGTGTGTCCCGACGGAGACCCCCATCTGCATGAGATGAATATCGCCTGTGAAATTTGTTTCGGTTTCAATTTTTGCTTTCAAATTTTCAGCAATCCGCTGATCCGAAGTATACCCAATGATGGCAAAGTTCGTGATGTTCGGATTGATTCGTTTGGCAAACTCGTCGGTATAGTGTTTGAGCACTTTACGCGTACCACGTTCTTTTCCAACGATGGCACCTTTTCCATTTTTCATACTCATAATTGGCTTCACCATGAGTAACTTTCCGATGATAGCGCTCGTATTTGAGATCCGTCCACTTTTAATCAAATGGTCCAAGTCATCCACGGACAAGAAATGCTTCACTTTAGTCTTATACGTCTCGTTAAAATCAACGAGCTCCTCAAACGATGCACCAGCTTCACGCATCTGTGCACTCTTCAGTAGTAACCAACCGCTACCGTGGCTCATCGAACGAGAGTCGACGACATGAATCTTCACGGGTGAATCAGGATGCGCCTCTTCAAAGTACTCTTTTCCGATAACCGCTGATTGATACGACCCACTTGTCCCACTCGACATGCAAATACAAAGAACCTCCTCATGACCAGCTGCGACCGCATCTTCCATCAATCGTAAGAACGTTGCCGGACTCGGCATTGCTGTCGTCGGAAACTCCGGTAGCGCTTCCAACATTCCGTAAAAATCATCCGGCTGGATATCCACCCGGTCCTGGTAAGACATATTGTTCATGGTAATGATCAACGGCGCAATCCCGATGTTGTACTGTTCGAGCACTTCATCTGATAGATCACACGTTGAGTCAGCTAATAATTTAATCATGCATTCCTCCAAAAACCTTTTCCATTAGTGACGGGAATCATCCTACAACTTCGTCTGTTTCGACGTCACGATAGGACCTCCTTTAGTGTAGCAGATTTGGAGGGGGAAATGTTTTTTTACTGGGTTGAATGCGCGACTTGCTTCTCGTGATGTAAAAGCCATTCTTTTCGCCATAATCCGCCGGCATACCCGGTCAATTTTCCATTGGATCCGATGACGCGATGGCAAGGCACGACGATACTCAACTTGTTTCGACCGTTCGTCGCCCCGACCGCTCGGACGGCTGTTGGTCGCTGCACTCGCTCAGCGAGTTCTCGGTAAGAAGCAGTCTCCGCATACGGTATCGTTTGTAACGAACCCCACACCTCTAGCTGAAACGTTGTACCCATTTGTTCAGTCGGAAACGTGAACGTCATTCGCTCCCCACGAAAATAGGCATCCAACTCATCCCGACACTGTCGTAACACACCTGGGACATCCTGATCAGGTAAGTGCACCTCATCTCGTTCGACAAATAAAATCGATTGGATGACTTCTTCGGTTCCAACGATTTCAATCACGCCGATTGGCGTCTTCATCTCCAATTTATACGTCTCCATATAATGACCTCCATAGATAGAACGTTGCGTATCCTTCCCATCCTTGCCAATGCTCCCCGTAACGTTTCACGTCTTCGATTGTCGGCTTTTCAGATACTCCTAATCGATGCTGGATTGCTTGATGCAATCCGACATCCGCCACAGGGAAAGCCGATGCCTCTTGAAAACACTTCATCAAGACATAGTCTGCTGTCCATTCCCCGACACCCCGAATCGCGAGTAGGTGTTGACGGATATCAGCTGAAGAATGTGATTGCAGAGTCGTTCTCGACAGGTTTCCATTCGTTATTTCCCGTGCAATATCAATAATGTACTCGGCTTTTCGGATGCTGAACTGAAGCTCACGCAACTCTTCTGGCTCGAGCAGAGCGATTCGTTCCGCACGTGGGAACGTCCAGTACTCTTGATCTCCTATGACTCGATGGTCTCCATATCGTTCAACGAAACGTCGTTTGATTGTATACGCGAACGATAAAGTGATCTGTTGCCCGATGATGGCCCAAGTCAGCGCCTCGAACAGATCGGGAAATCCAATCATCCGTAATCCGCGATGTGATTCAATCAAAGGTGCCAACAATTCATCTTTCGCACCCATCGCTTCAAATGGGGCCAAATCGCGCTCAAGGTCTAACCAGTCTCGTACCTCACATGCGACACGTTCTTTCTCTATATCTGATACTTCATCGACCGGGAACCGTACAAGAATGTGATTCTCCTCTTCTTGGAGCTCGATTAGAATGAGCCGTTCCCCGATTCGGATTAGCTTTCGAACCGTGTCATGCGTTGTCACGTGGAGCACTTCTTGTTTTGATCGACTCAAAAAGACGAGACACTCTTGAAAATCAAAAGGCTGTTGAACAGCGAGTAGCATCTCTGTCATATGTCCTCTCCTTTTCGATACGTATTCGGTGTGCAGCCCTTTACTTGTCGGAACACGCGGTAAAAGTTCGATGGCGTTTGAAACCCGACTTCATAGCAGACCGTCAGATTGCTCATATCGGTCGTTCGCAATAAGTAAGTCGCCTTATCAATCCGAATTTGCTCCAATTGTTGCCGTGGCGTCTTCCCGGTCGCTTGAGTGAACGTTCGCTCTAAGTGAAAAGGACTCATTTGAACATGCTCAGCAATCTGTTCGAGGCGAATCGGTTGTTTGTAATGTTCCACAAGATACGCCATGATTTGTTTGACGAGCGCATGGTGTGGCGCATGCTCCACTTCCGGCTGGCATCGTTTGCACGGTCGGAACCCGTTCGTTTCTGCTTCTTGTTTGGTCATGTAAAAATCAACATTCTCTTTTTTTGGTTTGCGGGAACGGCACGATGGTCGGCAATAGATCCCCGTCGTCTTCACAGCCGTATAAAATAATCCGTCATACGTCGCATCACAGGCGATTACTTTCGACCACTTTTCTTCAAACGTCAGCATCTCCACACCCCTTTCTACTTTCACTGTAGCAAATCTAAAATCCACATTTCGTCCTTTTTCTTGCGCTTACAGTCCCTTCTTTTGAAACGTTTTACAGATTTCAGCCGTATCCTATAGTACGATTTAATTAGAAGACGCTGTCAGTCATATGACAGATAAGGAGAAAATCTCATGCGCACTCGTTTTTCATGGAAACAATTAAAATGGCTCATCCCTATAGCGTTAATCGCCTTAATTTTGATCCAGAGTGGACAGGAGTTAAAAAACCTCTCCCTCGCGACCGCCTTCACGACATTGAAACAACTGACCGGATGGGAGCAGTTCACACTCATCCTACTCGGCGGATTCGCTGTCTTGACGATGACCGGGTATGATTACTTCTTGCTCCGCTCGCTACAGATTCAATTACCGAAGCGAAAAGTCGCACAAACGGCATGGATCACGAACTCGATGAACGGCATGCTCGGATTTGGTGGAGTGATTGGGATTGCCCTTCGTACATCCCTATATCGTCCTTATACAGATACGAAGCGTCTGCTTCGTGCCATCGGATGGATGACACCGACACTTATCAGTGGTCTTTCCATCCTCTCAATCGGTGTGCTCTTTGGTATTTTCCCAGCCGATGCACTCGTTGGGACGAAACCTTGGATTTGGGCCGTATTGCTCACAGTAAGTGCGATGCTCCCGTTTTATCTGTTCGTCACCTCACGCCGGTCAAATGTCGGTTGGTCTACCTTACTCGGTTACACGATGACTTCCCTTGCGGAATGGGTCAGTGCCGGGATTGTGGCTGTCTACGCGTTATCATTACTTGACGGAACCGCCACATTCACTCAACTGTTTGGGGTCTTCATCGTCGCAACGGTCGTCGGTGTCGTCTCCCTCGTTCCGGGCGGTGCCGGTACGTTTGACTTGCTCTACCTCGTCGGGATGACACAACTTGGGATTCACCAAGACATCGTCCTTTCTTCTTTGATCATCTATCGGTTCGTTTACTTTGTCATCCCATTTTTAATTGGACTCTTTCTGGCGGCAATCGCCTTTGGAGATCAGGTCGTCAAACAAATCGAACATCGACCAATCATCGGATCGTCTTATGAAATCGGAACCGTCGTATGGCGTGTCGTTTCTCGGGCACTTGCTAAGATTGGGCGCTTAGCAGGCAGTTTGATTGCCTTGATGAGCAGTCTCATCATCTGGTTTCAGACACTTCTCCCGAGTGTGACACCACTCTATGAAGTGAATCGCTGGTTCGAGTGGATTGGGACGCTCCTCTTACTGAGCGCCGGACTCCTCATGTTCCTATCTGTGTATGGGATGTATGTACGGACCAAGCGAACGCTTTGGTTGCTTAACACCGCATTCATCTGGGCAACGATCGGTGTCATCGCCCGAGGCTTAAATTTATTTGAAGCCTTCGTCGTCATCGGTTTTGCGACGTTTGTTTGGTTAACACGAAAACGTCATGTCCGATACAGAACGATTTTAACGACCGGACGCCTCATCCGAAACCTATTCTACGTTCTGCTTTACGTTGGCTCTCATGCCTTCTTACTCCAATCCTTTGCCGGAACGGATGCTTTATTTTTCACGTCACATCAAGCGGCATGGCTGACGGGTTTATTGCTTCTGCTCACTATGATTGTCGGCAGTACACTCCTTCTCTTGTTCGACCGTTGGAAACGTCCTGAACTCGGAGAATCCTACGACGAAACAAGAATGAGGAACTTCCAAGAAACGTACCCTACATCAAGTAGCTTTGATTTGGTTCATATGGCAGACAAACGTTTCTATATGAACGAGGCTGGAAACGCGTGTCTCTTATTTGCGACAGCTCGGAACCATGCGATTATTCTCGGAGATATCCAAGGTGAGCGACAGGCCGCAACTGAACTGTTAACGCGTTTTATTGAAGATGCGGATCGAATCGGATATATTCCTTTATTTTATCAAATCACACCGAATTGGATGCCACGGCTTCACGATGCCGGCTTCACGTTCTTCAAACTAGGGGAAGAGGCGACGATTGACGTCTCGACCTTCTCCTTATCTGGGAAGAAGCGCGCGAATATGCGCTCGCTCTACAATCAATTTGAGAAGAAGGGCATCACGTTCGAGATCGTCTGTGAACCGAGCCTCTTGCTGTTACAAGAGTTAAAAGACATCTCGGACGAGTGGATCGGGAATCGAAACGAAAAAGGTTTTTCTCTCGGATTTTTTGACTACGAAACGTTGACACGTTATCCGATTGCCTTATTGCGAGATGCGGACGGTATCGTCGTAGCCTTCATTTCGCTACTCCGGGGAGACGGGGCCATTTCAATCGATTTGATGCGTTCAAAAAATAACGCGCCGACCGGATCGATTGAAGTGTTAATCCTTCACATTATCGAATGGGCGCGCGCAGAAGGCTATGAACGTGTTGGACTCGGTGTGGCACCACTTGCCGCCGTTGGTGAGCAGACGTTCTCTCATTGGCCGGAGCGCGTCGCCGCCGACATTTTTGAAAATATCAGTTACATCTATCCGTTCAGTGGCTTACGACAGTTCAAGCAAAAGTTCAAACCGTCGTGGGAAGGACGCTATCTCGCATTCCGACAACGTCGTAAACTACTGCCATCAATCTTACGGACAGCGCGATTGATTAGTCGGAAACGTTGAAAAACAGGAATTTCTCACGACGAGAGATTCCTGTTTTGTGTATCCTCTTATTTCAACGTCACACTCACGTTATCAATCGTGATGTCATGAGCACCGAGTGGCGACCCTTCTGTGCGTCCCATCAAGAACTTCAATCCTGTCATATCCGTCACCGGCATCGTCACTTCAAACGTGTACGTGTTCGTTTCTGGTGTGACCGAAACGACTTCGCTCAAATAGCGATAGTAGCCGGCATTTTCCAATGTCACTTCGAATGAACGAGCGACTGTAGAAGATGCATCGAATTGAACGACGTACGTTTGATTTTGTTGTAACTCGAGACCGCCTTGTTCCATGAGGACACTCCACGCTTCGTTCCCTTCTTGCGTAATTGAGATATGTGCCGCCTCATTCACCGCTTCGACAGCAGCCTGTGCGTCAAAGTGGACATAGGAGCCCCAGTTGGTGAGACCTTCTGTGAATGCACCGTTTTTAAGTGGAGACGGGTCGATATAAACCGGTGTGACATCGCGCAACTCGACGTCATCGATTTCAATCACACCTTTTTCAGAACCGAAAATGAACTGAAGCTGACTCATGAGGTCCGTTCCGGCTTCCATCGTGAACGGAACTTCATACGTATCGAATGCTTTAGATAGCGCGATACGCTCTAGCGGAAGGTAGGCATTCCCATCCATTCCGTTCAATCCGACTTGAATACCATCTACACGTTCTGCACGGGCTTTGAAGCGAAGAACGTATTCATGTCCTTCTTGCAATTGAATCCCTTGTTGCACCAATGTGGCCGGTGCTCCTTTTTTCTTATTTGTTTCGAAACGGAAGAGACGCTCTACCGGATCCACTGTTCCTGTCCCTTTCGTGACGCCTGGGTCAAACGTCCAATACGTCATGCGATCCATCGCACCTTGGTCGAATGTACCGTTATATACGTGATTCCCGTCTCCGAGCATCGGTTTTGTCGCATTCGGATCGAACGCCTCACGAGGTGTCTGCTCGACACGGACATTTCCGATTTGGACACCCGATGTGCTGAGTCCGACATTGAATTCGAGACGTGCCGCAAGATCCGTTTCTTCTGTCATATCGAATGTCATCGAGTACGTTTGGACGTCTGTCGTCAAATCGAATGACCCTTCATCTGAATATTTTGCATAGCCTCGGTCCGGACCACCACCGACTTTAACAGCGATCGAACGTGCCGCATCTGCCTTAGCGTCAAACGTCACTTTATAGTGACCACCTTGTCCGAGCGATACGTTTTGAATCAATTGGTGCGAGTATGGTTGACTTCCCGCTTGATCAATCGAAATGTCAGCAAAACGTGACCCTGCCAAGTCGATCACATCGATGGAACCGACGCCACCAAAGTCAGGGAGCGCCACATAGTTCCAATACGTCGGGTTGAGTGCCTGTGCACCGTTCGTTACCGTCGTAATCGGTTCAATGTAGTCTTCGTCATAGACAAGGTTTCCATCTTTTAAAGGTTGTTTCGCCCCTTCTGGTAACACGACTTCCTCATCCGAGTACATCGGTTCGACAGCATCGCGATACTTCCCGTTCTTCAAGTCAAAGACACGAACGTAATCGACTTCCATGTCGGCAGGGAACGGTGTCGTCTCATCGACGTCTCCATCAAACCATCCACCGACCGCCAAGTTCATGACCAAATAAAAATCTTGATCGAATGGCGCAGGATAGCTATATTTTGAGGCTTTGTTTGCTTCTTTCGCATACCAGTCATTTTGTGTCTGATAGAGTTGACCATCTACATACCAACGAATCTCGCCAGGCTCCCACTCGACCGCATATGTATGCCACTTGTCGATGCCGTCACCTTCTGCGAAATGATAGTCTTTCCCTGTGTACTTGTTGTTTGGCCATGTTTCCCCGTAGTGAATCGTACCAGCAACTTTTTCCGGCTGACTGCCCCATGACTCCATGATGTCAATTTCACCAGATGCTGCCCACCCACCATAACGGTCCTCTTCTGGGAGCATCCAAAATGCCGGCCACATTCCTTTACCGGTCGGAAGTTTCGCTCGCATCTCGTAGCGACCGTATGTCTTACTGAACGTGCCCTTCGTCGTCAACTTCGCTGATGTGTAGTCATAAGTACCAAATTGATCCGATGCTTGCTCTTTTTTCGCACGGATGACGAGCTTCCCGTCTTTTACGAAAGCGTTTTCGTTTTTGTCCGTATAAAATTGCTTCTCATTGTTTCCCCAACCAGCAGCGACTGGATTTCCATCTTTGTCGACAATCCAGTTCCCCGTTTCAAAATTCCATTTCGAGTGATCAATTTCAGTCTTGCTAAACTCATCTGACCAGACAAGTTTCCACTTGGCGTCGTCGGCTTTTGAACTCTTTTCAGCTGGTACTTCTTGTGGCAATGACAAGACGAGACCTGTTCCGAGTGCGAGTGCAACCCATTTCTTCATCATGTGTCCTCCTTCAGGATAAGTGATGGCAATCTGTAAGTTCGTTCTTTTGAAAGCGATTTCCGAAAGCGCTTTCGTTAATTTCATTATAGATTTTTATCCATTCCAACTTCAACCACTTTTATGAACTGCAATCAAAATGACATAAAAAAAGCATCGACTCATGTCGATGCCTACACATTTACGAATCCACTTTCACTGCAGCTTTATGATTGATTCCTCCCCATTGTCCTCGCATCGCAAACAGCAACGGAATCATTGGTTCATGGTATGGAATGAACTCATGTTGTTGAATCATTTGAAGAATTGTCGCTTCATCCGCCCATTTCACAGCCTGTACTTCAGATTCTTGAAGCATCAACTCATTCAAGTCTACTTCCGTTTCCACTAAATAAATGTCGTCAAATCCTTCATCAAAGTTTATCGTCAGATGCGGTCGCGTTGTGGACAGGTCGAGTTTTAACCCGATTTCTTCTTCGAGCTCCCGCATCGCGGCTTGTTGGCTCGTATCTCCTACAGTCGCACTTCCCCCGACTGTGATGTCCCACATATTAGCCCAACCATCCTTAAATGGTTGACGCTGTTGAATCAACATCTCACCTTTTTTGTTAAAGATACATACGTGAATCACAAGGTGATACTCACCTTCTGGCAATCGACTTCCCCGTTGCCACGTGCGACCCGTCTTTTCTCGGTCGACCGTATATACATCCCAAAATTCCATTCGATACTCCCCTTTATGTTGCGGCGCTAGATGCCGCTGCTTGATCTGCTTTCGCGCAATCGATGGCTACGACGATAGAGATGAGAAGATGCTCCATCTCCGGTTCTTCGACACGAATCTCGTAACTGTCTCCCCATGAGAACCATTTCTTTTGAACACTTCCGATGGACTGTCCGTTCTTCGTCACGTCAAAATCCATGTCCCACCAATCCCCTTGGACATCGATCCCGGCTGCATCAATTGAATATTTCGGTTTAAAAAACGAGAACTCTTTCGAGATGGTCATCATGTCTGTGCCATCCACTTCTACGAAAAACTTCGGTAAAAAACTGAACGTCTTTTTCGTGATCGTTGTGACCGTCTGACCGTTCGTATCTTTGATTTCAAATGATTTTGGAAACTTCATAAAGCTACCTTCGATGAAATAGCGGTCATGTCCGTCAGCATCCTTGATGGTGAAGCGCCCGCGTAAGCTGAACACTTTTTGTTTCATGTAGAGCGTGTGCATGATGATCCCTCCGATTCATATCATACTCTTCTATACGACTATTCCCCGGGAAAGTTTCATCGGAACAATAAAATACCGTGCACTTCAAGCAAGTGCACGGTTCCATTTCCTGATTATTTAATTTTCCCTTTATTCTTCAACAAGTTGAAGATCCGTTTTGCTTGATCGGTGTTGTCGCTCATACCGACGAACTTCTCTTGTTGTGGTCCGAACGCATATACTGGGACATCGTCACCCGTGTGACCGTCCGTCGTCCAGCCTGTTCCCGAACGCTGATCAAAAATTTTCTCGATGGCGTTATCGATTTCTGTCACATCATTCGTCTCAGCCGCTTTCTTTACAGAAGCAATCTCTTCAGACGTCAATTCCAAATCAATGTTCTCACGTAAGACGGCTTCTACGTCCGCTCCACCCTCGATTTCTTTCGCCATGAAGTCCGGTGTGCGTTTCGCAGCTTGAATCGGTGTCGGATCCCAGTTGTAATTTCCGTCCGCCCCAATTGAAATACCACCTGTCGAGTGATCCGCTGTTACAACGACTAACGTTTCACCGTTCTCTTGAGCGAAGTCACGAACGACCTCAAATGCCTTTTCAAAGTCTTTCATCTCACTCATTGCACCGACGACATCGTTGTCATGTCCGGCCCAGTCAATTTGACTTCCTTCTACCATGAGGAAGAATCCATCCTTATCCCCTTTCAGTCGATCGAGAGCGGACGTCGTCATGTCCGCAAGACTAGGTTGTTCGTCTGAACGGTCAATCATCTTATCCATGCCGACTTCCGCGAATAGACCGAGTACCTGCTTGTTATCATCCTGCTTCATCTCTTCTGCCGACGTGACATAACTATATCCGTCTTCTTGGAACTGCTTCGCAATATTTCGGTCTGAGCGTTCAAAGAACTTCGTTCCGCCGCCGAGCATGACATCGACTTTATGATCACCATTAATCAAATCATCGTAGTAATCGTTGGCAATCGCATTCTCACTCTTACGTTGCTCCTCGTGCGCTCCGTAAGAAGCCGGCGTCGCATGCGTGATTTCTGACGTGGCGACAAGCCCTGTCGACATGCCGTTCTCTTTGGCTTGTTCAAGTACCGTTTTCACGTCTGTTTTGTCGTTATCAACGGCAATCGCATTATTGTATGTCTTCACGCCCGAGCTCATCGCTGTCGCTGCTGCGGCCGAGTCTGTTACGTTTTCTTCCTCGTCCTCAGGATATGTCGATTGCATGCCCACCAAATGTGAATCGAACGCAGTCGGCTCCATTTCTACCGTTTCTTCATTGTCGTTCATGTAACGAAGCGCTGTCGTATAAGGTACGCCCATTCCGTCCCCAATCATAAAGATGACGTTTTTCGCCTTATGATTCTTTGAATTCTTTGCTGCTTCTGCTTCGTTTTGTTGTTGAACACCAACGATTCCCCCGAGCGCGAGCGTCGAAACGACTGCGAGTGGAACGAACTTCTTCATTGTCTTTTTCATCTGTAAACCCTCCCGAATATGTGCTACTTCTGTAGCCTAACGAACTTTTGTAAAGATACATTTTCAGATTGAATACAGCCCTGTATGGTTTTTGTAAATGCCGCCATTTCAACAACATAAAAAGCCTGACTCTCTCGTCAGGCCTGTAACGCTGTATGAACAAAAGTATGCAACGCCTCTTGGCTCGTGATGTGTTCGTTGCACGTCTTACTGTCGACACATATATATGTGCCGATGGCTTTGTAATAGTCCGGATTTTTCGCTTGTTTCGCTTTGGTGATCGTAACGCAGTACGTCACATCCGTGAACTGATTACAAAAGGAACATATGTTTTTCTTCGTATTCGTGCTCGGTTTACATGCGATGCCAATTAATTGACCTTCGTATTGGCAAATCATCAACTTTTGATTGGAACGTCCATCGTTCCAACCTAGATACGTGAGTCGTCCAAAATCAACATCAGATAACTCCGGTAAACGAAGCTTCTTTTGTTTCGGGAACAAACTCTTCAGTTGCTCGGCAGAAATAACGGGAAATGGTTGAACCCATTCTCGTAATCGTTGCATATATTCGTCGAACGCTTCGTTCGTCTGTAGCGCCGCGAACTGTAACAGCTTCAGTTGTTCAGTCGTCGCTTCAGGAAATGCATACATCACTTTCGATTGTGCCAAGTCGATGACTGCTCGCAAGACAGAAGGCGGCAGGCTTTGCGTTCGACTCTCTTTGACGAGCATGACTTGTTCTTTGATGAGATTATACTGTTCGTTTTGAATAAATGGATCTGACATTTTGTCGCCCCCTTCCTCCATCTTCAGTTTACAGGAAACGATGCTTCCTTACTGTGTACACTTTGATTAAGAAACATAGTCGACCTAAAAGGTACGACTAGCGAACTAGTCGTACCTCCTTCATCTCGAGCGGTATACAATCTTTCGAATCGTGTGCGTCGCCAAATGATAGGACATGGCCAGATTTTCGATTCGCTCTCCGTTTCGAAACGCTGCGCGTATGGCTTCGTTTCGTTCCTCAAGTAATTGTTTTCCACCGTTGACCGTCCCCCATTTCCGTTTCGTGTCAGTCGGGGTCGGCACATATAACGTTTCACCTTGTACGTATTGTTGCACCTCTTGCAACAATCGTTCTGGCAGGATTTGTTGCGCATTGACGTACTTCATCATACCTCGCTCCTTATTGAATGAATCCAATCCGATAAGGGAGCAAAGCCAAGTGGTTACGTTAAAATCAAGCGATCAAGGTATTCGTTTCGCCCCATGCAAGTGATCGCCTTTCGTCCAAATGGCTTTGCATGAGTGCGTGAAGACCTAGAAAATCGAAGCCGATTTTCCACGGGTATGCGCCTCCTTTGCGATGTGTCGTTTTTTCGATTATACCAAATTCAATGAATCGACAAAAGGACGACTCAGCCGTTCTTCATACTGAATTCATCTGCGAGCGTGAAGGACACGTCCTTCACTTCTAATCCACTTAACGCGAAATAGAGCTGGAGATAATTATGTTGGTTTAAGAAAAAGACCTGTTTCGTCAGCGTCACCCATTCCCCATCCGTCCCATTAAACGTGAACGTCGCACCCGGGATATTGTTCGCAAACAATGTCACCGGCATCTGTGCCAACTCTCCCGCGTTCGAACGGGCAGTCAACGTGATGTCATACGTCCCCGTTTGGTCGACCGAGATAGCGAAGACGTGTGTGTTTCCAGTCGAGGTATCGATTCCTGACAAATCCACATGTTCCCCGTTTTCGAGATGTTGGTAATCCAACTCAAATGTATCCTGTTGATTCATCTCATCCTCAAAGCCGAGCACCTCGACTGAACCGTCATGAATCCCGAGAAGACGCTCCATCGCCGGTGATTTCAAGATGAACGCACAGATGTTCCGTGCGCTCCGCAACAACTCGCCTCTTGTCACCACACCTTCTTCGAGCGATGCCTTCGTATTATCCTCGAATGAGTTGAGGTCCGGGCGGTCGACGACCATATACAAGTCGTTTTGCGAACGAACCATTGCTGCCGTGTTTTGACGATTGGCCGACTCATCCTCACGAAAGTTCACTTTTGCCCACCAGTCTGTCATGACGATGCCTTCAAAGCCCCACTCGTCCCGTAAGATACGCGTGTTTTGATCATATAGACCTGCCGTCCAGATGCCGTTGACTGCACCATATGTCGTCATGATGGACGATGCGCGCCCTTCTTTCACCGCCATCTCGAACCCTTTCAAATAAATCTCGCGTAACGCGCGTTCTGAGACGACCGAGTCGATATCGTGACGATGCGCCTCCTGGTTGTTGGCGCTGAAGTGCTTGAGTGTACCCGTCACACCAACGCGATGCATCCCGTTCAATTGAGCAACCGCCATCTTACCAGTCACATGCGGATCTTCTGAGAAGTACTCGAAGTTCCGTCCGTTCAACGGGTTGCGGTGAATGTTCATCCCTGGTCCAAGCAACGTGTCGACGCGATTTTTTCGCATCTCGAGTCCTGTCATCTCGAACAAGTCTTCGACGAGATCGACGTTAAACGTGGAAGCCAAAAGCGTCCCGTTTGGAAGTGCGAACGCCTTCGTCCCGATATCCATACGAATGCCTGATGGACCATCGGCACAACAAGCAGCTGGAATCCCGAGTTCGTTCAATCGGTCGGATACGCCACCAAACGCAGCTGCCGTCCCCGGTGTGACGCGTGGTGAGTTCATCCCTTGTCCGCGGACGATTGTCGCCAAATCTTCATCCGTCAATTGATCTAGAAATGCGTCGAGCGATGCCTTCCCATGATACACATCGCTCAATTTGATGCCTTGATCACCTGTGAACGGTCGCGTCTCAGGACGCTCTTCCAAATAGCGCGTCTCGACGTCAACGGCACGAAGCGGCGTCGACTCGTAGCCTACTTCAAATCCTCGTTCTCCTTGAATCGGTTTCATCCGTTCGAATGGGAGGACGGGCGCCATATTTTCACTTAACGTCTCGAGGACACGTTGCTCCTGCTGCTCGACTTCGAAAGCGAGTGTAGCCGAACGCACATCCGTTCCGACATATAAGCGATATGTCCCCGCCTCTAGAACGAGGCTCGATTCATGACCCGTCACGCCAGAATCGTCGTAGCTCGCAAAGTCAGTCATGTGGACGTTGAACGAAAGGATTTGGCGCTCGCCTGGTTCAAGAAGTACCGTCTTCTCGAACGCCACCAGTGAACGGAGCGGATTTCCGAGTTTGCCTTGCGGTTTCTCGACGTAGAGTTGAACGACTTCTTTCCCGTCACAGTCACCCGTGTTCGTCACTTCCACATCAACCGTTAGGGCGCCATCGACTTCCTTAGTCTGTTTGACCTCCGTTTTGAACGTCGTGTAAGATAGTCCGAATCCGAATGGATATAAGACATCCTCCTTCGCGAACGTTTCGAAGTAGCGATAACCGACATAGATGTCTTCTTGATAAATTCCTTTATCCGCATGACCGAAGTTCTTCGTCGACGGATAATCTTCAATCGAGTGAGCAATCGTATCCGTCAGTTTCCCGGAAGGACTCACATCTCCGACGAGCACGTCGACGAGTCCTTTTCCACCTTCCATCCCACCTTGCCATGCATAGAGGATGGCACTCGGCTCATTCGCCCACTTCATGTCGATGATGTTCCCAACGTTCAACACGACGACCGTCTTGTCGAAGCGTTTCGTCACGCGCTCGATCATCGCGTGTTCGATATCCGTCAATAAGTAACTACCCGGATCGGCCGTGTTGTCACGGTCTTCCCCTGCCGTACGTCCGATCATGATGAGGGCGATATCCGATTCTTGTGCCGCCTGTTCGACGAGCTCGTCCGTTACGTCCATTTCCTGTTGCGACCACGGTTCACCGGCCCAGCCGACACCTTGGTCGAACGGATTCTCCTTCACCCATTCCTCATACGTCTCATAGAGCGATTCATTGATGTGAATGTCTGTGCGCTCGCGTAGTGCCTCGAGCGGTGTCGTGACGTCCCCGACGTTCACCATCCCCCCTGAGCCCGTACCGCTCTTATAGTAATGGAACTGGCTACGACCAAATACGGCGAGCTTCGTTTCAGGTTGTAACGGGAGGGTCTTCTGTTCGTTTTTGACTAACACGACGCCTTCTGTGACCGCTTGACGCGCCAATTCTTCATAACGTTTCCAATCCAATGTATACTGTTTCATTTCGTCAGCTCCTTAAGTCCTTTTGCGATTTCATTCATACAATCTTCTGCCTGTGGATAGTCTCCCAACTTGTCCATGAAGGCATGGTCCATCCCGCGGTATTGAATAAGGCGTGTTCGGATACCCGCTTCTGCCAGTTTCCGCGCATACGCTTCCCCTTCAAGTCGTAAGTAATCGTACTCCGCCGTCACAATCAAAGTCGGTGGTAGACCCGAGACATCGTCTGCGAATAATGGTGAGACGAGTGGATGCGTGACATCCGTCTTCCCTTGAAGATAAAGGTCATTAAAAAATGAGTCCGCATCGGCGAGCGAAAGCACGACACCTCGAATCAGGTCGTGATGGTGTGAGATAACGTACGCATCGAGCGTCCATTCAAAATCATCTGTCGGAATCGATCCCAGATTGACGACAGGATAGACGAGTGCTTGATAACAAATGCGTCCCTCTCCTCGTTCCTGCTCCATCAGACAGCAAGCCGTCGCCAAGTTGCCTCCGGCACTGTCTCCGGCGACGCCCATTCGGTCTTTCAGGATGTTCAACTCATTCGCATGTGCGTGTACCCATTCAAAGGCGCGGTAACAGTCATTCAATCCGACCGGGAACGGATGCTCTGGGGCGAGACGATAATCGACGGAGATGACGACCGCGTTCGCCTGTTCTGCGAGCAACTTACAAGGATTCTCGACCGTATCGAGCGTTCCACCGAAGAAGCCACCACCATGGAAGAAGAGAATGGCTGGGATGGCTTCAGTATGACTCGGACGATACAGACGAACCGGGATGTCACCGTCTTCACTAGGAATCATGAGATACTCCGTTCTGATATCAGTCGTCGTCTGATCCTGATTTGGCCAACCCATGCTAGCGCGTGCAGCCTCGAGGTCAAATGCTGTATCCGGTATTGGTTTGATGACGGTTTCGAGGTAGTTCGAAACGACAACATGATTTGTAGACTTTAATGGTCCCATCCATTGTGCGTAGAGACTCATTTGACTTCACTCCTTCGTAAAAATAATCAATCAAAAAAGGAATTTGCTTGACCTGGTAGAATACGGTACTAATCTTTTAAAAAAGGAGAATTTATATGTATAGCGCAGAAACTCGGGATGCACATTTGACTCAATTTATTCAAGAGTTACAAAACAACGTTAATGTAGAGGGCGTGGTTCAGCTAGGTTCTGGTGTGAATGGATACCAAGATATTTACTCGGATATCGATTTGATGGTTGCTAGTTCCTCACACGTTAGCTCAACTGATGTAAAAGAAGAACTGGCTACATATTTTTCAACACTTGATCACATCATCGTAAAAGAGAAAAAATTCTCGTCTGATATGTTTCTGCTCATCGTAATTCTTAAAAACGGGCTTGAGTTCAATGTTTCGATTGTCCCTTTGGAAAAGTTAACGGTTCGCTCTCCTTTATGGCGAGTCATATTAGACAAAGACGACAGAGTTTTAGCAAAAATGACAAAAGAGGATGAGCTTTTTCAAAATCAAGAAACGCCTTACCGATTCCATATAGACCCCTCATTTGAATTTTTCTATCTGAGCCACGCACTAGAAAAAGAACTAAAACGAAACAACTTCATTTATGCGCTCAATATGCTTGAAGAGTTAAGGTCCCTGACACTCCTCGTGCAGACATTGAAAGAAGAAAAGAAAACTCATCAATTTAAGGCATACCATACGTTGCAACCTTTATTTGTTCAGAGTTATCTAGACGCGTTCCCTCATACAATCGATACCACGAGCATCCGAGCATCACGCGAAAAAATTCAAATGCTGTTTCTTCAGTCTATGCAAGATCACCCACAATTTTTAAAAGATGAAACTCTACTCTGTTCATTCACCTTGTAAAAATGAATATTGACCTTCGAACGACTTATGACTCGCTTTCATGTATAATGAGGGGTATTGCAAATAGACATTGAAATTTTCTGAAGCAGAAGTTTTCACGAAAGAATGAGGTTACCCATGAACAAACAGCAATTTACTGATTATCGCCTGAGCGACGAGATCACTCGCGCATTAGGCATTATGAAATACGAATCACCGACTGAGGTACAACAGCAGGTCATTCCGCGCGCGCTCGAGCGCGAAGACTTGATCGTCAAAGCACAGACAGGAAGCGGAAAAACAGCTGCTTTCGGGATTCCGGTCATCGAGCTCATCGACTGGGCCGAAAATAAACCCCAAGTGCTCGTCTTGACACCGACACGCGAACTCGCCGTTCAAGTCCGAGAAGACATGACGAACATTGGACGCTTCAAGCGAATCAAAGCGACTGCCGTCTACGGAAAAGAACCGTTCTCGAAACAGCGTGAAGAGTTAAAACAAAAGACACATATCGTCGTTGGTACGCCAGGTCGCGTCATGGACCACATCGAGCGCGAGACCCTTTCACTCGATCGCATCGAACATTTGATCATCGATGAAGCGGACGAGATGCTCAACCGCGGCTTCCTCGCTGACGTCGAGAAGATTCTTCAACAGTTGCCGAAAGACCGCGTCACGATGGTCTTCTCAGCGACATTCCCACAAGATATCGAACGTCTCTGCCAGAAGCATATGAATGCTCCGGCACGTGTCGCGATCGAATCGACAGGCATGACTGCTTCGACAATCGAGCACCGTCTCCTCCCGGTTCACCGGAACGAGAAGTTGGCTGTGCTTCAAGACATCACGGTCGTCGAGAACCCGGACAGCTGTATGATTTTCTGCCGGACGAAAGAGAACGTCGACACGGTGTACGCCGAGCTCGACAAAGCCGGTTACTCGGCTGAACGCCTTCACGGCGGACTCGAACAAGAGGACCGTTTCGCCGTCATGAACGGATTCAAGATGGGTAACTTCCGCTACCTCGTGGCAACAGACGTCGCAGCACGTGGAATCGATGTCGACAACGTCGAACTCGTGATCAACTATGATGTTCCTGTCGAAAAGGAAAGTTACGTCCACCGTACAGGTCGTACCGGACGTGCCGGCAAACAAGGGACAGCGATCACGCTCATGACCCGTCAGGAAGAACGTCTCATTAACGCGATTGAATCATACGTTCAATTCGAGATTCCGATGATCGATGCGCCGACGGAAGCGGAAGTCGCGGCTAACCAAGATGCCTTTGAGCAGAAGTTGAGCGGACGACGCGTCGTTCGAAACAACAAGACAGCTCGTATTAACCAGGACATCATGAAGCTTCACTTCAGTGGCGGGAAGAAGAAAAAACTTCGCGCCGTCGACTTCGTCGGAACGATCGCCAAAATTCCTGGCGTATCCGCTGACGACATCGGAATCATCACAATCAATGATCAGATGACGTACGTCGATATTCTGAACGGAAAAGGTTCGATCGTTCTTCAAGCGATGGAGACAACACCTGTCAAAGGGAAGAAATTAAAAGTAAGCAAAGCGCGTAAATAATACAACTCTAGCCTCAAAGATGATATTCGTCTTTGAGGTTTTTTTGTCATCTCATTAATATCGAAAGCGCTTTCGATAAACACTAAAAAAATATGGCTTTTAGAAAACGTTTTCACCTGCATCATACCTGTATCAAAGTTTGAATTCAACCTTCCTCACTTGATTGTCAAAAAAGAGCCCAAGGTTTACACCTTGGACTCTTAGATTGAACGTTCACTCATGAACACTGCAACATGCTCGATTAGTCTAGCGACTCCTCCGAGATGAGTTTGAACCCTTCAATCTCCGTCTCCTCTTCCACTTCAATCAGCAAGCACGGTTTCCCCTTATAGTTCACCTGCTTCACGTATTTCAAGTCTTGCGGACTAACCGAGATATTAGCGACCTTTGTATTAATCTTGATTGATTTTGACGTATACTTCGGAACGACACTCGTCGCTTTCATTTCATATTTCGTATCGTCGACGACTTGCTTGAACGCCTGCTCGACCTTCTCCGTCGTCACATCTTCCACACCGCTCGCCCGAAGGACGACCTCGACCGCACGGGAGTCGAGCATCGCTACCCTCTCTTCTTCCTGTTCGTTCTCTTCTTCCGCGACAATGATTTGATTGATCTCATCGTAAACGGTCGCAAGTGTCCGGGAATTGACTTCTTCTCCGATGACCGCTTTGACTACTTCTTCGAAGACTGCCTTCTCTTCCACTGCCGTGACGATTTCCGAACCGTTCAATACGTTCTCAATGAACGTCATATCCGGTTGATGCGCTTTATGTGCCGAGTAGAGGACATGGTTCACATCGGCCGCGTTATCCGTGAAGCATGGGAACATGAATCCGCCGATTGGCGCCTCGAGTTTGATGATTGGATTTACAATCAAGCTGGCTTTGAATTCCCGCTCAACGAAGTCAAAAACGAGTGACTTTTTCGGAAGTTCTGTCGGGCTGATACTGCCGAGGATGAACTTCGTTGTATACACTTCATCGTTCGCGTGAATCTCAGACTCTTCCGAGTATCGGTTCGTCGGCTTATTGTAATTCCCCCGGATGAACGTCACGACCATATCTTTCTCAAACGGTGTATCCTTTACCATCTTCAACGCGATGCGCTGCATATAGTCCGTCCAGACGTCGGTCTCTTCCGTACGAAGTCCTTCATAAAGCAACCCTTGCGTATGGTCGACCTGACCTTCCTCGGGATATTGGAACTTCACTTCGAACAATTTTTCATCGAGTTTTCCACCGAGCACTTTTTTGAAGTTCGTCAAAAACAGCTCCTGCTGCTCTTCTTCTAAGAACGGGAACGGACGCAACTCTTCGTAATAAATCTCATTCGTTTCTTGTCGAATGTAAATCGTATATAAGTCAGCAATCTTTAGCTTCGTCGCATTCACTTTAAACTGTCGGCGAATCGCCGCAATCTCTTTCTTGTTCATTCCATCCACCTCTTCTTTTCTCTCCATCCATGTCATTCATTATACCAGTCCTGATCGCTCACTAGTTCCAAAGAAATAACACCATGTCCCTTGCTAATGCTAGAGACGGATTTACGATAGTCTTTCTAATCATTTTGAAGATTTTCACACTTTTTCAAAATCGTCCTGTGTATGATCAAGTTGGATTTATTGCGTGATATTTGTCTCACTAGTTGTTTGATGAAAGGTTGCCCACTTGCTCGACAAGTGTTCATTCCAAATACATAGTAGGAGGCTTTATATGTTGAAGAAACTTATGTCTGTCGCACTTGTCGCCTTGCTCGTCTGGATTTCCGCATCGTTTGACGCTACACCAGTCTCTGCTTTCCCACCGAACATCCCATCGAAAGCGGACGCGCTCACGAAACTGAATGCCCTCACTGTCAAAAATGAAGGGTCGATGACGGGGTATAGTCGTGACCTCTTCCCGCACTGGTCGAGTCAAGGAAGTGGTTGTAACACACGTCACATCGTCTTGAAACGAGACGCCGACTCGGTCGTCGACGAATGTCCGGTTGCGACTGGCTCATGGTACAGTTACTATGACGGATTGACGTTCACATCAGCATCTGACATCGATATCGATCACGTCGTCCCACTCGCCGAAGCATGGCGCTCTGGTGCAAGCAGTTGGACAACGACCAAACGTCAAAGCTTTGCGAACGACTTGAACGGTCCTCAGTTGATCGCTGTGTCTGCTTCATCGAACCGCTCAAAAGGAGATCAAGATCCGTCGACATGGCAACCTCCTCGCACGGGTGCACGTTGTGCGTATGCGAAGATGTGGGTCGAAACGAAGAGTCGTTGGGGCTTGAGCCTTCAATCCGCAGAGAAGTCCGCACTCACGACAGCCATCAATGCTTGCAGTTATTGAGTGAGAAAAGGAGTCTTCGAATGAACGAAATCACTTCGATCTTTAAGGCAACCCACGGTGTCATGACGGAAGAAGTCGGTGTCATCAGTGGTGAGTTGGAACTGACGACGGCGTGCCAGGAAGATGGTTCCTTGACACTCCACATCACGTACGTCGGGGCAAAAGATGTATACACGCTCCCCGGGAGTCCCTATCAGCTGCATGACCCGAACGATCATACTGTCATCCATCAGATGCTCGTGAATGTTCTCGAACGGACGTAGAAAAAGAAGGAGTCCATCACTCGATTTGAGTGACCGACTCCTTCTTTTACTTTTTCATCATTTTTACAATGGATCGGATGACAAGATATGTCACGCCGAAGACGAACACCACTAAAAGAAGACTCGCGCCACCAATGATTCCGAATGTGAACATGTTTGTACCTCTGTTTCATTTTCTGAATTAGAACATGATGAAGATAACATATTTTTCCACCCTTATGAACCATGACTAGTTTTGTTGTTGCTCATATCAATATCTTCCGTATCAGTTCTTACAAAAAAAGCATCTCAGAAGAGACGCTTTGATGATGAAACGGTCTGATATTTCGTTAACAAGTCTTTCGGGATGTGACAATAATCGTCCGGGCAACGTGTCAGACGGTCCTGATGTTCGTCCGCACTTCGCACATAGTTCGTGAGCGGCTTGACTTCAACAGCAATCCGCTTCGCATCCGAGCGTCGATCAATGAACCCCTGCGCCTCCATCAAGTGCCGGGGCTCTTCACTGTAGACGCCCGTCCGATACTTCTCGCCGACATCGATTCCTTGTTGATTGATACTGTATGGGTCGATGATTTCAAATAAACAGCCCATCAAATCCTCGACCGTCACTACGTCTGGATCGAACGTCGTTTTGACACATTCGGCATACCCGTCATATTCCCCATCCAACGTATCCGTCGTCCCATTCGCCCGACCTGCTTCGGTCGAGAGGACGCCAGGTAATGTCTTCACAAATTCTTGAACACCCCATAGGCATCCGCCCGCTAAATAGATTGTTTCGATTGGAATCACTCCTCATCTTATCCGTTTATGTATCACTCCATTAGTAACTCTTGAATGGCTTCTACAATCAAGTGTGGCTCATCTCTTTGGATATAATGTGCGCTCTGCTCCGCAATTACAAACGAGGCATTTGAAGATATTCCCGTCATTTCTTTTTGTAAGACATTCCATAGCCTCTGATTTTCTGTGGAATAAAAGTCTTTCTTTCCTGCTGATATGATAATTGTCGGGATTGAAAGATTAAGATTTGCTCGTTTCACTTGGTGCAAACTTTCTATAAAATCAGCATAGTTCCCTTCTCGTAGAAACTGTTTATGATATGCGTTTTGAAACTCTTGTGACATGGTCGGAAGAAATCGTTCACGATAATCACTTGGTGTCGTGTCTACTAACACAAGACCCATCACCTCATTTGGATATTCAGATGCGAACAATTGCATGTTGATGCCTCCGAACGAATGACCGACTAAAATGAACGGAGATGCTATATCCAACTGTTTGATCAGTTGGTGCAACTCTCGAACCATCTCCATACTTGTTCTTTGATTCGTACTAGTCCCGCTTTTGCCTAGACCTGCCCTGTCATAAAGAAGGACATTGGCATAGCTCGACACTTCATCCGCCACCTGTCTCCATGTCGTAGAATCATCGCCATATCCTGCATCCATAATGATTGTCACTTGCTTTGAATGGTGTTGAATATACTCTGCATATAACACACAGTCCTGAATTTGTACCATTTGCTGGTGGATCATGGCTTTCTCCTCACTTCGTCCTTTTAGCTATCATATAGCATAAAAAAATTGATGGACAGCCGCCCATCAATTTATAAATACCCCAATCGCTTCAAATCTTCATAAACAAGCGTAGACAATAACTTCCGCCCGTCCCCATTCAAATGGTCCGGGTTATGGAAGAAGGATTGTTTGTGAATGAACCGTTCGTCCCCCATGTAGTTGAGGAATGGGATATCGATATCCAGTTTTTCTAAATGCTGAAATACGAGGCGCTCTATGACCGCTTCGTCGAAATACGCATGATACGACGAATGGACCGGCTCTATCGCTAAGACGACGCGATAGCCTTGCTTCTTGCAATAGTCGATGATGTCTTGTAAATATGCCATGTTCTCTTCAATCTCGTGATTGTTCACGGCATTCTCGTATTGAGCGGCGACTTCCTCATACTTACGCTCGGAATAATTCAGCCCCCCATTCTCCCATGGCTTATGCGCATCGAAGCGGAAATCTCGGATTTCCCGGGAAATGGCGGCGTAGGCACTCCCACTGTTCAATGCAGGGAAGCATTCGTGTGTATAGTAGTCGAACCAACTGACCGACTCCAAGTCTTCCCGTTCCAACACGCGATAGTAGTTTTCTTTCCGTCCGACGTTCGAATTGCTGAAGGTGATTTGTGATAACGACACGATCACGACCCCACCTGGCTTCAGATGTTCATCGTATTCTTTTAACATCTTCAAGTCATATTCGATCGGCTGACTCGGTAACGCCAAATCCAGATGCGATAATCCAAGCGACTTGAATGAATATCCGTACATCGCATGGGACGTCCCCAAATTGATGATGTCGACCGGGTGAGGGTCTTCCTTGAAGGCAAGGACAGCTCGGTTATTATTATATTCCCACGACTCTTTCACGAACTCGTTGACGGGAATGAAGATTGCGATGATGACGAGTAATACGACACCTATTTTGATTCCTAGACGCTTCATGCTAATTCCTTTCCATCCATCTTAGAACCCACCGTATACAAATCCTTGGCTCGACACGCCAAATAAGAACGCTGAGATAATCAAGAACAAGTTGATGGCTACGCTCGTCACGGCAGACTGACGTGCCATCCAGTCCCAAGCCGATCCTCTCGTCCGCTCGATATGTTGGAACAGATGAACGACGACAAAGACGACGAGGAAGATGATCAAATCGAGCAATGAGAAGATTTGAATCGCCTGCATCATGCCTGACGGTGCCCACGAAGACGGTGTCACATATAGTTTAGCGTGCGAGAACGCTTCTGCCATCGAATGCGACTGGAAGAAGACCCGTGAGAAACAGACGAGCTGGAACGTGATGGCGATTTTCCACCACCGATGGAGTGTCGGCACGCGGTCAAATCCGACCCATGACGCCATTTTTTCACGTTGTTGTTTCGTATGATTTCCGAACACGCGATAGATTCCATGAATAAGTCCCCATAAGACAAAGTTCCATGCGGCTCCGTGCCAAATCCCACTCACTAAAAACGTCGCAAGGATGGCACCATATATCTGTTCGCGTTTCTTCTTTCCTTTTGCGAGCGGCATGAAGATATAATCCCGTAGCCACATCGAAAGCGTGATGTGCCAGCGGTTCCAGAAGTCGGCGATCGATACGGCGAAGTGTGGCTGCTTGAAGTTTTCCGATAAGCGAATCCCGAGTAAGCGTGCACAGCCGATGGCGATGTCACTGCATGCCGAGAAGTCTGCGAACAACTGAATCGAGAACAACATCGTCGCGAGTACAATCTCCGAACCAGTCGGGTCCGGGCTATTGAACACACTTGCAACAATCGGGGCCAACCGATCGGCAATCAATGTCTTCTTGAAGAAACCCCAAATGATGCGCTGGATGCCATAGCTGATGTTGTCGTAGTCGAGATGCTGCTCCGTCTTCAACTGTGGCAACAGTTTTTTCGCCCGCTCGATTGGACCCGCCACAAGTTGCGGGAAGAAGGCGAAATAGACCGAGAAATAGCCATAATGACGCTCTGCTTTTTGCTTCCCTCGCGAGACGTCCACGACATAACTGATGGCTTGGAACGTATAGAACGAGATAGCCAACGGTAAGACGATTTCTCTATACGGGACGTCATAATCAAATCCGCTCCATGCGGCGAACGAACGGAGCGAATCATTGACGAAATTAAAATATTTGAACCAGCCGAGGAAGAAGACGAGAACGGAGACACCGACCCACATGAGCCGTTTCTTCTGTTCTCTCCTCTCTTGCTTCTCGATCAAAATCCCGATGACGTACGTGAAGGCCGTACTAATCAGCAGGAGCGGGATGAATTGAACGCTCAACGTGGCGTAAAAGACATAGCTCGCCAACAAAAGGAGCACCCAACGGTATCGATGTGGAACCATATAGTACGTTCCAACGATGAGGGTTAAAAATAAGAGAAATTCAATCGAAATAAAAGTCATATTTACCACCTGATGTTATGAAACTTGACGATGTACCGATTCCTGACAATCAGGTGGTCACAAGTTCTCGCTTCGGCAATGCAGCATAACGAATCTTTCCGAATGCATTCCGCGGAATCTCGTCAATCTGCATCACCCGAACACCTTTCACCTTGATTTGTTCTTTGATGATTTTTTGAATGCGTGCGACGTCATCTTGTAACGTATACACGTATAGCTGGTCGTCTTCTCCGGCACAGACGCAATCATATCCATGCTCTCGAAGGAGCACCTCGACTTCGTCTAGGCTGATTCGACTGCCATACAGTTTGATCATGCGCTTGATTCGGCCGACGATGAAGAAATATCCATCCTCGTCGCGATACGCCATGTCACCCGTACGCAAGACGCCTTGGTTGTCATCACCTTTTGAAAGGTCCGCTAACGAGGTCGCATACCCAAACGACACGTTGTCGCCTTGATACACCAACTCGCCTATCACATTCGCCTCTTTGATGTCATTTCCGGCTTCGTCACGTAACGTGAGCGTTCCACCAGGGATGGCAATTCCGATGCTACCGGCTTTTTTCGCATGCATCCGATCCGGTAAATACGACATCCGGGCCGTCGCCTCCGTCTGACCGTACATGATGAAAAATTGAATCCCTTTCTCTGCACATACCGTTGTGAAGTGCTGCGCAAGCTTCGGATCTAACTTGCCACCGGCTTGCGTCAACTTCTTTAGACTTGGGAGATTGTAAGTCTCAAACTTTAATCGTTTCAACATCTCATAATGAAATGGGACCCCACCAAACGTCGTCGCCTGCTTGGCACGACACAGCTCCCAAAACTCTTTTTGAACGATCGAGCGGTCTGTCAGGATGAGGGTCGCCCCTTTCAACAGATGACTGTTGATGATGGAGAGTCCATACGAATAGTTCATCGGCAGAGTCGTGATTGGTTTATCCGTCTGATCGATGTCGAGATAGTCGATGATCGATGTGGCGTTAGCTGATAGATTGTTATACGTGAGGCGTACCAATTTCGGACTTCCGGTACTCCCTGAAGTCGTCAACAGTAGCGCCAATTCTTCATGAAGTTGGTGGCGAACCGCTGTTTCGGTTTCAAATAAGGCGTAGCCACCATAGCCATAGAAGGCATCCAACGAGTTCGCCAAATCCTCCCTCGTCTCAGGAGCCCAGACGTGAGTCGGTTGATACCGTTCCATCAACTTCTGTAATTGGTCTACTGGAATATCTGCATCGAGCAAGACCGGGACGACCCGTCCACGGAGAAAGCCGATATATCCGAAGATCGACTCGACTCGGTTGGCACATAAACAGAAGACGAGCGACCGTTCGCCGACCTCCTCACAAATCGAGTCCCCGACTTCCAGCATCTCTCTATAGGAATAAGAGCGGTCCGCAGAGACCGCCTCACGATTTGTGTACTGCTCGAGCGTTTGAAAAAGCGTCATGACTGGATGTCCACACCGAGGCGCTGCAACAACGCGATGCCAGACTGGTACGAATGGAATTCTGTCATTTCATCCGAGTCGATATAGACGTCAAACGCATCCTCGATTTCGGCGATGAGGGTCATATGTCCAATCGAATCCCACTCCGTTGATTCCCCGAGCTTCATCTCTTCAAGGACCACATCGTCCTCTAGTTCCAATCCATTTCGAAATGCCATGTTATATGCTTCAAGCGTGCTCATTGTATTCATCCTTTCACTTTCACTCAACCTGTTCGATTCCATCTATTCTTATCGACTGATAATGATAATCATTTGCCTTGTGATTCTATCACAATTTTTCGAAATCCTCAATTCTTCATAGGAGATAAAGCTTGAAGTTGAGCGATTTTTTGCATGAAAAAGACCACATCGTTATGATGCGGTCTCAGGAGATGATAAAGCATATTCGAGTTGTAAGTCGAGTGGTTCTGACTCGTAGACTTCTGGCACGATTTCTTCGGCTAACGTACATCCCATCGCTTTGTAGAAATGATACGTATCAACGGCCGGATTCGCCCCGATGTACAGTTTTTTCGCACTCCGTTCGATTGCTGCCTGACAGACACGTTCAAATAACACCTTCCCGATTCCCTGACCGCGACAAGGACGACTCACATGAATGAAACCCAAATTCAAATACTGCCCTTCCGTTCCGAGCGGTTGTCCGTTCAGTCCGGCAAAGCCGAGTAACGTTTCACCATTTCGGATTGCCACAACAACTCCGCCGCGATCGATGTAGTAGTTGAGAATCTCGATGACCTGTTGCTTTTTCGCATCGTCCCATTCATCAATATAGTACTCGTCTTTTTGATAAAGCTCACCATTTGAATTCACTGCATAGATGCGATGCGTTTCCTGGAAACGTTCGAAGGTGTTTAGAAAGTTTGAATCCAGTCGATTTGTTAGGAGGTGAATCGTAGCGTTCATCGTAGTCTCCTTGTGATAAAATTTTCAATCCTGTAAAGCTTCTGTCAGACGAATCATTTGAAGTTCTGACTTCACCGAATTGATAGAAGAGATCGTTTCATTAGAACGTTTAGCCAAATCCTCCGGTAAATTTTTCAATCGTTCAGACGATTCATCAAGCTCTTTCATAAATTGTTCATGTTGGCTTTGATCAATCTTAGTCACTTGTTTCTTCTCTTTCCAAAATTGCAGAGATTGGATTACTTTTTCACTCGATGACTGGAACGAATAATAAGTGGAGATCGTTTTATTTACTGACAAAAGAACCTTCGAAGAGATTTCTAATGCCTCATGTGCCTCAACAGTCGAATTCCGGATATCTTCAATTTGATAAATCAACTCAGAATCTAGCTCTTTTTCAATATCAATTAGTTTCACTGGGTCATGTGAATTTTGATAGTCACTATATGATTGCTCGACCCGTTCGCGAGTTTTTTTCATATCTGCTTTTACTTGTGATAAATGCTCTAATCGAAATAAAATGGCATCCAATTCTGTCAAAGCATTATTTGTATTACTAACATATCCACTGACTTTTCCCAAAAGCGGGTTATTCACCATGCTGTTAACGCCAGATAAAACAAGAGTGGCTGAATCAATTTGTTCTAAGAGATCTCGGATTGGAAATAACTTTTCATTCACCAACTCAACTTGATTCACAATCTCAGATAAATCTTTCTCATACTCATTTAAGTCATTTAATATTTTCGGGGTTTTTTCTTCAATGACGGCGAGTGAATCTTGTTGCATTTGCTCAATTTTCATTTGAGAGGATTGATCTGCAAAGACTTTTTCTGATTCAGACTGATTTAACTTGCTCACTACGTAACTTACTGAACCTGATACGATAAGCGATGAGACAAGCGTAATCGGTAATAAATACCGTTGAAACGTAGAAGTCCGCTTTCTCGTCAATGTATCTTTTTTCGATTCCATATGTAACGAATCTCCTTTAAATATAATGAAAAAAATTATTTTTTGATGGTAATTATCTATATTGTAATGGCTGATTCTTACAACAACAATTGTATTTCTATTTTTAAGCAAGAAAAAAACCTGTATCTAATATAAGAAACACAGGTTTTGAAGTTATTTATGATACGGCTCTCCGTGAATTGTTTGAGTATCTGGTACCTAACACCAAACTCTACTCTCCGTTTGTTGTCACAAATCACGATTGCTCTTATGATAAGGAAGTAGGAGGAGAAAAAATGGATAATGAAAAAATTGGTCAATTAATTTATACATTACGGAAGGAAAAGGACATGACGCAAAAGCAATTAGCTGAGGCGTTATATTTATCGGACCGTACCATTTCAAAATGGGAAAGAGGCATTGGATGTCCCGATATTACACTTCTTCCTCATCTAGCAACCCTCCTTGATATTCCAATAGAAAATTTACTAACTGGTGAAATCAAAACAGTAGATGTAGTAGGAGGAAATATGAAAAACTCAAGTTATTATGTATGTCCAAACTGTTCAAATATAGGATTAGCAACAGGAAATTTCGTCGTTTCTTGTTGTGGAAGAAAATTAGATGTTTTAGTCGCAACCAAAGCAAATGATGAACAAAAATTAAAAATAGAAGAGATTGATATGCAATATTCGATTTCAGCCGAGCATCCTATGACAAAGGATCATTATGTATCATTTATTGCACTTGCAACAGGAGACCAAATTCAAATATATAAACAGTTTCCAGAATGGGCGTTACAAGTAAATATTCCAAAGAAAAAACATGCGAAATTACTTTGGTTTGATACACGAGACGGATTGCTTTATCAATATATTTAATGGTTAAAAAAATTAATTATAAACACCTAGAACAAATTTATTTGCACCGTTAAAGATTTCTCCACCTTTTGCTGGACCCTCAGTAAAAGCTGAATTATCACCGATGTATAATGTAATTACCTTACATTTAAAGACATATTAAATATCTAATAAGGTTCATGAAAAACCCATAAATGATTTGTAAAGGCCGATTTTCTATAAAAAGAAAATCGGCCTTAGTTTTTTCTTTTTTCGGAATCCTCAACTTAAATATCTATTTAGAATATGTTACGCCCTCCTCTAAATCACCTGCAAATCTTCAATCTCTTACAAACAAAAATAAACCACCAACTACAGTAAAACCACTGTCATTGATGATTTATTTAAAACCGCACTTACTTGTGATACGGTTCATTCCGATTGATCCGATACGCCCGATAAATCTGCTCACACAACACGAGTTTCATGAGTTGATGTGGGAACGTCATCTTCGAGAACGAGATTGTATCGTCCGCTCGTTTCATCACATCATCCGACAGACCGAGCGACCCTCCGATGATGAAGGCGATTTTACTCTTTCCATACGTCGCGAGTTGATCGAGTTCACGGGCGAACTCTTTACTCGTCCGCTGCTTTCCTTGAATCGCTAAGGCGATGACGTGCGTATCTGGGGATATCTTCGCCAAAATCCGCTCGCCTTCCTTTTGTTTTACTAGTAACATATCTGCTTCACTCAAATGCTCGGGTGCTTTTTCGTCTGAAACCTCGATTTCCTGCACTTTTGCGTAGGCGGAAAGCCGCTTTGTATACTCGGCAATTCCTTGTTTTAAATATTTTTCTTTCAGTTTGCCGACCGTGATAATTGAAATATTCATCCAATTCTTCCTTTTTCCACAGTTTTTTTGGAGTTATCCATAGGGTTATCCACAGAGTTATCCACAAATCCACATGTTGATAATTAGTTTTTGCTTGACACAATATATGTTGCATCGGCTTCACAAAACTCACATGTCACGTGTTCACTTGTGGATAATTCCTCTAACAACGGGTATTCACCTGTTTCATCCACAATGATGTCTAAAGCGATTTCAACATGTTCCTTGCATACTTTTTTTTCCACAGTTTTTCCTCCTTAAAAAAGAAGCGTCGCCGCTTCTTTATGTTGCTTCAGTTAATGTCGCCTCGGTTTCTCTCGCTTCCCCGCGACGTAAATACTCAATGGTAATCGTATCACCGACCGTCGCGTCCCGATATAACGCATCGCGTAAATCGACGTACCGTTTGATCTCCCGGTCTCCGATTTTCGTGATGACATCGCCAACACGTAGTCCCGCTTCCTCAGCCGGACTACCCGGTGTCACTTCTTCGACGAAGACACCGTCTTCCTGGTCGAAGGAGATTCCATACTCTTCTCGGACGTTTCCGGGTACAGCGATGACTTCTTGAATCGTGACACCGAGCTGTGCCCGTGTCACCTTGCCGTCGCGTTCTAACATGTCAATGACCGGTAGCGCCACGTTGACGGGAATGGAGAATCCGACCCCTTCTACGCTCGCCTCGGCGATTTTCATCGAGTTGATTCCGACGAGTTCTCCCCGAATGTTGATGAGGGCACCGCCTGAATTTCCTGGGTTGATGGCCGCATCCGTCTGAATGACTTCCGCATTATAATCCATCAAGCCGTCGCTGTTCGTATCGACCGGCACCGTCCGCTCGACACCACTGACGATACCACGGGTGACCGAGTTTGAGAAGACTCCGAGCGGATTTCCGATCGCCATAACGGTCTCCCCGGCTTGAAGGACGGTAGAGTCGCCAAGTACGATCGGCTTCGCTTCGATATTTTTTGGTAACTCCACTTCGGCGACCGCCAAGTCATTGAGCGGGTCTTCGCCTAAAATGGTTGCCGAGGCGATTTGGCCATCGGAGAAGGCAATGTTGACCTCGTCTGCTTCTTCGATGACATGGAAGTTCGTGACGATATAGGCCGTGTTTCCTTCTACTTTATAGATGACGCCAGAGCCGGCACCCGCCTCCCATTGCGAGTCCGAGGTGAACGCTCGCTGGATATTGGTGATGCTGACGACGGACGTCTTCGCGCCGAGTACAGCGGTCGTGACGTCCGATTCGGTGACGGTGACGGCCTGTTCGGTCCGCGTCAGTTCATTCGTCACAAAACGAGAGGTCGGCGAATCCCAGAGCATCACGATGACAAAAAACAAAGCCGCTCCTAAGAATCCGCCAACCCCTCCGAGTAACAACGGTTTTATATTGGGTCTCGGCTTATGGCGTACGTGCTCCTCTTGCTTCGGTCGCCATTCGCTCCGAGACGGGTACGTCGATTTTTCTTCTGTTGATTCGTGTACTTCAGGTTCGACGTCTTGAGGTTCATACTCATGGTGTCTCTCTTCGTTCACGACGCGTCCCCCCTTCAAGACAGTGTGATATCTGTCTTTTCCCAAGTTTCCTTATAAAGAAACGAGTGAAGTGGGGATTGTCGGGTCCGTATCGCACAATTTGATTCGACCTAAGTCGACGTCTCGCATGCCGAGTGTTTGCGAGACGCTCATCTGTGCGAGCTCCTTCATGTTGTTGTCCTTACTCAAATGGGCCAAATAGATTCGTTTCGTGCGGTCTCCGATGACCTCACTCATCGCGATGGCCGCATCTTCGTTCGAGACGTGGCCATAATCGCCAAGAATCCGTCGTTTGACACTCCATGGATAACGCCCCATCTGTAGCATCGAAACGTCATGGTTCGATTCAAAGATGAAGTCGTCCGCTCCACGGATGACCCCTTTCATCCGGTCCGAGACATAACCCGTATCGGTGATATGGGCCAAACGTTTTCCGTCATGGGCAAACTGATAAAACATCGGGTCTGCCGCATCATGGCTCACGTTGAACGTCTCGATTTCAATATCACCGAACTGTTTCACGTCGCCCACTTCGATTTGAAACTTCAAAGCAGGGTCGATTTTTCCAATCAGTGATTCCATCGCTGCCCATGTCTTCGCATTCGCATAAATCGGTAAATTATACTTTCGTGCTAGTATCCCGACACCTTTGATGTGGTCGGAGTGCTCATGGGTGACGAGCAGTGCGTCGATCCCATCAAACGACCGACCGATGGCTTCGATGCGCTGTTGCATCGCTTTTCCGGTCAATCCGGCATCGACGAGCAGCTTCGTCCGTTCCGTCTCGATATAGAGGGCGTTTCCGGTCGATCCGCTCGCTAACACACTATACTGTAAACTCACACGATCACTCCTTTCATTCTTTCGTTTCAAACTCGACACGTTCGACGGTTCCGTCGATGGCGTTGACAAAATACACGTGGTCATCAATCGCGATGGACCAAAGTGGTGGCATGATAATCAAACTGCCTGAGCTGTCGAGCGGTAAGCTATAAAACCCGGTGTTGATGGCCCGCATCTCTTGGTTCGGTTGGAAATACTTCCGGGACGCGAGTTGAGAGATGGCTTCGCTAGCCGTCAGCACGAGGTCGTCTTGTGTTTTCGACGAGAGATTTTTTAAATGACGCTGTTTATAATCCGTCACTTCAAACGCTTCGTTCAACTGAATGAGGATGAGGGACGGGCCGATATACATTTCCGTGTCCCCCTCGACCTCTGGAGTCGAGAAGATTTTGTTGTCCTCGAACGTTTGGACGAACGCGATTTGTCTCGTCGCTTCATCGTATCGCCAATACGCATACTCATTCCCGAATGGAACGTATTCTGCCACAAACGTTGAAGCAGTCGTCCGTAAATCTTTCGCATCGAGCGGGACCGGCTGTTTCAACTCGACTTCGAGCTGCATGTTGTCGAGCGTCGTCGCCAGTTGCGCATCCCGATTTTTGGTGATCATCGCAGCCGACATTTCTTCAGACGATCCCGTCAAATATCCGATATCCCGACCCATCCGTGGCAATTTTGCCGGATCGACATTCCTTTGGTCTAAAATCTGCGTAATGGAAGTGTTATCATTCGTCACGACCTCGGTCGCCCATGTTTCCGTCAACAATTGGAATAACAGATAGATGTTCAAGGCGAGGAAGGCGAAGATTAAAATCGTTTTCGCTTTACTCCAGTCCACGATACATCATCCTTTCTGTCCAACCGTCTTTTTGATTGAATGGCACCCAACGTCCTGCCTCACGTACGAACCAGTTCGGCGAGAACGTCACATAGCGGCTCGTGTCCTCGTTATATTCGATTTCATAACCGATTCGAATCTCGGTCACGTTCTCAAAACGTCCGGAATTGATAAGCGTACCGAGTACTTCATCCGCATCGGCCAACTGTGTCGTGCCGACCGTGATCAGACGATCAATCTCCAAGTGGTGACGCGTAATGGAACGGACTTGCGCGCCATCGTTTTCCACACGAAGTGTGGATAAGTCAATCGCATCATTGTTGATAAACGCTTCACGCTGACTAAAGACGGGGTATCCTTTCACGTGAAAACGGAATACGGTCGTTTCAAACCCTTTATTGGCTGGCGTGATGGCATCGAATCGAAGAGATAATCCTTGATTCTCAGATGCATCATCGACCCATCCCCCGTGGAAGTTTACAAATTCCACAATCGAATCCAATCCGAGTGCCGTATCGCGCTCGGTGCTGTTACGTGATAAGTTCCGATAGCGACTGGCGTTCAGCTTCGCATCATATTCTGCCACGCTGACACCGTTCGTCAATGCACCGACCGAGCTCGCCGGGTCGACTTCTTGGACGTTCGGGTCGCCTGGGAAGAACGTGTCTCGCATCCAATCGAGACGCGCATCGATTTGAATCGACGATACGTCGTATGCGAACAACTCATTCATCTCAGGTCCGACGACTGGGATGTAATTCACACGTTCATCGGTATATGTCACCCGTTTCATCGTCCGACTCGAATTTTTTAGGAAAAGACTGTTCACATCACCGTTTCCGACTTTCGTCAATTTCCCTTCCCAAATCGATTGGTCGCTCATGATGGCACGGATATTAAACGCATTCTCATCCATATAAATCAGAATTCGCTGTGGGATTTTCCCGGACAGGCTGTACGTCCCGGGAAGCATGTAGCTAAGCGTGTCCGCATAGTAAGCCTCCGGTAAAATCAGTTCGAGCCCTTCGTTGATATTCGAATAGAAGCTCGGAATGTTTTTTGCGGCGAGTGGTTTGAACTCGCTCGCTTCGAACGAGTCACGAATGACACGCATCAGTTGCTTCGGTGTATTTTTCGATGCAAAGACGGCATTGTTGTCATGCACAACCGCTTGAGTCGGGATGATGACCTGATTTGCCCGACGCTGTAGTGACTCGTCCACCGTCGTCAATTGCGTCTCCGATTGGACGGCCTGATAGGTAGGATGATAATCCCACAAGATGATGGTTTGAACAATCGACGTGACGATTAACGTGAGCAAAATGAACGACTTCCACAGTTCCGGCTTTGCAATCGTAAACCGCTTCATCAATCATTCACCTCCACAATCGTATCGAACGGAATCGTGAAGTAAATCGTTGTACCACGACCAAATTCACTCTCTGCCCAGATGTCGCCACCGTGAGCGGATACGACTTCCTTCGCAATCGATAGACCGAGTCCGGTTCCACCAATATTACGTGCCCGTGCCTTATCGACACGATAGAAGCGTTCGAAAATTTTCTTCAAGTTCGACTTCGGAATCCCGACCCCTTCATCCTTGATACCGATGACGAGGCGTTTCGCCCGAAGCATCGTCCGGAACGTGATTGTCCCACCTTCTGGGGAAAACTTGATGGCGTTCGTGATGATGTTATCGATGACCTGGGTCATCTTATCCTGATCGGCATGCACGTAGACGCGACGCTTCATCAGTTTACGACGGAATTGGATGGCGTCCCCTTTCGTCATCTCGTGACGGTCGATAATGTCGTTAAAGAACTGCACAAAGTCGAACTTCACTTTCTGCATCTTATATTCTTTACTGTCCATCTTCGAGAGTTGCAACAAGTCGTTGACGAGGCGAATCATCCGCTCCGTCTCGTTTTGTGTCGTCTCTAAGAAACGTGGCGCCAATTCCTCATCCTGATAAGCTCCTTCGGCGAGAACCTCCAAATAGCTTCGCATCGTCGTGAGTGGTGTGCGCAACTCGTGACTGACGTTCGCGACGAACTCACGGCGGTCTTGTTCGACCTGTTCTTGCTCCGTGACGTCGTGTAAGACGACGATGAGACCTGTGATCGGCCCACTATGTTTTTGAATCGGCGAGAAGTAGGCACGGACGAGGAACAACTCTTCATCCGTACTGAGGTCAATCAGCTTCGTCGGCATCGTCCCGTCTTCCGGAATGACGATTTCCTCTTCGAATGCGAGAAGACTTTGTAAGTTCATCCCCATCGCCTCTTCTTCATCGACTCCGATCATGTCGCGCGCCTGGTCATTCATCAAGATGACCCGTAGCGAGCGGTCAGTTGCGACCACTCCGTCCGACATGTTCTCAAGGACACTCGTCAAACGACGGCGCTCCGCCTCCGTCGTCGCGTTCGCCTCCATCAACTCGTCCGTCAATTCGTTGAATGCATATGCGAGTTGACCGACCTCGTCATCTGAATATACTTTAACTTTCCGCGAGAAATTCCCTTTCCGCATCTCGACGGCCTGTCGCCGCATATCGGCAATCGGTCGCGTAATCGTGCGTGACAAGAGAATTCCGAGGAACGAGGTGATGATGAGCGCAATCAACGTTCCCGTTGCGAGGATACGTGTCACTTGCTCCATCTGATTGTAGATGGACTTCATCGACGCCTCGATATAGATCATCCCGGTCGTCGTCCCGTCCACTTCCGACTTGATTGGAACGGCGACGACACGCATTCGGTCATTTGAGTCTTCATAGACAAGCGTTTCTTGTGCCCCACCTGTCGCGAATGACTTCTGAATGAACGTGCTCGCCGTCCGTTGTCCGACGAGACTTTGGTTGTTTTGGTTCGAGGTCGCCCGTACGACACTATTCGTGTCGATGATTTGGACTTCTCGAATGTCGTCAGCTAGCGTCGTGCTCTCTGTAAAATCAGACAGCAGTTGATCCATTAACTGGTTCAACTGCTGATCCGTAGTCGAGTCACTCCCGTTCGCGGCGATCCCCTCACTGACGTTATAGCTCAGTAGGTTCGCCCGGTCGACGAGTGACTGCGAGAAGTTGTTGATGTATTGCCGTTCCAAAGAACGCACAAAGTACACGCCGATGACTTGCATCGCAACGAGAATGAGCAGCGCATAGATGACGACGAGCTTCCACTGGATTGATTTAAAGAAGTTCGTCCGTTTCATCGTTTAATCTTCTTCTCCTGCCTTCAAATAATACCCGACGCCGCGACGTGTGATGATGTACGTCGGTGTCGATGGGTTATCCTCTACTTTTTCACGAAGGCGACGTACGGTGACATCCACGGTACGTACATCCCCGAAGTAATCATAGCCCCACACCGTCTGAAGCAAGTGTTCACGTGTCATCACTTGTCCGATGTTTTGCGCGAGGTAATGAATCAATTCGAACTCGCGATGCGTCAATTCGATTTTTTCATCCCGCTTCGTCACCATGTACGAGTCCGGATGAATCGTCAAGTCGCCGATCACGATATCGTTCGCGTTCGCCCCCTTCGACTCTTGTGCCGGTGCGGTCGCATGACGTCGCATGTTCGCTTTGACACGCGCCAACAATTCGCGTGAGCTGAACGGTTTCGTGACGTAGTCGTCCGCCCCAAGTTCTAGTCCGAGCACCTTGTCGATCTCGGAATCTTTCGCCGTCAACATAATGATTGGCATATCATACTTCTTTCGTACCTCGCGACATACTTCCATGCCATCCTTGAGCGGAAGCATGATGTCGAGCAAGATGAGATCGGGTTGAATCTCTTCTACTTTCACGAGCGCGTCTTCGCCGTCGTAGGCGACATGCACCTGGTATCCTTCTTTTTCAAGTTTAAACTTCAATATATCTGCGATTGGTTGTTCGTCATCTACCACTAAAATCGTACGATCCATTCAGTGAGTCCTCCTCTTATCATTAAACGTACATGCCTACATTGTAACTCTTTTTATACAGCTTAGAAAGCGTGGTCCATTTCCGCGGAAATGAAAAAGAGAGCCCGATGGCTCCCTTTCTTATGCTTCGTAAATATCACGCAAGATAACCGTCTGCTCACGAGCCGGTCCGACCGAGAACGTCAACAATTCGATTCCTGTCAATTCCTCGATGCGACGGACGTAACGTTTCGCGTTTTCTGGAAGGTCGTCGAAGTTACGGACGCCCGTAATGTCTTCTGTCCAACCAGGAAGTTCTTCATATACCGGTACACACTTCTCAAGGACGCGGAAGTTCGGCGGATATTCGTCGAGATGCTTTCCTTCATACTCATATGATGTACAAATCTTGAGCGTCTCAAGACCCGTCAATACATCGATTGAGTTGAGGCAAAGGTCTGTGATCCCGCTGACACGACGTGAGTGACGAACGACGACCGAGTCGAACCAGCCGACACGACGTGGACGACCTGTTGTCGTTCCGTATTCTTTCCCGACTTCACGGATTGTATGACCGATCTCGTCATCGAGTTGTGTTGGGAATGGACCGTCACCGACGCGTGATGTATATGCTTTACAGACACCGACCACGTGATGAATCTTCGATGGACCGATTCCGGCACCACTTGATACGCCACCTGACGCTGCGTTCGATGATGTGACGAACGGGTACGTTCCGTGGTCGATATCGAGAAGGACACCTTGCGCCCCTTCAAAGAGAACTTTTTTCTCTTCATCGAGTGAATCGTTCAAGACGACCGATGTATCACACACGTATTTCGCAAACTGTTGGCCATACGCGTAGTACTCTTCGAAAATGTCATCAAATTCGACTGGGTCGACCTCATACATTTTCACGAACATGCGGTTTTTTAGTTCAAGCACGGTCTTTAACTTCTCTGCGAAGACTTCTTTGTCGAGAAGGTCGGCGATGCGAATCCCGATGCGTGCCGCTTTGTCCATATAGGCTGGACCGATCCCTTTCAGAGTCGTCCCGACTTTCGCGTCACCTTTCGCCTCTTCCTCAAGACGGTCTTGAAGCTGGTGATACGGCAAGATGATATGGGCAC
This sequence comes from Exiguobacterium sp. s22, assembly GCF_018617455.1. GTDB lineage: Bacteria > Bacillota > Bacilli > Exiguobacteriales > Exiguobacteriaceae > Exiguobacterium. The sequence goes on from NZ_JACSKD010000003.1 coordinate 278,094, forward strand.
GGTTCGAAATCCGAAGGTTATCCGTGCTCACACCGCGTTCGTGTAAGTAAGCGAGTTCTGTCACGAGTGATTTCGGGTTGACGACCATCCCGTTCCCGATGACACACGTTTTATCCGAGTAGAAGATCCCAGACGGAATGAGGTGAAGTTTATATTTCGTATCATTGAAGACGATCGTGTGACCAGCGTTGTCTCCCCCTTGATAACGCGCGACGACTTCGGCTTGTTTCGATAAGAAATCGGTGATTTTCCCTTTCCCTTCATCGCCCCACTGCGTTCCCACTACGACTACTGATGACATAATGAATCCTCCTTATTAATCAACGTTCTGTTCAAACCATCCGTAAGTGTACACTTGAAAAGCAAGAAAGTCAATCGAATACCGAACGTTTTATATAAGATGTAACTATTCGTTCGTTATTTTACCTATACCTATATAAAAAAAGACACCACCGACGTTACATCGGTGGTGCGAAGGCTTGCGTCTCCATATTGACGAACTTGTTATACTCTTTCCGGAAGGAAAGTTTGACCGTACCGGTCGGACCGTTACGTTGTTTCGCAATGATGATTTCAATCGTGTTGGCGTCCTCACTCTCTTTATCGTAATAGTCATCACGATAGAGGAAGGCGACGATATCGGCATCTTGCTCAATGGCTCCCGATTCACGGATATCCGACATCATCGGTCGCTTGTCTTGACGACTCTCGACTCCACGAGAGAGCTGCGACAAGGCGATGACAGGTACTTGTAGTTCCCGCGCAATCGCTTTGAGTGTACGTGAGATCTCTGATACTTCCTGTTGCCGGTTCTCGCCTGGTTTTCCGTTCCCGACGATGAGCTGCAAGTAGTCAATCATGATCATCCCGAGACCATATTCCTGTTTCAAGCGACGACACTTCGCCCGAATCTCATTGACCCGAAGACCCGGCGTATCGTCGATATAGATGCCCGCTTGCGAGAGCGACGACATCGCGAGGGAAAGACGACCCCAGTCCTCTGCTTCTAGGCGACCCGTCCGTAAGCGCTGGGCATCGATGTTTCCTTCCGCACACAACATACGCATGACGAGTTGCTCGGCCCCCATCTCCAAACTGAAGATGGCGACGTTCTCGCCTGTACGGACCGCAACGTTTTGCGAGATGTTCAAGGCGAATGCGGTCTTCCCGACAGATGGACGGGCGGCCACGATAATTAAATCGTTTCGTTGGAAACCGGCCGTCATCTTATCCAAATCCGTGAATCCGGTCGCAATCCCGGTGATTTCACCGCTCGATTGATGCAGTTTTTCAATCGTCGAGTATGCATCGGATAGGACGGAACCGATCGGGTGGAAACTCGATTGCCCTTTTCGTTGCGATACTTTTAAAATGTTTCGTTCGGCATCAGACAAAACGGAATCGACCTCGTCTTGACGCTCATACCCATCCGAGACAATGTTTGTTGCCGTTCGAATCAATCGGCGAAGTGCCGCTTTTTGATCGACGACGTTCAAGTAATAACCGATGTTCCCGATGGCCGGGACGGATTCCGCGACCTCTGCCAAATAGTTGAGGCCGCCAATCTCGTCTAAAATCCCTTGCGCCTGCAATTCAGAGCTAAGCGTGACCAAGTCGACCAGTTCACCCCGGTCATTGATTTTTAACATCGCTTCAAAGATGCGCTGGTGGCTGACACGATAAAAGTCGTCCGGGTCGACCCGTTCCGAGGCCGTAATCAATCGATCCGAATCGAGGATGATTGCCCCTAAGACGGCTTGCTCCGCTTCCACACTATGCGGTGGTGTATTGACTTGAATCGCATCACTCATCCGTCTCTACCTCACCTTCAAGCTTCTTGTACATGTACGTTCAACGTCGCGACGACGTCATGGTGCAACTTCACAGGTACTTTTGTGAAACCGAGCGCCTTGATTGGGTGCTCGAGTTCAATTTTACGCTTATCGATTTTGTAGCCCATTGTTTTAAGGGCATCCGCGATTTGTTTGCTTGTGACCGAACCGAACACGCGACCACCTTCACCGGCTTTTGTCGTGACGGCGATCGTCTCTTTTTCAAGTTTTGCTTTCAGTTGTTGCGCTTCTTTCAACTCTTCTTCTGCAGCCTCTTCGGCACGACGTTCTTTCGCCGCGAACGCTTTTAGGTTTCCAGGTGTCGCTTCAACCGCCAAGTTTTTCTTGAACAAGACGTTTTTCGCGTAAGCGTCTGCCACGTTCTTCACTTCTCCAGCTTTCCCTTGACCTTTTACATCTACTTTCAAAATGACTTTCATTCTGATTCCTCTCCTTCAGTTTCATCTGTTACGTAATGATCGATTGCCTCTTTCAGCATGGCATTCGCTTGTTCACGACTCACTTCAAGTTGTGTGGCCGCATTCGTCAAATGACCACCACCATCGAGCATTTCCATGATGACCTGGACATTGACATCACCGAGCGACCTTGCGCTGATTCCCGTGCGTCCGTCCGGTAAGATCGCGATGACGAACGACGCTTTGACGCCTTCCATATTCAGCAACTGGTCCGCGGACTGCGCAATCAGCACTTGGTGATGTGCCTCGTCGTCAGAAGCGACGGCAATCGCCATACCATCCGCATAAATTTCAGTGTTTCTTAAAATCTGCGACTGCTCGATATAAGCATCGAGGTCCTGACGCATAAAGTGTTGTACGAGAACCGTATCAGCACCTTGAATTCGTAAGAACGATGCCGCATCAAACGTACGAGAGCCCGTACGGAGTGTGAAGCCTTTCGTATCGACCATGATTCCAGCTAAGAGTGACGTAGCCTCTAAAATCGACAGTTTACGGCTCCCTGCTTGATATTCGATTAACTCCGTCACGAGTTCACTCGTCGACGAAGCATACGGTTCCATATACACGAGAACCGGGTCTTCAATGAACTCTTCGCCGCGACGGTGATGGTCAATCACGACGACGCGTTCTGACCGATACAAAATATCTTTCGAAATGACGAGTGACGGGCGGTGTGTATCGACAATGACAAGAAGTGTCTGTTCGTCGATGAGCGGTTGCGCCTCGTACTCGGTCAAAAATTGACTGTATAGCGAGTCATCGTTCTCCACTTCCTGAACGAGTCGCTGAATACCGACACTTGTCTCACCGGACGGGACGACGACGTATGCTTCACGTCCCACAAACTCGGCCAATTTCATAATCCCGATGGAAGCCCCGAGCGAATCCATATCTGGATTTTTATGTCCCATGACAAGGACACGGCTCGATTCCCGAATCAGATCGCGCATCGAGTTTGAGATGACACGCGCTCGGACACGCGTCCGTTTCTCCGTCGGGTTTGTCTTCCCTCCAAAGAAGCGAACTTTTCCGTTATGGCGTTTGACGACGGCCTGGTCACCACCACGGCCGAGACCTAAATCAAGACTCGACTGCGATAGATTGCCTAACTCCGTCAACGTCGTCTCCCCGCATCCGATACCGATGGATAGCGTCAATGGAATTCTTTGTTCCTTCGTCGCGTCACGTACTTCATCTAAAATCGAGAAGCGATTGTTTTCAAGTTCCGACAACGTCCGCTCATTCATGACGAGGAAGAAGCGGTCCGCCGCTGTACGACGCATATAGATGTGATGTCGCTGTGCCCATTGGTTGAGAAGCACCGTCACACGACGATTGACCTCGCTTCGGACTTGTTCATCCACTGCAGTCGACATCTCATCGTAGTTATCCAGATACAAAATACCGATGACTGTCTGCGTTTGAGCATATTTTTGCTCCATCTCTGCTTCTTCAGTCATGTCAAATAAATATAATGTTTGATGTGCTTGATTATAAAAGACACGATAGACGCGGTCGCCCACTTCAATCGTAGCCTCATCCTCTTCCTCTTCAATCAGTTCATCGAATGCGGAATGAAGGGCGTCAAGTGGTACACCAATCGCCATCTCAAGTTCAAAAATCAATCGCGATTGTTCGTTATACCAACTGATGCGTCGATCTTGGTCAAAGACTAAAATTCCGATCGGCATCGTCGTCAACGCTTCTTTTCCGACCTCTTCGATTTGATGAGAGAGTGAGAGGACATACTGTTCCCAATTTTTACGCTCCCGTCGCAACGTTACTTGCTGATAGATGAAAAAAATCAGCGTGCCCATAAACAGGGTGATTGCCGCCACGATGCTATAGAACGCCAATCCTAACGAAACAAGGAATCCAATCACATAGGGAACCATGTGTCGCGCGTATTGGTTCTTCACGGATGTTATTGCTTCACCACTGTGCATGTATGCCTCCTAAAATGAGTAATGTTCACCCATGGAATCGTAAAGGTTTCTGCTCTATCATACCATATCCGTCGGTTTCACTTACACACTTACAAACAAGATGAAATACAAAAAAACGACTTATCCAAAAGGATAAGCCGTTCGTCAAACCTTACTCTGCAACGTATGGGAGCAAAGCCATTTGACGTGAACGCTTGATAGCGACAGTAAGTGGACGTTGGTATTTCGCTGAAGTACCAGTCACACGACGTGGAAGAATTTTACCACGCTCCGAAACGAAGCGTTTGAGCAATTCTACGTCTTTATAATCGATATGAGTGATGTTGTTCGACGTAAAGAAACATACTTTACGACGACGACGACCTCCTGGACGACGTGCCATGTGAAGACCTCCTTTATAAGTTAGTTTTTATTGTCCGTGATGATTAGAATGGCAAATCATCATCTGACAAGTCGATTTTGCCGCCACCCGAGAACGGATCTGCGTCAAAACCTTTATTTGAAGACTGGTTTGAGGACTGAGATGAAGTCGAAGCGGCTCCTGCGCCCCATCCTGATCCACTTGATTCACCACCACCGAAGACATCTCCAGACGGTGCTTGCTCACGTTGCCCTGAGGCTCCGCGTGGTTCGAGGAAGCGTACGCTATCGGCAACTACTTCTGCCCGGTAACGACGTTGGCCATCTTGTCCTTCGTAACTACTGATTTGAAGGCGACCGTCAACGCCGGCCATGCTGCCCTTTTTCAAGTATTGTGCTACGTTCTCTGCTTGTTTGCGCCAAACGACACAATCAATAAAGTCCGTCTCGCGCTTCCCATCTTGTCCAGCGAATGGACGATCGCAAGCGAGAGTAAGGCGTGTTACGGCGATTCCGCTCTGCGTATAACGCATTTCGGGATCGCGAGTCAATCGACCAACTAACACAACTCGGTTAATCATCTCCAAGCTCCCCTTTCACGATACGAAACGTTAAGGATTAACGCTCGTCTTTTGTTGTCATTTGACGGACAACGTCGTCAGAGATCTTCATGAGACGCTCTGTTTCTAAGATCGCTTTAGGTTCAGCAACGATGTTAAGAAGAACGTAGTGTCCTTCGCGCATCTTGTTGATTTCATAAGCGAAACGACGTTTACCCATGTCTGTTGTTTTTTCAACAGTACCACCGTTTTCAGTGATGACGTTGTTGAAGCGCTCGATTAAAGCTTTCTTCGCTTCCTCATCAACTGATGGACGGATAATGTAAAGAAGTTCGTATTTACGCATTATCTTTCACCTCCTCTTGGACTAACGGCCCCTACCGGTTGTAGGAGCAAGGAGCAAACAATTGTTTTACTCACGTCATAATATACTATCAAACTTCCCTGACTTTTACAACACGTTTCCGTAAATCAACTTATACGTTGAAGCGGAATGTGACAACGTCGCCATCTTGGAAGACGTATTCTTTTCCTTCTGAACGAAGTTTTCCTTGTTCTTTCACGGTCGTCATGTTGCCTGCTGCCGAAAGGTCCTCATAAGATACGACTTCAGCACGGATGAACCCACGCTCGAAATCAGAGTGGATGACACCGGCACATTGTGGTGCTTTCATCCCTTGTTTGAACGTCCATGCGCGTACCTCTTTCTCACCCGCTGTGAAATATGTCGCGAGACCGAGTGTCGAATACGCTGCACGAATCAATTGATCAAGTCCTGACTCTTCGATGCCGAGGTCTTGTAAGAATTCGAGACGCTCTTCCGGCTCAAGCTCAGCGATTTCTTCTTCGATGCGTGCACAGATGACGATCACTTGCGCTCCTTCTGTTGCCGCATGGTCACGTACCGCTTGGACGTGTTCGTTCGCATCCGCGTCTGCTACTTCTTCTTCACTGACGTTTGCCACGTACAACATCGGCTTCATCGTCAATAGTTGGAAGTGCTTCACGATTGCCAATTGGTCTTCCGTGAGCTCTGCAACACGGGCAGGACGCTCTTCTTCTAAGACGGCTTGTACGATTTCAAGTGCCTCAAGTTCTTGTGCAGCACCTTTATCTTTTGATTTGACCATTTTTTGAACACGCGTGATGCGTTTTTCAACCAACTCGAGGTCGGCTAAAATCAATTCGAGGTTAATCGTCGTGATGTCATCAATCGGTGAGACGCGACCCGCAACGTGCGTGATGTTCTCGTCTTCAAAACAACGGACGACTTGGCAAATCGCATCCACTTCGCGAATGTTCGCCAAGAACTTGTTTCCGAGTCCTTCACCTTTTGATGCACCTTTTACGATACCGGCGATATCTGTAAACTCGAATGCTGTTGGCACTGTCTTTTTCGGTTTGACGAGTTCCGTCAATCGATCTAGACGTGCGTCTGGTACTTCTACGACGCCGACGTTCGGGTCGATTGTCGCGAACGGATAGTTGGCCGCTTCGACTCCTGCTTGTGTAATCGCATTAAACAATGTCGATTTCCCGACGTTTGGCAATCCGACAATTCCTGCTGTTAATCCCACTAGTATTTCCTCCTCATCCGGTGTTTCCCGGGAAATGTTAAGCCGTCTGTGGAGTGGGTACATTTAGTACACCACACCGTCACATCCTTCACAATTATAGTTAGTCCACGATTAAACCGCAACTCACGTTCATAACCTAAAGAAAAACGCCGCTTATTCGGCGGCGTTCCCTTGTTCAAGCACTTTCTTAAATCGCTTATCAAAGTCACGGCGTTGCATGAGCACGCTGGCTCCGCAGCCTTGACACTTGATGCGAATATCCATCCCTACACGTGTGATTTGCCAGCGGTTCGTCTTGCAGGCATGTGGTTTTTTCATTTCCACAATATCATTCAACGCATATGATTTACTGTGCATTTTCTGCTTCTCCTCCTTTAGGAGTCGGGGATGGTGGCAACATGACCGTCCGTGGGTACGGAATTTCAATGCCACGTTGGTCGAATCCTGCTTTCAATTCTTTGTGCAGAATGCGTCCGGCAGCAAAGTGTTGCGTCGGTGGGACTTCTGCCATCAAACGATAGACGACTTCTGAAGCTCCGAGTGACTGTACACCAGCAAGGGTAATCGGTTCGATGAAGAGGTCGTGATACTTCGCTTCGACTTCTTTCGCAATCTCTTTGATTGCCGTCTCGACGTGTTCCATATCCTCTTCATATGCGACACCGACATCGACGACCGCTACACTGTTTTCAAGTGAGTAGTTCGTCACTTGCATGATTTGTCCGTTCGGAATGATTGAAATCTGTCCGTTCAGTCCTTTAAGTTTCGTCGTCCGAATTCCAACTTCGATGACGACCCCTTCGACTTGCTGATTCAAACTGACGTAATCCCCATTTTTATACTGATTTTCAAAGATGATGAACGCACCTGTAATGACGTCCTTCACTAAACTTTGTGCACCGAAGGAGATGGCAAGACCTGCTACCCCGGCCGATGCGATTAAACCGGCGATATTTACACCGAATTGTCCAAGAACCGTCAAAACCATAATCAACCCGATCACATAACGGATTGTGTTTTGTGCCAGTTTTAATAACGTTTCATTCTGTCGCTGGGCGACGATATCATGTTCTTTTATTTTACGGAGCGTAAACACGCGCTCAACCATGGTCGTCAAAATGCGTGTCGCGATATATAAACCAATGATGATGAGCGCCACACCGGCGAGCTTGATCCCTAAACCAATCCACATATCGGTATCTTTAAAGTACTCGACGAATTGGTTTACACTATCCATCGTTTCATCCGCAACCGTGCTTAAATCTTTTTCTGTATTTTGCGAAGCCATCTTTTCACCTCAAAAGTCGTAGATTCTAAATCATCAAAACATATTTCACGACTTTTCTCAAACGCTGCATTCGGAAGTTAGAAATTTTCCACTTTTGGGAAAGGGTTAATACGAGATCAATCCCCCACTGCAACTAGGAATAGGCAGCTTAGAAGAGAGGATGAGATTCATGCCGTTTCGCTTAAAACCTCATAAACCATACTCTTTCTTCATTGAACACACTGAGCGGAGTGGATCCAGATTGCTTGCGGACCAGCTTCATGAGCAGTTGGTCAATGAAACACATCGCCCCATCGTCCTTGTTTGCATCGGTTCGGACCGCTCGACTGGTGACTCACTCGGTCCCCTCGTCGGGACATTTTTAGAAGAACGTCACATTCGGAATCTACATGTATATGGCACGCTAACCAAACCGGTTCACGCGCTCAATTTGGTCGAAACACTCCATGAGATTCAAACACGTTTCCATCAACCACTCATCATCGCCATCGATGCTTGCCTCGGACGTTTATCGAGCGTCGGGTACGTCTTCTTCTCTGAAGGACCACTTGCTCCGGGTGCGGGTGTTCAAAAAGAACTTCCGGCAGTCGGTGCTTACAACATTAAAGCCGTCGTGAACGTGAGCGGATTCATGGAAATGATGATTCTACAGAATACGCGACTCCATCTCGTGTACGAACTCGCTCGTTTCATCACCGATGGATTTGTTGATTTTGATGCACGAATTGGGCGCCTTCATCACGAAGAGACCGCCATCACTCGACTTCGTCAGTCACGGAACGAATCAAAATCCTGAGGAGAAAGTAACGTCAACAATTGTTCCAAATCATCTTGGGAAAAATACTTGAGCTCTAACACGCCACCTTTTCGGCGTGGACGAATCGACACATCCATTTGAAGACGCTCTGCGAGCACCGCTTCGACCGCTTCGATATCGGCGTTCGATTGCTTCAGCGTCTTTTTTTCTGTGCGCTCTTTTTGTAAATATCGCTCGAGGCGACGAACCGTCCAATGCTCGGCAATGACTCGTTTCGCAATCTGTTCCATCGCTTGTTCTGATTTCATGCCGGTGATGGCACGCGCATGGCCCATCGTCAAATCTCCGACCATGACCGCATGTTGGACGGCACTCGGCAACCGAAGCAGGCGTAGGCTGTTTGTCACGTGACTCCGGCTCTTTCCGACACGATCGGCCAACTGTTGTTGGGTCAGACCTAACGTCTGCATCAACTGTTCATAGGCAACGGCCTCTTCAATGGCGTTCAAGTCCGCCCGCTGAATGTTTTCAATCAATGCCAACTCCATGACGCGATCGGAGTCCGCTGTGACGACGAGTGCAGGAATGTCTTCTTTCCCCGCGAGCTTCGCTGCTTGAAAACGTCGTTCCCCGGCAATGATTTCATAATACCCCGTCGCTTTTCGAACGACGATTGGTTGCAACACACCATATCGCTCGATGGATTGACGCAACTCTTCTAGTTTTTCCACCTCAAATTGTTTCCGGGGCTGATTCGGGTTTGGGCGAATGAATTTTAAGGCTAATCGTTCCATCTACAAACCTCCTTCATCGTATGAAAAAGCACGGACTCATTTTTGAGGCCGCGCTTTCGGGATGCGAATTCGAATTTCAACAAATTCCTCTTCGTCTACTTCTTCAGTTTGGACATCAATCCCTGTTTTCCCAATCAAATCGATTGAGTCACGAATCGTGTTGATGGCGATTCGTGTATCGCGCGCAAAACTTTTCGTTCGACGACGTTGCTTTTTCGGCTTTCGCTTCTCTTCTTCAATTGGTGTTGTTAAAAAGGCGACGCGTTCTTCCGTCTCTTTGACGTTGAAGTCCTGTTCCAACACTTCTGCGAGTACTTGGAGTTGCAATCCTTCTTCCTTTAGCGGTAACAACGCACGGGCATGCCGTTCATTGATCCGCCGATCACGAAGCGACTGCTTCACATCTTCTGGTAATTTTAACAAGCGTAATTTATTCGCAATCGTCGACTGACTTTTCCCCAGACTTTTCGCGAGGGCATCTTGCGTCAATCCGTTCAAGGCGAGTAAACGATCGTATGCTTCCGCCTCTTCGATTGGACTTAACTGTTCACGTTGCAAGTTTTCGATCAAGGCGAGCGCGGCTGTTGTATCATCGTCCATATCACGAACGATTGCTGGAATCGCTGACCAACCAAGTGATTTTACTGCTCGGAAACGTCGTTCGCCAGCAATGATTTCATAGCAGTCCCCATCTGCCTTTCGAACCACGATTGGTTGAAGCAGTCCATGTTCCGAAATCGTCGTTGCCAGTTCTTCAATTTTTGCCGGTTCGAACACTTTACGCGGTTGGTAACGGTTTGGACGCAACCGTGACAACGCGAGTTCCTGTACCGTATCATCCGCTCGAACTTCCGCAATCTGCGTCACGGCAACTTCGTCTTTTCGATTCACACCGAACAATTTCGCAAATCTATTCTTCAACGTCGGGCACCCCTTTATGTAAAAAAATAAGCAGACTCCACCACTGGAATCTGCTTTTGTTTCACGTGAAACGACATCATCAGATAAGTGGCTCTTTCGCCGGTGTTCCCGCTTTACGCGGATATTTCCCGGGCGTTTTTCGTAGTTTATCTACAACTACGATATTACGCTCACTCATCTCTCCTGGCAATAGGAACTGGTGTGTCGCTTTTTCTTTCCCACCTAGAACGGCTAAGGCGTTTTTCGCATCTGCCATCTCATCAGACACCTTCGCTGCTTTCAGCGCAACGAAGTTCCCGCCCACTTTCGCGAGTGGTAAACAGTACTCCGCCAAAACGGTCATGCGTGCCACTGCACGTGCTGTGACGACGTCAAATTGCTCACGGAACTTTTTATTTTTTCCAAACTCTTCGGCACGACCATGATGGAACGCGACACCTTCGAGTCCGAGGGCAAGTGCCAACTCGTTCAAGAAGGTGATGCGTTTGTTTAACGAATCGATGATTGTGACGTGTAAGTGTGGGAATAAAATTTTAAGCGGAAGACTCGGGAATCCTGCCCCTGCTCCGACATCACATACCGTTTCGACTTCCGTGAAGTCAAAGTGAAACGCCGCGCTGAGTGAATCATAGAAGTGCTTCAAATACACTTCCTCTCGGTCTGTGATCGCCGTTAAGTTCATTTTCTCGTTCCATTCGACGAGCATTTCGAAGTAACGCTTGAACTGAGCGAGTTGTGTCTCGTTCAGCTCAAACCCTTCCGCTCGTAACGCTTCAATAAATTGAGATTCGTTCATCGTTTCACTCCACCGTCGCATATTGTCCTTGTTCGATATAGACGAGCAAAATTGACACGTCTGCCGGGTTTACGCCCGAAATACGGGACGCTTGTCCGATCGAAAGTGGACGAACTTGTTTTAGTTTTTGTTTCGCTTCTGTCGCGAGACCACCGATCGCATCGTAATCCAAGTTCTCTGGGATTCGTTTTTCTTCCATGCGACGCATCTTCTCGACTTGTTCAAGTTGTTTTGAAATATAGCCTTCATACTTCACTTGAATCTCGACTTGTTCTTTCACTTCAAACGACAATTCTTCCGTTGACGGAACGACTGTCATGAGCGCTTCATAGGATACTTCCGGACGTTTCAACAAGATGTTGGCATGTGTCGCTTCTTTGAGCGGATGTGCACCGACCGATTCGAGCATCGCATTGACTTCAGGTGTCGGTTTTACAACCAATGAGGCGAGGCGTTTCACTTCTGTTTCAATCGCTACACGCTTCTCGTTGAGGTGAGCGTGACGATCTTCTGAGAGCAAGCCAATCTCATATCCGATATCGCTGAGTCGCAAATCTGCGTTATCATGACGCAACAAGAGACGGTATTCGGCACGCGACGTGAGAAGACGATACGGTTCGTTCGTTCCTTTTGTCACGAGGTCATCGATCAAGACGCCAATGTAGGCTTGTGACCGATCCAAGATGACCGGATCTTTTCCGAGTACTTTGCACGCGGCATTGATTCCCGCCATGATCCCTTGGCCTGCAGCTTCTTCGTATCCGCTCGTCCCATTGATTTGACCTGCCGTGAAGAGGCCTGGGACCGCTTTTGTTTCAAGTGTAGGCCAAAGTTGTGTCGGTACGACCGCATCATACTCAATCGCATAACCTGGACGCATCATCTCTGAGTTTTCAAGACCTGGAATCGTTCGAAGCATCTGATGTTGAACATCCTCTGGCATACTCGTCGAGAAACCTTGAACGTATACTTCTTCTGTGTCGCGACCTTCTGGCTCTAAGAAGATTTGGTGACGTGGTTTGTCATTGAAACGGACGACTTTATCTTCAATCGATGGACAGTAACGTGGTCCTGTTCCTTTGATGGCACCCGAGTACATCGGTGAACGGTGTAAGTTCTCATCAATCAATTGATGCGTACGTTCACTCGTATACGTGAGCCAGCACGGGATTTGTTCAATCGGATTCAAGTCCGTCGACGTGTACGAGAAGAATGATGGATTCTCGTCTCCCGGCTGAATCTCCGTCTTCGAGTAATCGATCGTTTTCCCATCGATTCGTGGCGGTGTTCCTGTTTTAAATCGAACTAGGTCGAGACCGAGCTCTTCTAAATGCTTCGATAGCTCGACCGATGGCATTTGGTTGTTTGGACCACTTTCATATGCCAATTCACCAATGATGATTTGACCGCGCATGAACGTTCCCGTCGTGACGATGACCGCTTTCGCGCGATATTCTGAACCTGTGTTCGTTACCACGCCACGTACTTCTCCGTCTTCAATCAACAAGCGTTCGACTAGCGCCTGACGAAGCAGTAGATTCGGTTCGTCCTCTAGCACTTTCTTCATATGATTTTGGTATTGGAATTTGTCCGCCTGTGCTCGCAATGCACGCACCGCCGGGCCTTTCGATGTATTGAGCATCTTCATTTGGATGTATGTCGCGTCAATCGCACGACCCATCTCGCCACCGAGTGCATCGATTTCACGTACGACGATTCCTTTCGCCGGTCCCCCGATTGACGGGTTACAGTACATGAATCCGACCATGTCCGGGTTCATTGTGAGCATCGCTGTTTTCGCGCCCATTCGCGCCGATGCGAGTGCCGCTTCAATTCCTGCATGCCCAGCGCCAATGACGATTACGTCAAACTCGCCTGCTGTATAAGCCATTATTGGTTCCTCCTTATTATTTCCCAAGACAAAACTGTGAAAAGAGCTGATCAATCAAGCTCTCTTGTACGGTATCTCCATTGATTTCACCAAGCGTATCCCACGCTCGACGTAAATCGATTTGGACCATATCAATCGGCATATTCATGACGGCACTATCGAGCGCCTCATCAATTTGACCAATCGTTCGTTTGATTAACTGAATGTGTCGAGCATTTGAGATATATGTCATATCCTGCGACTCGACACCTTTTGCGAAGAAGAGATTTGAGATCGCCGCCTCAAGGGCATCGATTCCCTCATCTAATAAGAGCGATGTCGCCACAATCGGACGTCCTGCCGCTAGTTTCTCTAGCTTAGAAGAATCCATGTTTTGTGGCAAGTCCGTCTTATTGATGATGATGATCGCGTTCATATCTTTGACCGCTTCGAACAATGCCTCATCCTCCATTGTTAATCCTTCATGTCCGTTTAAGACGAGAAGGACCAAATCTGCCGCTTCTAAAGCCTTTCTCGACTTTTCCACACCGATTCGTTCCACGATATCTTCCGTTTCGCGAATCCCTGCCGTATCGATCAGTTTGAGCGGGACACCTTTCACGTTGACGTATTCTTCAATCGTGTCACGTGTCGTTCCGGCGATTTCCGTGACAATCGCTTTCGTCTCTTGAACGAGCGTATTCATTAATGAGGATTTCCCAACGTTCGGTCGCCCGATAATCGCTGTGGCCAAACCCTCACGCAAGATTTTCCCTTGTCGTGCCGTTTCGAGTAACTGTTCGAGGACACGTTTGACTTCGCCAGCTTTCTCTTCGACGATGGCCTGGGTCATCTCTTCCGCGTCATATTCAGGATAGTCGATATTGACCTCGACTGCCGCAATCGTCTCGAGCAATTGTTGACGTAACTCGCGAACAAGTCGTGACAAGCGTCCTTCCATTTGGGACATCGCGACGTTCATCGCTCGATCCGTCTTCGCCCGAATGAGATCCATGACCGCTTCCGCTTGCGATAAATCGATACGTCCGTTCAAAAAGGCGCGTTTTGTAAACTCGCCCGGTTCTGCAAGACGGATGTCGGGTTGGTCGAGAATGAGCTCAAGGACACGATTGACCGCTACGACGCCCCCGTGACAATTGATTTCGACGACGTCTTCTCGTGTGAACGTCTTTGGCGCTCGCATAATACTGACCATGACCTCGTCTACTACCTCGCCCGTATCCGGACGTGTTAATGTTCCATAATGAATGGTATGTGAATCGACTTTAGTTAAGTCTTTTCCAGTAAACACATTGCTCACTGTTTCGACCGCCAAATCGCCTGATAACCGAACGATCCCGATGGCACCTTCTCCCATCGGTGTCGAAATCGCTGTAATCGTGTCAAACTCTAGCATCTTTCTCCCTCCAAACCTAAACATCTTCTTCTATCATATGCATAACGAACCTACTATACACGATATTCGACTTGAACGAAAGAGTTGGCCCATCGATCAAGTTATTGCCATTCGACTCATCGTTTTCGTACAATAAAGGAATATATTTACATAGGAGAGAGGGCAATCTATATGAACCAGCAAGACGCAATCCAAATCATCACCGAGCGATTAAAGCACGAAGAAGCGGTTCAAGCGATTTTTATGAAGGGCTCATTCGGTCGGGGAGAAGCCGACGAACATTCCGATATCGACCTCTATGTCATGGTGCACCCCGATGAAGAGACCTCCTTTCTATCCAGACGCGTCGAATATTTAACCGCCTATCGTCCGATTCTGTTAAAAGACGAGATTCACATCGTCGCGCCACAACTCATCGCCGTCTTTGATGATTTCCTTCACCTCGACCTGTTCACGGTTACGGAAAATACGTTGAATCATCAAGACTCGATTCATGTGCTTTACGATCCGGAACAGCGGCTGGCTCGTCATGCCACTTCCCTACAATTAGACGAAGCGACAACCAGTGATCATGCATTCGATGACGTTTGGTTCTTTTTCCAATATACAAAATCACGGAATCGAGGCAATTCGATTTGGGCGACCGAAATGCTCCGACAAGGAATGTTCCATTTTGCGTATGTGTTAGCCGCTCACCATACACCGGACCGGGCATCCCTCGGTTTAAAGGATGTGGCGCAGCGACAAGTCATCGACTTATATGATTTTTACGATCAATTGACACCCGCCTCGCATGAAAAAGCCGCCCATATCTATATGGAGCGACTCAAGAAAGAACAATCTTTTTTCGCGTCACTACCCGGGTACAACGTATTCGGACCGTTCATGGAGCAGTTGATTCAACGAGAAAAAAGCCGTCCTTTATGACAGGACGGCTTGTGTTAATATCGGGCTTGCCGTTTCGTCGAGCGAATCGCGAAGTAGAGGAACAGCTCAAGTACTGCAATCGCGATGAGGATTCCACCGAACAGTTGGAATAAGACGAGCAGGCTACTGAATGGATTCGTCAACATGAGAATGCCGACCCCGATCCACAATAGACTTCCAATCAAAAACCAAAGCCATCGTCCCGCCATCGATTGACGGTACCCGAGCGCCTGAATCAGGCGGATGATCCCACCGAATAAGAACAGGGCCCCGATTAAGATGGGTAAGAGACTTGCCAACGTTTCAGCGAAGAAGAAAACGACTGCCGCTAAGATCAAATAAATGACCCCCATAAAGAACCCGGGTGGCAACCCTCCCTGCCGCCGTCGCATCCCTTGAATAATCATCCAAATCCCCATGATGGCCAAATAACCGGCAATGACATACACCATGACATCAAAGAAAAATCGAGGGTATAGCAGAATAAGAACACCGAGTACAAAGTAAATTACCGCTTGCCATATCGTCGAACGCTCCAGGCGATGAATGAATGCCTCCATTTTTCCACACCTCCGTATACTCGTTTCTATCTTTATTCCCTTCTCGTCAGGAGACAATCCCACAAAAAAAGCTGAGTGTCAGGAGACACTCAGCTTCATGATTATTTACGTTTTTTCTTTTTGTTTTTCTTCTCTTCTTCGGCAAGCGCTGCACGCTCTGCTTCTTTCGCAGCGATTTTCGCTTCAGCCGCAACTTTCATCTTCTCACGCATTGGGAGCATGATTGCCATCGTAACGATGATCGAGATGATATAACCGACTACCCAGTACAATGAGAGGGCAGCTGGAAGGTTGATCGACATGATGAAAATCATGACTGGGAAGATATAGAGCATCATCTTCAATTGTGGGTTCTGTTCTTGACCCGCCATCGAGATTTTTTGTTGTGCGAATGTCAAAATTGCCGCTAAGATCGGTAAGACAAATGTCGGATCCGGAGCACCGAGGTCGAACCATAAGAAGTTTGCTTCGAAAATCTCAGGTGTACGACGAATCGCATCATAGAATGCGAAGAGAATCGGCATCTGAATCAAGATTGGCAAGCAACCAGCGAGCGGGTTGATTTGGTACTCTTGATAAAGTTTCATCATCTCTTCCTGGAGTTTACGTTGTGTTTCTTGGTCTTTTGAGCTGTACTTCTCACGAAGCTTCAGCATTTCTGGTTGCAAGACCTGCATCGCACCCATACTCTTCGTCTGCTTGATCATGAGCGGAAGAATCAACAAACGAACAATGATTGTCGCGATGATGATTGAGATCCCGTATTGCCATGGACCACCCACTAAGTAAGCAACTTCCTTCAAGAGCCACGCGAGCGGCCATACAAAGTACTTCGCCCAGAAACCTTCTGTGTCAGCCGTGATTGGTTCGGACTGAATGGTAGACGGATCCACACAGCCTGCCATTAACATAATGACCGCGGTCATGGCAGCGAGTAATCCTAATTTTAGCTTTTTGCTCATAGTTCCTCCTACGCTTTCTTTATCAATTCTTTTTAACGCACACGTCTATCGGGCAATCTTATAAGACTCTGTTTATATGAGAGAACAAATTCAGATTGTCATGGTCACCGGCCTTGCTTTTTCCAGACCTTGGCTCGTTTGAATACGTGTTTCAAGCTCTCGGTCACTTCCGACTGCGTCAATGCGGTCGCAGGCTTCCGAGCAATGATCACATAATCATTCGGCGCAACATTCGGTTCGAGCAAGCGAAGCGACTCACGCATCAATCGTTTCATGCGGTTCCGTTCCACAGCATTTCCAAGCTTTTTGCTGACAGAAAGACCCACTCTGAAATGTGCTTGATCCGCTTTGAGCGTGTAGACGACAAACTGACGATTGGCCACGGAGCGTCCTTCGCGAAACACCGCTTGGAACTCTTCATTCTTTTGCAGGCGGTATTCTTTTTTCAAAATTCTCACTCCATCCTTCGCTTCAAAAATCGTCAACTAACATCATATCATATCCGCATCATTTGAACGAGCGAGAATCGATGAAATGCTACGTTTCTGTGACAAACGAAAAAATTGCCCGAGGAAAGGATCCCCGGGCAATCTTCATTTAAAATTATACAGTCAAGGCTTTACGGCCTTTACGACGACGAGCAGCAAGAATGTTGCGACCGTTTTTAGTCGCCATGCGTGCACGGAATCCGTGAACTTTCTTACGCTTACGGTTGTTAGGGTTGAAAGTTGGTTTCATGGTTACAGCACCTCCTCAAGATTAACGCTCTATTAGCAAGTTATAGTTTCATTTAAGGCAGTCTTTAAGATTATATAAATCGATTCAACAATTGTCAATGTATTTTCGGATGGTTTTCGAATTCACGCAATGAGGCACTGAGAAAGCATTCATCCACATGGATTCGATCGTATTCAAAGACGAGTAGGGGGAAGAATTCATACACAACCTTTACGTATTTTATAAACGGTCTTTATAAATAGCCACGTTGAGCCATTTTATCCACAAATTCTCGAAGTTATCCACATTTATATGTGAATAACTCCTCTTTTTTCATATTCGCATTCTTTATTTTTTCATTTTCTTCTTTTACAAAAACAATCTTTTATTTCACTTCTCCCTCTTTTGTGTATAACTTTTTCACCTCACATTCTACAACGGTTGCCTTATCCACAACATATCCACAGGTTATCCACAAAACACACAGCATGTGGATAAGTAGGTGTGGATACTTTTCTTTATCTGTGGATAAATACTGAAAAGCATTGCCACGTCTATTTTATTTTGCTAAACTGAATGTGCACAAACTTGTGGATGAACAATTCGTGATTCCAAGATATACACAGGCTGTGGATAAGTGTTATCCCCATAATGAACACCATGTGGATAACTTTATCCACAGTTTTTGTTCTCTGGGGATAACCCTAGTTTCTACTATAGAATAGTGTATGTGTATATCGTGTGAATAAGTTTTACCTAACATGTGAGTAAAGGAGGTCTTTCATTGAAGAATGCTCGCGAGATTTGGAGAAATGTCTTATCGGTAATCGAGGAAGAAGAACGAACTCCAAAAGCCAGTTTTGACATGTGGTTGAAATCAACCGAGGGGATATCGTTGATGGGAACGACGCTCGTTGTGTCGGCACCAGCCAGTTTTATCGTTACGTGGTTAGAGCGACAGTATCTCTCTCTGTTACAAGATACGGTTGAAGAGATCACAAACAACAAGCTTGAAATTCATTTCATCGAAGAATCTCAAGCACACAAGTATGCTCCAGCAGATGGATCATCACACGAGTCCATCGCCGTGACGGAAACAAAAGAACAACCTGTGATATTACCTTCAAAAGAGGAAGGGGATCTTGGTCAACTGAATGACAAATACATTTTCGAGACGTTTGTCATCGGATCGGGGAACCGATTTGCCCACGCCGCATCACTTGCTGTCGCTGAAGCGCCGGCACGTGCGTATAACCCGCTCTTCATTTATGGAGGCGTTGGACTCGGTAAGACGCATTTGATGCATGCGATTGGTCACTATGTAAAAGGTCAAAAACCAGGGGCCCGTATTGCTTATGTCTCTTCTGAGAAGTTCACGAATGAATTCATCAATTCGATTCGAGATAATAAGACCGGTGAGTTCCGGAACCGTTATCGAAACATCGATGTGTTATTGATTGATGATATTCAGTTTTTAGCAGGGAAAGAACAAACCCAGGAAGAGTTTTTCCACACATTCAATGCGTTACACAACGATCAGAAACAAATCGTGATTTCAAGTGATCGACCACCAAAAGAAATCCCGACGCTAGAAGATCGACTTCGTTCACGCTTCGAGTGGGGCTTAATCACAGATATCACGCCACCTGACCTCGAGACACGGATTGCGATTCTCCGTAAAAAAGCGACGGCAGAAGGACTTGATATCTCGAATGAAGTCATGCTTTATATCGCAAATCAAATCGATACGAACATTCGGGAGCTAGAAGGGGCGCTGACACGAGTCGTTGCTTACGCAAAGCTCGTCGGACGACCAATCGACCCAGACGTGGCAGCCGAAGCGCTTCATAATATCATGCCGGTCCAGGAAGCGAAGAAAATTGTGATTCGCGACATTCAAGAAGTAGTCGGCCAACACTTTAACATTCAAGTAGAAGAATTGAACTCGAAAAAGCGAACGAAGACGTTGGCATTCCCACGTCAAATCGCGATGTATCTATCTCGGGAGATGACGGAGAGCTCCTTGCCAAAAATCGGGGAAGAGTTCGGAGGACGGGATCATACGACTGTCATTCATGCACATGAAAAGATCAGCACTCTTTTAAAGAACGATGTGGAAATGCAGGAGACGATTCAGACGTTGAAAAAGGCACTTTCTAGCTAACGAAGAATTCTCTGTGGATATCCTGTGGATAAACCACCTTAGTTATCCACAAGTTATTCACAGGCGAAATGGCTTAATACGTAGGCTTAAGGGGACTTATCCCCAGTATCCACAGCCCTTATTACTATTATGACTTAAATAATACTATTATTATTATTAAGAAATGGAATCATTTCACCTTAGGAGGAATTATCCACATGCATTTAACGATTCAACGAGATGTATTCATGCAAGCCGTACAAGACGTATCAAAAGCTGTGGCTTCACGAACGACCATTCCAATTTTGACTGGCTTGAAACTTGAGGCACATGCGGACGGATTAACATTGACAGGAAGTGACACTGAGATTTCGATTGAACGTTTGATTCCAATCGAAGAGGGTGGAATGGAACTCATTCAAATTCAACGTGCCGGAAGCGTCGTCTTAAACGCCCGCTTCTTAGGAGAAATCGTGAAGAAGTTACCGACGAACGAAGTCACACTTGAAGTCTCACCGAACTTCATGACTCGGATTGAGTCTGGTCAAGCAGAATTCCATTTGAACGGTCTTGACCCAGACGAGTATCCGCGCTTACCTGAACTTGCGAGTGACCGTCGCTTCTATTTACCGGCGGATCTGTTGAAGACCATCATTCGTCAAACGAGCTTCGCAGTCTCTTCACAAGAAACGCGTCCTGTATTGACAGGGGTCAATTTCTCAGCAGAGAAAGGTTTCCTCACATGTGTCGCAACCGATAGCCACCGTTTAGCGCTTCGTCGTGCTCGTTTTGAAACGGATAACGATTTGACGTTCCAAAATGTCGTCGTTCCTGGCCGTTCACTCAACGAACTCGCGAAATTACTCGACCGTGAAGAGTTGCCGATTGAAATCGTCTTAACGGACCAACAAATTTTATTCCGTATGAAGAACATCTCATTCTTCTCTCGTTTGTTAGACGGTGCCTATCCAGACACGTCACGTCTCATTCCGGAAGAATATCGCACTGCGGTTCGGATGAATGCGAAAGAGTTCTTGCAGGCCATTGACCGTGCGTCACTCTTAGCACGTGCCGATCGCAACAACGTCATTAAATTCGTGGCGGAAGATACAACGGCAGTTGAAGTATCTTCACACTCGCCTGAAGTCGGTAAAGTATCGGAACGTGTCAGCATCCTATCACTTGAAGGGGAAGAATTAAAAATTTCCTTCAACTCCAAATTTGTGATGGACGCGCTCCGTGCACTCGATGCATCTGAAATCGAAATCCAGTTCACGGGTTCGATGCGACCGTTCATTTTACGACCGGTTGAACAAGATAGTGTTCTTCAACTGATTTTGCCAGTCCGCACATCTTAAGCTGCGGATAGGGATGATGAGGTGTCTTGCCTTGTCATCCCTCTTTTTGCCTTATTCGACGATTTTCGATAAACTAATATGTATGGCGATTTTTTCAGATCAGCATGTGAGAAAGGAAGTGACGACATGGAAAAAGTGTCGATTACAACCGAGTATGTGACGCTCGGACAATTTTTAAAATTAGCAGATATCATCTCAAGCGGGGGACAAGCAAAGTTCTTTTTAGAGGATGTCATGATTAAAGTGAACGGTGAGCAGGACCAGCGCCGTGGTCGTAAATTAAGAGATGGAGATACAATCGAAGTCGAAGGCTTCGGGGAATATCAAATCGAGGGAAACTGACGTGCATTTAAAGTCGATCCGATTGCAAAATTATCGCAACTACGAAACCCTCGAGCTAGATTTTTCAGAACAGACG
This sequence comes from Exiguobacterium sp. s22, assembly GCF_018617455.1. Taxonomy (GTDB): domain Bacteria; phylum Bacillota; class Bacilli; order Exiguobacteriales; family Exiguobacteriaceae; genus Exiguobacterium. The sequence continues at coordinate 299,779 of NZ_JACSKD010000003.1, forward strand.
AATGTTCTGATTGGTGAGAACGCCCAAGGAAAAACGAATCTTCTCGAATCGATTTATGTACTTGCGCTCGCAAAATCGCATCGGACGACACAAGACCGTGAGTTAATCGGTTGGGAAGCGGATGCTGCGAGTATCGAAGGACGGATTCATAAACGGACGGGCGAATCGGTGCAGAGTCTCTCTTTTTCTCCTAAAGGCAAGAAAGCAAAGCTCAATCATTTGGAACAACGTCGTCTCAGTGACTATGTCGGCGCGTTTAACGTCGTCTTGTTCGCCCCTGAAGACTTAGCCATCGTGAAAGGCAGTCCGCAAGGGAGACGGCGATTTTTAGATATGGAGATCGGTCAGGTCAGTCCCGTGTACTTACACGAGCTCAATCAATACTTGAAGACGTTAAAACAACGGAACGCCTTGCTGAAGCAGTTATCCACAAAAGGTGGCGACGAGACGTTACTCGAGGTCTTGACGGATCAATTGATTGAACTTGCCGTGAAGATTGTGATGCGACGTTATCATTTCATCGATCAGCTCGAAAAATGGGCCAATCCGATTCATTCTGGAATCACGCGAGAACTCGAAACGCTGACGATTCAATACGTTTCCGACACGTTTAACAAAGAACGTTTCTCAAAAGAACAGATGTTTGAAACGTATCGTCAAAAGTTTGATAAAATAAGAGAGAACGAACGACGAAGAGGTGTGACCTTGTTTGGTCCACATCGTGACGATTTTGAATTGTATGTCAACGATCGAAACGTCCAAACGTTCGGTTCACAAGGTCAGCAACGAACGGCGGCCTTGTCATTGAAGCTAGCTGAAATTGAGTTGATTCATGAAGAAGTAGGCGAATATCCTCTGTTGTTATTAGACGATGTGTTATCTGAGCTTGACGATCATCGCCAAACCCATCTCCTCGATACGATGGGACGGAAAGTACAAACGATTTTGACAACAACGAACATTGACGGGATTGCACATGAGACCATTCAGCAAGCTAAAGTGTTTCACGTGAAACAAGGCGAAGTTGAAACGGAATCCGTGTAATCGCGGCAAGAAGGAACACCAAATCATGTATAGTAGGTGAAAATAACCGATGAGTAATGAAAATGAAAAAGAATTGCAAGCGTACGGCGCCGATCAGATTCAAGTCCTTGAAGGCTTAGAGGCTGTCCGTAAACGTCCAGGGATGTATATCGGTTCCACAAGCTCTCGCGGTCTCCACCATTTGGTATGGGAGATTGTCGATAACTCAATCGATGAGGCGCTTGCCGGTTATTGTGACACGATCACAGTGACAGTCGAGCCAGGGAACTCAATTGTTGTCGAAGACAACGGACGTGGGATTCCAGTCGATGTTCAAAAGAAAACGGGCCGACCTGCCGTTGAAGTTATTTTCACGGTGTTGCACGCAGGTGGTAAGTTCGGCGGCGGTGGATACAAAGTATCAGGTGGACTTCACGGTGTCGGGGCATCAGTAGTTAACGCCTTATCGACAAAACTTGAAGTGTTTGTCCGTCGTGATGGGAACGTATATTATCAATCGTTCAAACGTGGTGTTCCACAAGGTGAGCTTGAAATCGTCGGAACGACTGATACGACAGGAACGACAGTCCGTTTCTTCCCAGACGGCGACATCTTCCAAGAGACGCTTGAATATGACTTTGATTTGTTAGCGACACGTTTGCGTGAACTTGCCTTCTTGAACAAAGGATTACGAATCGTTGCCAAAGATGATCGTGGTGATGAGACGATTGAACGTAACTATCATTACGAGGGTGGAATCAAGTCTTATGTCGAGCACTTGAACCGTTCTAAAGCGTCGATTCATGAGGAACCGGTGTATGTGCACGGGACGAAAGACGGAATCGAAGTTGAGATTGCCCTTCAATACAACGAAGGTTTCGCAAGTAACATCTATTCGTTCACGAACAATATTCCGACGCATGAAGGTGGGACGCACGAGACTGGATTTAAGACAGCGCTCACACGTGCCATTAATGATTATGCGAAGCGATTCGGATTGATGAAGGAAGCCGATGGCAGCCTCTCAGGGGATGATGTCCGTGAAGGATTGACTGCAATTGTTTCGGTCAAACACCCTTCTCCTCAGTTTGAAGGGCAGACGAAGACAAAACTTGGGAATGCAGATGCACGGACAGCAACGGACACACTATTTAGCGATACGTTCGAACAGTTCTTGCTTGAGAACCCATCGGTCGGTCGTCTCATTGTCGACAAAGGATTGATGGCTGCGCGCGCGCGTCTTGCTGCGAAACGTGCACGTGAGATGACACGTCGTAAAGGAATTCTCGAAGTCAGTTCATTGCCAGGGAAATTGGCCGACTGTTCTTCAAAAGACGCGTCGAAATCAGAACTCTATATCGTTGAGGGTGACTCAGCGGGTGGTTCAGCAAAATCTGGACGTGACCGTCACTTCCAAGCCATCTTGCCGATTCGAGGAAAGATCATCAACGTCGAGAAGGCACGCCTCGATAAGATTTTGGCCAACCAAGAAGTCCGGACCATTATCACAGCTCTCGGTACAGGAATTGCCGACGAGTTTGACTTATCAAAAGCGCGTTACCATAAACTCATCATCATGACCGATGCCGACGTCGATGGTGCACACATTCGTACGCTATTGTTGACGTTCTTCTATCGTTACATGCGTCCACTTGTCGAAAGTGGATATGTGTACATCGCGCAACCACCGCTCTATGGTGTGAAGCACGGGAAAGAAACAATCTACGTTCAAAATGACCGGGAGTTACAAGCGACACTTGCACAACTTCCTGAAAATGCACGTTATAGCGTTCAACGTTACAAGGGTCTCGGAGAGATGGATCCTGAACAGTTATGGAATACGACAATGAACCCGGAAACGCGTTCGATGCTTCGTGTCGACCTGCAAGATGCGATTGAAGCGGATGAGATTTTCGAAACGCTCATGGGTGACAACGTCGAACCACGCCGTGACTTTATTCAATCTCACGCCCATTACGTGAAGAACCTCGATATTTAATAAGAAGGGTAGGCAATAACGAATGGCAGAACAAGAAAATATCAAGGATATAAATATTAGCCAGGAGATGCGAACGTCGTTCATGGACTATGCGATGAGCGTCATCGTATCACGTGCCCTTCCGGACGTACGAGATGGATTGAAGCCGGTTCACCGTCGTATTTTATATGCGATGAACGAACTTGGGATTCGTGCGGACAAGCCCCATAAGAAATCGGCGCGTGTTGTCGGGGACGTAATCGGTAAGTACCACCCACACGGTGATTCGGCTGTTTATGAGACGATGGTCCGTATGGCTCAGGATTTCAGTTATCGCTATGAATTAGTCGATGGTCATGGGAACTTCGGTTCAGTCGATGGCGACTCGGCCGCTGCGATGCGTTATACCGAGGCACGAATGTCTAAAATTGCGATGGAACTCGTACGTGACATCGGAAAAAACACAATCGATTATCAACCAAACTTCGATGGTGAAGAAAAAGAACCGGTCGTACTCCCAGCTCGCTTCCCGAACTTCCTTGTAAACGGAACGAGTGGGATTGCCGTCGGGATGGCGACGAACGTCCCTCCGCATAACTTGAATGAAGTCATCGATGGGGTTTTGGCACTTTCCCATAACCCGGACATCACGATTGCGGAATTGATGCAACACATCCCAGGCCCTGACTTCCCGACAGCGGGAGAGATTTTAGGACGAAGTGGGATTCGTCGTGCATACGAGACTGGACGCGGATCGATTACGATGCGTGCGAAAGCCGAAATCGAAGTATTGAAAAATGGCCGTGAACGGATTCTCGTGCATGAGATTCCTTACCAAGTCAACAAAGCGCGTCTCGTTGAGAAGATCGCCGACTTGGTCCGCGATAAAAAAATCGAGGGTATCACAGACTTGCGCGATGAATCAGACCGTAACGGGATGCGAATCGTCATCGAGGTTCGCCGTGACGCAAACGCAAGTGTCATCTTGAACAACTTGTATAAGCAGACGCCAATGCAAACGACATTCGGGGTCAACATGCTCGCGCTTGTAGGCGGTCGTCCAAAAACGTTGAACATCAAACAAGCCATCTATTACTACATCGAACACCAAAAAGAGGTCGTGCGTCGTCGTACGCAATTCGATTTAGATAAAGCGGAAGCGCGTGCCCATATCTTAGAAGGTCTTCGTGTGGCACTTGATCATTTGGACGAAGTCATTGCCATCATCCGTAGCACACGTACAGGTGATGAGGCGCGTGAAAAATTAATTGCTCGCTTTGGACTTTCGACAGAACAAACGCAAGCGATCTTAGATATGCGTCTCCAACGCTTGACTGGGTTGGAACGTGAGAAGATTGAAGGCGAATATCGTGAAGTAAAAGCGTTGATTGAAGAGCTTCGTGCGATTCTTGGTGATGAGGAATTGCTCCTCGACATCATTCGTAACGAGTTAATCGAAATCAAAGAGCGATACGGTGATGCTCGTCGTACGGTGATTCGCACGGATATTGTTGAACTCGAGGATGAAGATTTGATTCCAGTTCGCGATATGATGATCACGCTCACGAGCGAAGGATATATCAAGTCAATCCCTTCGGATTCATACCGGACTCAGCGCCGTGGTGGACGTGGAAAACAAGGTATGGGAACGAACGATGAAGACTTCGTTCTTCGCTTGCTCTCAGCATCGACACACGATACCATCTTGTTCTTCACGAACTTTGGACGCGTTTTCCGTCTTAAAGGGTACGAAATTCCTGAGATGAGTCGTACTGCGAAAGGAATGCCAATCATCAACTTGCTTCAAATCGACAAAGGTGAAAAAGTCGAAACGATGATTCCGGTCGATTTCAACAGTTACCTCGCAAACCAGACGGTGGCGGAAGAAGCACAGGATGAGTCAGAAGAAGTAGCAGACGAACAATTGTCTCTCGTCTTCATTACGAAAGAAGGATTGATTAAGCGTTCGCCACTTTCGGCATATGCTCGAATCAACAAAAACGGTCTACGTGCCATCAGCTTGAATGAGACGGATGAACTTGTCACGGTTCGTTTAGCGAAGGGCGACGATGAAATGTTGATCGTCACCCGTCAAGGGATGTCAATCCGATTCCCTCTCGAAGGAGAAGTTCGCTCGATGGGACGTACGGCACGAGGCGTTCGCGCGATTCGACTGAAGAAAGACGACGATTTGGTCGTCTCGATGGAAATCGTTCGCACGACACAAGACGTCTTGATCATCACAGAAAAAGGATACGGAAAGCGTACGGCCATGGAGCAGTTCCGCACACAAGGTCGTGGCGGTTCCGGTATCATCGGAATCAAGACAGACCGTGGAACAGTCGTCGGGATGCGTGTCGTTGATGAAGATGATGACATCATGTTGATGACCGAGCTCGGTGTTGCGATTCGGATCGATTCGCAAACAATCTCTCAAATGGGTCGAAGTACTCGCGGTGTGAAAGTGATGAACATCGAAGAGGGCGATCGCTTAGCGACTATCGCAAAATTGAAAAAAGATGAGTTAGAAGAGGAATCAGCAGTCGATTTGGAGAATGGGTTTGAGGATGAAGCACCTGAAACCGACGAATCGTCTGATGTGAATGAGTAAGACGAGAGGTCGAACGGTGTTTCCGTTCGACCTTTTTATATATTAGGAGGGATTCGCGTGCGTTTGAACTTATCCACTGTACATGTTGGGATGACGTTATTGTCACCCGTTTCTTCCTTAGAAGCCGGAATCCACTTAACCAACGAACATTTGCGTTTGCTCCGTTTCTTAAAAGTAGAAGAAATTGATGTCTCACCTATCGAACGAATGACGTTTACTTCAAAAGAAGAGCAGATTCTTTGTGGTCAGGTGCTTCAATATGAGAAGCATTACAATCAGTGGGAAGAGAGAATCGCGCCTAACCCGTATGAAGGTTTAGAATTCATCCATCATCTCTTTCGTCAAGACGTCCCGCTTTCAGCGGTCGTCCATTTCTTTACACATCAGCCGTTACGAAAAAATCATGTCATTTATCATGCGATTTATCGAGCACTCGTCGCACGAGCTTTATCCAAATATCGTGGTGACGAGCATCAACTCCAATTTGATTATGGCATTGCGTCCTACTTTGCAGATGCAAGTTACGCTAAAATTCGGAAATGGTCGCACATGCGTTATTTCACAAAAATGGAACGAGAATTATTGTACCAACATCCACTTGTCTCGGCATCGATGCTTCCGAGTAGTCAAATATTACGAGGTCGTGTCTATCAATTAATTGCTGAACATCACGAACGATTGGATGGATCCGGATTTCCGAAGCGGTTGACGGAACGTGAATTGAATCCAGCGTCTCCTTTATTTATTGTCGCCGATCGCTTCTGTCAGTTAACCGCACCCCGGACATTCCGGAAGCCGCTCTCTCCGGAAGAGGCATATTTCTATATGTGGCAGAATAAAGCTTACGACGGGGAGGCACTATCGCTTCTTGCGACGTTACTCGGATTTTATGAAATGGGTCGGTCGGTGTTATTGAGTAACGGAATTCGTGGAACGATACACGCCTATACAAATCGTGTCGATCAACCCGTTGTCGTTGAAGCAACAGGAGAGACAGAATATGATTTATCTCGTTTAAATGAAATACACATTGTATCGTTTCTATAAGAAGAGACTGGCGATTTCATTCAATATAAAAGGATGGAATCGTCTTTATTTATTCTTTTTTAAAAAACTTTATTTTTATAGTTGACGGATATAATTTCAGGTGCTATTATAAATGAGTCGCTAAGAGCGGCAGACGAACTTTGAAAACTGAACGATGAGGCAAAAATAAGTTTTACCATTTTTGAATGAAGCGCAAGCTTCGTCAATTTAAGAGCTATATC